>NZ_JAMYMZ010000020.1:0-110016 GCF_040318825.1 Mesorhizobium sp. M1006
TGACCCAGAACACGATCCACCATCGCGAATCTCCCTGCTCCAACCTCACAACAGAATCACTGATCGGCTTCTGTGCAAAGATCTCACAAGGGGAGAAGGAGGCGCTACTACCTCACCCTGCCGACATCCGCGCCAGCTGCAAATCGACAAACTGGATGCCCCGCGCGGCCGTGCGCGCCCATTCGGAATTGGCGTCGAGCTCGAGATAGCGCACCCAGCGACGCCGCGCCTCGGCGAGATTGCCGGCGTCGAACTCCAGCCTCGCAAGGTTGAATACCGCATCGGCATAATCAGCGTCCAATGCGATCGCCTTGAGCAAATGGCGGCGCGCCGAGGCTACCCGCCCCTCCTCGCTCATCAGCCCGGCGAGATTGAACCAGGCCTCGACGAAGCCGGGATCGAGCTTTATGGCGCGGGCATAGTCGTGCGCCGCCTCGGCCGCCTGGCCGGCGGCGCGCAGGCAGTTGGCGCGGTTGAAGGCGGCGATGGCATCGCTTGGGTCGATGGCCAGGCAGCGCTGGTAGAGCGCCGCCGCCTGCTCGTGCTCTTCAGCCCCTTCCGCCGCCTCGGCATCGGCGAACAGCTCTTCCAGCGTGTCGTCATCCTGCGTTCCCAGATCGAACAGCAGCTGGCCGTCGAGTTCGCTCTGGCCGCCTTCGAGATAGATCGCATCGGCCCGCCCGTGCTGCGAGCCGACGGCGA
Organism: Mesorhizobium sp. M1006; assembly: GCF_040318825.1. NCBI lineage: Bacteria > Pseudomonadati > Pseudomonadota > Alphaproteobacteria > Hyphomicrobiales > Phyllobacteriaceae > Mesorhizobium > Mesorhizobium sp. M1006. The sequence continues at coordinate 703 of NZ_JAMYMZ010000020.1, forward strand.
GCGACTTGGCGGTGAGCGAGGCGACCGGGCCTGAGCGGTGCACCGAGCGCGCAATCGCCCCCCACGAGGCGCCGCCGGCAACCAGCCCGGCATATTTGCGGGCGAGGATCAGGTCGCGAAAGGAATACGGTTCGCAATCATGCTCGAAGGCATCGAACAGCGACAAAAGGTCGAGATCCTCGCCGGTCAGCCGCGACTGGTCGATCAGCGACTGCCGCGACAGCGCAGAAGCCTCCGGCGCCTTCATCAATCCGAGCAGGCGCAGGAAGCCGTTCTCGCTGACCAGCTTGCGCCCGGCCGCGCGCTCCGCAGCAGCCCGACGCTCGATCTCGCCATCGCCGGCTTTGGCGAGCAACTTGCGGCCCAACACGACATGTGTGGTGCGCCGAGTGACGCCGCGCCGCAACTGGCCGTGCTGGCGCTCGACCTCGCGCGCCGCCAGCCTGAGCGGAAAGGCCGCCAGCGCGCCGACGATGCCGAAGACCGTGCCGGCGAGAGCCGTCACGCCTTGCTCTTGCCGACGGCTTTGAGAAGGTTCGCCTTGAGCGGGTTTTCCTTGGCCGCGCCAGCGCCGGCCTTGGCGGATTTCGCCGCGGGCTTGGCCGTTTCATCGGCCTTGCTCTTCGACTTGGCCGGCGGTTTGGCCGATTGCGACAGGCTCGCCTTCAGCGCATCCATGAGATTGATGACATTGCCGCGCTCGGGGGCCGCCGCGATGATCGGCTTATGGCCCTTCAGCTTCTCGCGGATCATCGCCATCAGCGCGATCTCGTAGCGGTCCTCGTAATTCTTCGGATCGAAGGTGGTTTCCTTTTGCTTGATCAGCGCCTCGGCCAATTGCAGCATTTCGGGATCGGGGTTTCCGGCCGGGATATTGCCGAAATACTCAGCCGTGCCACGCACTTCGTTCGGATTCCTCAAGGTGCAGACGAACATGCCGTTCTCGCGCGGGCCGATCGTCACCACGCGCTCGCGGCTGGACAGCACCAGGCGGGCGATCGCCAGCTTGCCGGATTTGCGCATGGCTTCGCGCAGCACGGCGAAGGTCTCCTCGGCCATTGCGCCGTCCGGCGCCAGGTAATAGGGCGCGTCCTGATAGATGACGTCGACCGAATGCTCGTCGACAAAAGCCTCGATGTTCATCGTATGGTTGGATTCGATGCGCACCGCATCGAGATCGGAGTCCTCGATGATGATGTACTGCTTGTCCTCGTATTCGTAGCCCTTGACCAGGTCCGAACGCTCGACCAGCCCGAGCTCGGGGTCGACCGGCTTCATGTTGATGCGGTTGTGCGTCTTCTTGTGCAGCTGGTTGAAGCTGATGCGTTCACTCGCGCTCGTCGCCGGATAGAGCCGGACCGGACAGCTGACCAGACTGAGCTTGAGGTAACCTTTCCAACTTGCCCTGGGCGCCATGAATACTCCTACGCGGCCTTGTGCTGTCGAACTGTTCGCAGCGTTCATTCGTCCCGAGGACGAATGCGGCTGCCGAAATCCTACATTGCCCTTACAATGCCGGCAAATCCCTAGCGAAATCTTCCTCCGCCGGAGCCCCTGCAGGTAAGAGGTCCGTGGCGAAGAATAATTCAAATTTTCCGGAGCGTCGATGGAGTCTGGGGCCGCGCCGGCACGACTACCTCGCGGTGCCTATCACCGGCAAATCCCGGGCGAAATCTTCCATGTCGGCCCAAGGGTCGCCTGACGTCGCCAGCAGGCCCGGCAATGACGAATAATTCAGATCCTGCGGGGCGTCGATGGTCGCCAGGTCGCTCCAGCTCACCGGCGTCGAGGCCGGCAAATTGGTGCGGGCGCGCAGCGAATAGGGAGCCGCCGAGGTGTGGCCGCGCGCATTGCGGTGATAATCGATGAAGATGCGCCGCTTGCGGTTATCCTTGCCCATGGTGGTGGTGAAAGTGTCGGGCGCGGTGGCGGCAAGATGCGTCGAGATGGCGCTGGTCGCCTGGTGCAGTTTCTTCCAGTTCTGCTTTTGCGTCACCGGCACTGATACGTGGATGCCGTGGCCGCCGGACGTCTTGGCGAACGGCACCAGCCCTAGCGCTTCCAGCTCGCCCTTAATGTGCACCGCCGCCTCAACCACCTCGCGCCAGGCGATCCCCTCGCCCGGGTCGAGGTCGAAAACGATCAGGTCCGGCTTGTCGAGCCGCGTGCGATGGGTGCCCCAGGTGTGGAACTCGACGACACCGAACTGCGCCAGCGCCAGATAGCCCTTGGCGTCTTCCACCGAGAGATAGGATTTGGTCTCGCCCTCCGAATTGGTCGCTTCGAAAGTCGCCACGGATGACGGCATGCCGGTGAAGGCGTGGCGCTGGAAGAAACAGTCCTGCGGCCTGCCGGTCGGGCAGCGCACCAGCGACACCGGCCGGCCGAGAATGTGCGGCAGCATGAAATCGCCGACCAGCGCATAATAGACGGCAATGTCGAGCTTGGTCGGGCCGGTCTTGCCGAACAGCCGTCGCGTCGGGTTGGTCACCCAGATGGTGGCGAGGTCGGCCTCGGCGATCAGCCGCTTGCGCTTGGCCGAAACCGGCGTCGACAGGCCGACGTCGCGCAGGCCGCGGAACACGGCATGGCGCAGCGCATTGTCGGTGGTCCGGTTGGCGTAGTGGATGTGCGCCGAAAGCAGCGGCCGCACCCATTTCATCTCGCGCATGATTTCGCGCGGAACGCCTTCCGGCGCGGACGCCCCGGCGCGCAACGGCTCCAGCCGCGCCAGCAACTCGCCGGCGGTGGCGGCGTCGAAGCCGGTGCCGACCTTGCCGCGATAGTGCAATTCGCCATCCTCGAATTCGCCGAGGCCGAGTGCGGCCAGCCCCTCGGCCGCATCGGAGACTGTGTAGCCGGCGATGACGAAGTCGCCGGTCTGAAGCGCCTTGGTCTTGGTCCAGGTCTTGGTACGGCCGCTCTGGTAGATTGCCGTGGCGCGCTTGGAGACGACACCCTCGAGCCCCATCTCGGACGCCTGGTCATAAAGTGCCTGGCCGTCTCCTTCGACATGATCGCTGAGCTGGATGGCCGAATTGGCGCCGAGACCGGACAGCAATTGCGAAAGCAGCGCCTTGCGCCGGCGGAGCGGCGCTTGTCTCAGGTCCCAGCCGTCGAGATACAGAAGATCGAAGGCGTAGAAGTGGAGCTTGTTGCCGGCGCCTTCGGCCAGCGCATTCTGCAAAAGGGCAAAGCGGCTGATGCCCTTGGCGTCGAGCGCGACGACCTCGCCGTCGATGATCGCCTCGCGGCACGGCAGCCTGGCGAAGGCAAGGGGCAGGTCGCCATAGCGCTTCGTCCAGTCGAGGCCGGCGCGGGTGATCAGCCTGACTGCGCCGTTAGCGAGATGCGCCATGGTGCGGTAGCCATCGAATTTGATCTCGTGCAGCCAGACTTCGCCCGTTCGGGCCGCTGGGTCATCGCCGCCCGGCGGTTTCGAAACCTGCGTCGCCAGTTGCGGCTCGATGCGGGTGGGCAGCGGCGCCTTGACGGCGCCCGGCAAAGCACCTGGCTTCAGCACCACCGGCCTGGCAGGCTTGGCGGCCGGCTTCGGCGTTGCCGCCAGTTCCTCGATGCGGCGTCCGGATTTGACGCTTTCCGGCCGGGCTTCCAGTATGTCGAGCTTGGCGTCGGCGGCGAGATCGCGCTCCTTGAACAGCAGCCAGTTCTTCTTGCCCGCATCCTCGCCGGGCTTCGGTTTCAGCCGCGTCAGCATCCAGCCGCCATTCAGCTTTTCGCCGGCGAGGCGGAACTTGAAGGAACCGGTGCGCAGGCTCTTCTCGACATCGTCCATCGGCGCCCAGACGCCGGTGTCCCAGACGATCATCGGCCCGCCGCCATATTCGCCTTCGGGAATGACACCTTCGAAGTCGATATACTCGAGCGGATGGTCCTCGGTCTCGACCGCCAGCCGTTTGTCGGCGGGGTTGAGCGACGGGCCGCGCGGCACCGCCCAGCTCTTCAGCACGTCGCCGACCTGCAGGCGAAGGTCGTAGTGGTCGGCGGTGGCGTGGTGCTTGTGAACGACGAAGCGGTTGCCTTCCCCGGCAACCAGCCCGCCGGCGGGTTCCGGCGTCCTCGTGAACTCGCGCTTGGCGCGATAGGCCTTGAGCTTTGGCGGGGCGGTCACGGCCACATGCTCTTGCGCAAAAACAACGGCTTGATGCGCATGTCTTGAATCATTTTGTCAGCATGCGGCAGGTCGGCGTCATGCCGCTCAATCGTCGGTGGCCGGCGTCAATTCGAGCTCGGCCGGCGACAGGCCCTGCTGCAGCTGGCTGAGCCGGAATTCGTCGACCCAATAGGCCTCGCCGTTGACCAGCACCCGCGCGCTGTAGCTGCCGGCCGAAAAACGCTGCGCGGTGATGTACACCTTGTGGCGGTCGAGCGCGTTCCGCACCGCGGCGCGCTTGGATTTCTGACTGGCGACGGAACTGGCCATGCTGGTTACTCACGCACAAGCCGCAAGGCGGCGTGCCTTAAGGATGGCCGAGAGCGTGTCGGCTGTCAATTTGGCGGTCGCTGCGAGCCGCGCGCGGTAGCGCGTTCTTGCGCAAAGCTCCGGCCTTGGCTAGCATCCGCCGGCAGGCACCGAGCGGAGGAGAACGTCGCGGTGGACCGGCTGGAGCGCCGTTGCGTCCCTTCAAACACGAGTTGGGCGCTCGAAGGACACTCCATTTTTGAATCGACGCAAGGAACCTTCCGGAAAACCCATTCCGGTTTCGGGGTCGTGCGCTCATCTGGGAGGAGACTAAATTGATCAACAGACGTGAATTCCTGCTGTCGACCGCGGCGATGGGCGCTTTGGCGCTGGCCGCTCCGCAACTGGCTTTTGCCCAGGACAAGCTGACCATCCTGGGTTCGGTGCCGAGCCTCGGCTTTCCGTTCTTCGTGCACATGCTGAACCAGATCAAGGCGGAAGCCCAGGCCCAGGGCGTCAACCTGGTCGAAAGCGACGGCCAGAACTCGGCGCCCAAGCAGACCGCCGATATCGAAGCGGCGCTCGTGCAGAAGGTCAACGCCATCGTCATCTCGCCGCTCGACGTCAATGCGCTGGCCCCAGCCATCGAGGAAGCGGTCAAGGCCGGCGTTCCCGTCGTCACCATCGACCGCCGTGTCGAAGGCGTCGAGGGCATCCTTGCCCATGTCGGCGCGGACAACGTCAAGGGCGGCGAGGCCGAAGCGAAGGCCATGGTGGCGGCATTCCCGAACGGCGCCAAGATCTTCCATCTGCAGGGCCAGCCCGGTGCCGGCCCGGCGATCGACCGCAACAAGGGTGTGCACAACGTCCTCGATCCGATGAAGGACAAGTACCAGATCATCTTCGAGCAGACCGCCAACTTCGCCCGCGCCGAGGCGCTGTCCGTCACCGAGGCCGGCCTTGCCGCCAACGGCAAGCCCGACGCGATCATCTGCGCCAATGACGACATGGCGCTTGGCGCGGTTGAAGCCTGCGCGGCGCGCAACTTCACCGACGTCAAGATCTACGGCTTCGACGCGCTTCCCGAAGCGCTGGTCGCAGTGCGCGACGGCAAGCTGGCCGGAACGGTCGAGCAATTCCCCGGCGAACAATCGCGCACTGCGGTGCAGATCGCGGTCGCCTATGCCAGGGACAAGACCGAGCCGAAGGAAAAGCTGGTGCTTTTGACGCCGATCGTCATCGGCAAGGACAATCTCGACAAGGCGGAGAGGCTGGGCGAGACGAAGTAAGGTTGCACAAAGGGCGCGCAGCGGCAAAAGTAGCATTCTGTCGCGCCCCCCCTCTGCCCTGCCGGGCATCTCCCCCACTTGGGGGGAGATCGGAAGCTTCGCCGATGGCGCCTTTTCTGCAACGCAGGAAGGTTGGCGAAAGACATCCAATCTCCCCCCTCGTGGGGGAGATGTCAGGCAGGACAGAGGGGGGCGCTGTCCCGCCGACAATCGCAATCCAGGAGCAAACTTTGCCCAAGGCAGCCGCCATCGCGCCCTCTCCCGCCCTGCTCACCGTCGAGGGCGTGACCAAGCGCTTTGCCGGCGTCACCGCGCTGAACGACGTTTCGCTCGAAGTCCGCCCCGGCGAGATTCTCGGCCTGCTCGGCGAGAACGGAGCCGGCAAATCGACGCTGCTCAAGATCCTGTCCGGCGTGATGCCGCCGTCCAGCGGCCGCATCGTCTTCGATGGGGTCGAATTCAGCCCGCACAATCCGCAGGATGCCAAGCGCCACGGCATCGTAACAATCTACCAGGAACTGAGCCTGATCCCGACGCTGACCGTGGCGGAGAATATCTTCATCGGTCGCGCGCCGCTCGGCCGGTTCGGGCTGGTCAGCTGGCGGAAGATGGAGGAAGATTCGCGCGCGATCATCGCTCGCGTCGGCCTCGACCTCGACCCGGCGACGCCGGTGTCGGCGCTGTCGGTGGCCGAGCAGCAGCTGGTCGAGATCGCCCGCGCGCTGTCGCTGAAGAGCCGCTTGATCATCATGGACGAGCCGACCTCGGCGCTGACCGAAACCGAAGTGCACAGGCTGATGTCGATCATGGACCGGCTGCGCAAGGATGGCGTCGCCATCATGTTCGTCACCCACCGGCTGGAGGAGGCCTCGGCGATCTGCGACCGCATGACGGTGCTGCGCGACGGCAGGCTGGCCGGCCATCTCGACCGCGAAGGCGGGCCGATCAAACTGCCGAAGATCATCGAGAAGATGGTCGGCCGCGCCGCTTCCGAGCTCTATGCCAGGCCGACGCAGCGCGACGTCGCCGGCGACGTCCGGCTCTCGGTGCGCGGCCTGCGCACGGTGCGCGATCCGCAGGCGCCGCACGCCATCGTGCTCGAAGGCGTCGATCTCGACCTCAAGGCGGGCGAAATCCTCGGCGTCGCCGGGCTCGTCGGCTCCGGCCGCACCGAGCTCGCCCGCGCCATCTTCGGCGCCGACCGCATTGCCGCCGGCACCATCACGCTCGACGGCAAGCCGATCGCGCCCGCCTCACCCGCCGACGCCATCGAGCTCGGCATCGGCCTGGTGCCGGAGGACCGCAAGCACCAGGCAATCTTCGCAGCACTCGCCATCCTCACCAATTTCTCGATCGCCGCGCTCGACCGCTACTCCAGTGTCGGCTTCATGGCCGAGCGGCGCGAACGCGAGGCGCTGGCGAACTACAGGAAGATGCTGTCGATCCGCATGGCTTCGCCCGAGCAGGCGATCGAGGGCCTGTCCGGCGGCAACCAGCAGAAGGTGATCCTTGCCCGCTGGCTGGCGCGCGATCCCAAGGTACTGATCGTCGATGAACCGACGCGCGGCGTCGATGTCGGCGCCAAGGCGGAAGTGCACCAGATCCTGGTGGAGCTCGCCGCGCGCGGCATCGCCATCATGATGATCTCGTCCGAGCTGCCCGAAGTGCTTGCGGTGTCGGACAGGATCGTCACCATGCGGCGCGGGCGCATTACCGGCGAGATGCCCGGCGTCGAGGCGACCGAGGAGAAATTGATGGAACTGATGGCGCTCGACCAGAAGCAGGAAGCAACGCAATGACCAGCACGACCGAACGGAGCCAGCGCGGCGGTGTCAATATTGCGCGGCTGCTGATGAGTTTCGGCCCACTGATGTTCCTGGCGTTGCTGATCGTCGTCTTCACCGTGCTGAAGCCGAGCTTCATCGACCCGATCAACCTGTTCAACATCATGCGCCAGATCTCGATCACCGGCCTGATCGCGCTCGGCATGACCTTCGTCATCCTCACCGCCGGGATCGACCTGTCGGTCGGCTCGCTGCTCGCCTTCTGCGGCATGGTCGCGGCGGTGGTGGCCAAGGGCGGCACCGCCAACACGCTGTCGCTGTCGACAACGGGCACGCAGGGCTATGGCTGGTTCGCCGCCCTTCTCGCCGCCGTCGTCGTCGGTGCCATGGCCGGCGGCGTCCAGGGCTTTGCCATCACCAGGCTGAAAGTGCCGCCCTTCGTCGTCACGCTTGGCGGCCTCACCGTGTTTCGCGGCCTGACCTTGACGATTTCCAATGGCGGCCCGATCTCCGGCTTCGACGCCTCGATGCGCTGGTTCGGTACCGGCCTGATCGGCCCGGTTCCGGTGCCGGCGATCATCTTCGCGATTGCCGCGATCCTTTGCCATATCGTGCTGCGCTACACACGTTACGGCCGCGCGGTCTATGCCGTCGGCGGCAATGCCGAGGCGGCACGACTCTCCGGCCTGCGTGTCGACCGCATCCTGATCTCGGTCTACATCATCGTCGGCTTCTTCGCCGGCCTTGCCGCCTTCGTTTTGTCGGCGCGGCTCAACTCCTCCGAAGCCGTCGCCGGCATCGGCTACGAGCTGACGGTGATCTCGGCGGTCGTCATCGGCGGCACCTCGCTGTTCGGCGGCATCGGCAGCGTCGGCGGCACGGTGGTCGGTGCAGGACTGATCGGCGTCTTGCAGAACGGGCTGCAGTTCAACAACGTCTCGTCCTACACGCAAAGCATCGTCATCGGCCTGATCCTCATCCTCGCCGTGGCCTTCGACCGCTGGCTGAAATCGCGGGTAAGGCGGTGATACAGGTGCCATGCCTATCCAGGTCGGCGGGTCAGCACCCCCCTCTGTCCTGCCGGCCATCTCCCCCTCAAGGGGGGAGATTGGACGTCGCTCCAGCTTTCGCCAATCTCTAAAGAAGGGAGAATTTTCGGCGAAGCTGCCAATCTCCCCCCTTGAGGGGGAGATGTCCGGCAGGACAGAGGGGGGTGTTCAAGCGCAGCATAGAGAAGATGGGCAAGGTTCGCGCTGAGGAATAGAAGTAGTGAATCACTATCCCGTACCTCCCCGTAACCGCGGCAATGCGCACAAGATGCGCAAGGCCATGACGGATGCCGAGCTGAAGCTCTGGAATGAGGTCAGGGCGCATCGACTCATGGGGCTGGCATTTCGGCGGCAGATGCCAATTGCAGGCCATATTGTCGATTTTGCCTGCCCGGACAAAAAGCTGATTGTCGAACTGGATGGCTCCCAGCATGCCCGGGCCGATGCCTCAATATCGGACGCTACCAGAAGCGCACGGCTTGAAGCGCTGGGCTGGACTATCCTGCGGTTCTGGAACGACGACGTCATTCGCGATATCGACAATGTCTGCCAGCACATAGTCATGGTGGCCGGCGCGGATGTGCGCTGAACTCAGCCGTGCAGGGCCGGCGGGACAGCACCTCTCTGTCTTGCCGGACATCTCCGCTCAAAAGGGGCAGGTTTCTGAGGCGAGGTGCCAATGACCCAAATAAGAACCATGACCGAACAGGACGTTCCGGCGGTGTCGCGGCTGCTTGGAGGGTCCTGGCGACACACCTATTCGCCGATCCTGGGTGCCGAGACCACGGCTCGGCTGTCGGATGAGAGGCACGCGCCGGAGCGGTTGGCGGCCGAGCTCAGGGACGACAGCAAGATGTCCTTCGTCGCTGAGCGGGCTGACGGCTCGCTCGCCGGTTATGCGATGGCCGCGATGGACGACAAAGGCGAGGTCATGCTCGAGCGGCTCCATATAGACAAAAGCGAGTACGGCACCGGCCTTGCCGCCGACCTGCTGCATGCCGTTCTTGCCGCGCATGCGGGTATTCCCAGCATCGCCCTGGAAGTGATCGGGGGCAACGACCGCGCAATCGCCTTCTATCGCACGCACGGCTTCGAGGTCGTCGAGCGCCGGCCGGCTGCACACGGGGTGGGCGGCCATGCCTCGCTGATCATGCGCCGGCTGCTACCGATGGCTTAGTAGGCGAAAGCGGCTGAGCGCGTAATCTCCCCCCTCGAGGGGGAGATGGCCGGCAGGCCAGAGGGGGTAGCCGCGCGTGAGGCGCCAACTTTCTCTTTCGTCCAACATGGCGTCGCGCCAGGACGTACCGACCCCCTCTGTCGCCTTCGGCGACATCTCCCCCTCAAGGGACCCTCAAGGGGGGAGATTGGCGACTTCTCCAACCGCTCAGGCTGGGGCGTTGACGCGCTGTGCGCGCGTTGCCCAATCGGCAACCGTCGCGCCAGCAACGCTCTCGCCGGCAACCATCCCGTTCGTCTGCGGCGCAAGCAGGCCGTTGCGGCGGGCGAAGGCAACGAAGGTGGCGCGCGCCGTCTCGGCGTCGATCTCTCCTTCCAGTGCTGCACGGCACGCTTTTGCGGCGATGTCATGCGCGGCCGTCCGGCTCGTTGCCGGCCACTCAGCCAAAAGTGCATAAGCCTCAGCCGCGCTTTCTATCTTCGTCGGCGTACCGAGGCCGGTGAGGATGGTAACCGGCTTGTCGAACGAAGCACGATCGATGACACTCTCCTTTCCTGGCTCAATCGGCTCCTTGCGGAACTCAACCGCGCGGGCGCTTCGATCCGCCTGCAGGACGGCGTCGATCGGCGAATGCAATACGGCTTGCATGCCCGGCCGCGGCAGCAGCCGATGCACCTTGACCAGCGCCTCGAGCCAGGCCGCCACGCCCAGCGGCGGATGTTCGCGCCCGTAGAGCCACGCCTTTGCCTTGGCGAGCGGGTATCCCGCCTCTTCGGCGAAATCGGTTTCCGACCAACGCAGCAGGCGCAGGCATTCGCGCATCCGCGCCGCGATCATTTGCGCTCCTCCGTGCCGGCCCCCACGCGTTGAGCCGACAGAAACATCAGCGTGTAGGCCGCCTTGCGGCGGTCCCAGCCGGCCGACTCGGCCATATCCAGCAAGCCGTCGACCAAAGGCGCCAGCGCCGCCCTGCAGTCGGCTTCATAGTTGAAATCGTTTTTCGGGCGGGTCGGCGCCGCGATCTTTCCAAAACTGTCCATCATATCCATGGCAACACCTGCTCAGCATTAGTCCCGGACCGGCAAGACCGTGCCCGCTTTTGGCGGACACGGTCCATCTGCCGTTTCGAAGTCGCGCTTTGGAAGCCTGGCCTTAGAAGTCCATGCCGCCACCGCCGGGCATGGCCGGCGCGGCAGCTTCCTTCTTCGGCTTCTCGGCCACCATCGCCTCGGTCGTCACCAGCAGGCCGGCAACAGAGGCGGCACCCTGCAGGGCAGTGCGCACGACCTTGGCCGGGTCGATGACGCCTTGACTGTAGAGGTCGCCGAACTCGTTGGTCTGCGCGTTCCAGCCATAGCCGAACTCGCCCGTCTCGCGCAGCTTGCCGACGATGATCGAACCTTCGGCGCCGGCATTCTCGGCGATCTGGCGCACCGGCGCTTCGATGGCGCGACGCACGATGTCGACACCGGTCTTCTGATCGGGATTGTCGACGACGACATTATCGAGCGCCTTCGCCGCTCTCAACAGCGCCACGCCGCCGCCGGGCAGGATGCCCTCCTCAACCGCCGCGCGTGTGGCGTGCATGGCGTCGTCGACGCGATCCTTGCGCTCCTTGACCTCGATCTCGGTCGAGCCGCCGACACGGATGACGGCGACGCCGCCGGCGAGCTTGGCCAACCGCTCCTGCAGCTTTTCGCGGTCGTAGTCGGAGGTGGTTTCCTCGATCTGCGCCTTGATCTGGCTGATGCGCGCATGGATTTCATCCTTGCGGCCGGCGCCGTCGACGATGGTGGTGTTCTCCTTCTCGATCAGCACCTTCTTGGCGCGGCCGAGCATCTCCAGTGTGACGTTCTCGAGCTTGATGCCGAGGTCCTCCGAGATCGCCGTGCCGCCGGTCAGGATGGCAATATCCTCCAGCATGGCCTTGCGGCGATCGCCGAAGCCCGGTGCCTTGACGGCCGCGACCTTCAGGCCGCCGCGCAGCTTGTTGACGACCAGCGTCGCCAGCGCCTCGCCCTCGACGTCCTCGGCGATGATCAACAGCGGCTTGCCGGATTGCACGGCGGCTTCGAGCACAGGAAGCATGGCCTGCAGGTTGGACAGCTTCTTCTCGTGGATCAGCACATAGGGTTCTTCGAGTTCGACGCGCATCTTATCCTGATTGGTGATGAAATAGGGCGAGAGGTAGCCACGGTCGAACTGCATGCCTTCGACCACTTCCAACTCGGTCTCAGCGGTCTTCGCTTCCTCGACAGTGATGACACCCTCATTGCCAACCTTTTCCATCGCCTCTGCGAGGAAGCGGCCGATCTCGGCATCGCCATTGGCAGAGATGGCGCCGACCTGAGCGATTTCGTCGTTCCTGGTCACCTTGCGGGCATTGGATTTCAGGTCGGCGACCACGGCGTCGACCGCCTTGTCGATGCCGCGCTTCAAATCCATCGGGTTCATGCCGGCAGCGACCGCCTTGGCCCCTTCCCTGACAATGGCCTGAGCAAGAATCGTCGCGGTCGTGGTGCCATCGCCTGCGGTGTCGCTGGTCTTCGAAGCAACTTCGCGGACCATCTGAGCGCCCATGTTCTCGAACTTGTCCTCGAGCTCGATCTCTTTTGCCACCGTCACGCCGTCCTTGGTGATGCGCGGCGCGCCGAACGATTTGTCGAAGACAACGTTGCGGCCCTTGGGACCAAGCGTCACCTTCACCGCATTGGCAAGCATATCGACACCGCGTAACATCTTCTCGCGGGCTTCGGTATGAAATTTCACATCTTTGGCAGCCATTGGAACACTCCTCGATAGGCAGCTTTTCGTTGACTGGAATGCTTGTTCAGGCCCCGCTCAGGCAGCCTTCTTCATCTCGCCCGTGGCTTCGATCACGCCCAGCACGTCGCTCTCTTTCATGATGAGCAGATCCTCGCCATTGAGCTTGATCTCGGTGCCGGACCATTTGCCGAACAAAATGCGGTCGCCGACCTTGACGTCGAGCGGCTGCAATTGGCCGCTGTCGTCGCGCGCGCCCGGACCGGCGGCAATGACCTCGCCCTCCTGCGGCTTCTCCTTGGCGGTGTCGGGGATGATGATGCCGCCCGCGGTCTTTTCGTCGACCTCGATGCGGCGGACCAGGATGCGGTCATGCAATGGACGGAACGCCATGTCGTTCTCCTCTCGGGACAAACAGATTTTCGAACATCCTCCTGACCGGACCGGCAATATCGGCCCGGCACGGGGTGCGCGATCTCTTCTTCAGGCATCGCGCGCATACGAACTAGTCGCGCTTTTTTCAGCTTTCAAGAGGATCATGCAAAAATTTTAGCACTCGACACCTGAGAGTGCCAATACGCTGTAATTGTTCGCACATTCGCCGTTTCCGGCGCGATGACCCGGCCGGATTTCCAAATCTGTCCGTCTCCTGAGCCGCTTGCCGGCGGCTGGAACCTATGTGGAAGGCGAGGCGTTTTGCAGACCGAGGTTCATTGGGAAAGGAAGGATTGCATGACCAGCAGGGACTTTCAGCTCCAGATGCAAGGGTTTGGCCTCACCACGGCGGAGATCCACTACCGTCTGCCCGATCATCGAAGCCTGCTTCAGCTCTATATCTGGCAGGAATACGATATCGCCCCTGATTTCCCGACGCTGAAGCATTTCCTCGATTTCTGGGAGCGCGAGATCGAAGGCCCGCTACATTCGGTGCGCGTGGCTCATCACCGTCTGATCCAACCGTCCGAATGGCGGGCCGTAAACGGCATTATCACCGTCCACTGAGGAGCAAGCCGATCTGCCGCCAGACAGCAAACAAAGTGCCTCCGAAGCGGGGGAAAGAGGTAGCTGACTCTCCCCCACTTGTTTTGGATCTCACAATATCGGAGGGCGTCCGGACTAGCCGGCGTGGTCGACAGGCTTGCGGGCGAGCAATCCAGCCTTGCGCGCCGCCCTGACGAAGGCCTTGCGCGCATCACGCGCGGTGCGCCAGCCGTCGAGCGCGTCGCGGCAGGTCCGATAGGCGGCGCGCCAGCTCCGGCCGCGTGCACGGTCCGGCCACTGCTGGCGCATGCATTCGATGGCTTCCCAACTGCTGGCGACCTTGCGCTCGCTCGATTGGAATTTCAACGTGATCGGCTCGGCGAAGCGGACGTCGTCCATCACTTCCTCCTTGTTTTCTGATCGTCTTCTTGTTTGAGCAAGCAACGTTATGCTGGCGGCACCGGCGGCCGGCCGGCGCCGCTGAAGGACATGGTTCGTCCCTTTGCGCGGTTCAAGAGCATCGCGGCAACAGCCGGTTATTCCTCCTCGTCCGGCCCTTGCAGCAGTTCGATCAGCGTCGCTACCCTTGCCGTCGGCAGCGGTCGGCCCTCGTTCACCAGCGCCTCGTCGGCGGCGATCCAGGCCAGGGCCTCGCGCAATTCCTGGACCGTCCCGTCCGTCGCCGCAATGTCGGCGATCACGGCTTCGTCGACCGGGCCCAGCACAGAAATGATCTCGTCGCGTGTCATGGTCAGCTCCATCTGCGAGTGCCGGGAACGGGCCCGGCAACACAAGAAATCTGGGTCTTGACCTGCTGCAGACAATAACCGGCCGGGGAAGTCAGCGTTGGCAATTGAAACCAGACAGGCAATCTCGTGCCGGACATCTCCCCACTTGTGGCGAGATTGGCAGCCCCGCCGAACCGACCGAAAACCGGCCCAAAAACCGGCAACGCGAGAGCCACCGGGGTCTTGACTTGCGGCGGACAATAACCAGATCGAAGGCACCGGTCGCCGAAATGGGGCCGGCGGAACCAGGGAGCGCCAGCTCTTTGGCGCCCCTCGTATCTATGTTGCTCGATGGAGGATGTAGCTATGAGAACCGCATTCGACTTTTCCCCGCTCTATCGGTCGAGCATCGGCTTCGACCGCGTCTTCAACCTGCTGGAAAATGCTCCGCAGGCCTTCGACGCCTGGCCGCCCTATGACATCGCGCGCAGCGGCGAGAACAACTACCGCGTCACCATCGCCGTAGCCGGGTTTTCCGAGGACGACCTCGAAATCACTCATGAACCCAACCTCCTCATTGTCTCCGGCCAGCACAAGGAGCCGGACAACGCGGAGTATCTGCATCATGGCCTCGCCACACGGCCCTTTACCCGCCGTTTCGAGCTTGCCGATCACGTCAAGGTCGCAGGCGCCTCGCTCGACAACGGCCTGCTCAGCATCGATCTGGTACGTGAGGTGCCAGAGGAGATGAAGCCTCGGCGCATCGCCATCGCGACCGATGTCGCCTCGCCGAAGATCGGGTCGAAGGTCGCGCAGGGCGAAGCAAACAAGCAGGCTGCCTGAATGCACCAGTCGAGAAAGGAGACTATGCAATGGCTATTCGTGATCTCATTCCGTGGGGCCGGGAGAACAATCAGCCCCCCAGCCTGTTCCGCAACGGCGACGGCGATCCCTTCCTGACGCTGCATCGCGAAATGAACCGCCTGTTCGACGAGGCGTTCCGCGGCTTCGACACGAGGCTGCCGTCGCTCGGTGGCTTCTCCGCTGCCCGCGCCAGCTGGCCGAGTGTCGAAATCTCCGATAGCGAAAAGGAGATCCGCGTCACCGCCGAGATCCCCGGCATGGACGAGAAAGACGTCGAGTTGCTGCTCGATGACGGTGTGCTGACGCTGCGCGGCGAGAAGCGCGAAGAGACCGAGGACAAGGACAGGCAGTTCTCCGAACGCTTCTATGGCCGTTTCGAGCGGCGTATCCCGCTCGGCTACGAAGTCGACGAAGACAAGGTGAACGCCGCGTTCCGGAACGGTGTGCTCAGCGTGACGCTGCCCAAGACGGAGCGCGCCCAGGCAAAGGCCAAGCGTATCGCCATCACCGGCGGCGACGGCAAGTCCTGACGGCTCGTAGGACGACGTCCCTTCTGCCTGTCGGTTCCGGCGGGCAGAAGCGGGCAAATGTCGATGACCCGTTCTCCCGACGCTCCGGTTCCGCCTGACCAGGCGCAGCACGCCCTGCAGTGCCTGACGACCGAGCATTTCGTGCTGCAAAACGCTCGCGCCGCGACCATTCAGGAAGCGAACCAGAGAGCCGATCTGTTCCTGACCTCGGTCTCAAGCGCAACGATTGCCTTGTCCTTCGTCGCGCAGGTCACGGAGATGGGCAGGCCGTTCGTGTTGTTCAGCCTGATCTTGCTGCCTTGCCTTTTCTTCATCGGACTGGTCACCTTTGTGCGCGCGGTGCAGGTTGCCATCGAGGACATGGTGCATGCCCGCGGCATGGCCAGGATCCGCCACTATTTCGTCGAACTGGCGCCGGTCCTGCAAAGATACCTTGTCAATTCCACGCATGACGACCCCTCGGCGGTGCTGGTCGACAAGGGCCTCAGACCCTCGCCGCTGCAATATTTCATGACCACCGCGGGGATGGTGGGCACGATCAACGGCGCCATTGCCGGCGTCTTCACCGGCATCGTTGTTAAGTCCGCTTTCGGCGGGGGCATGTCGCCCGGCGTGATTTGCGGGCTGGCGGTCTTCGCGACATGCATTCTCATCCTGCGGCGCTATCATAGTCGCGCCTGGGCGGCGGCCGAAGAAAGCTTGCCCGCACGGTTCCCGGGCGACAATGGCAGGGAAAGCTAGCGCCGACATATCCGGATGTCGAAAAGTGGCAGGGCGCCGCCCTTGCGTCTTGCGCGCCAATTGACCATCCTCGCCAACATCATTTGCACCGCGGCCGGGGGGTTCGCACATGCCGACGCTTTATGCGCTGAAACCGGCCTTCCAGGCCAGGCTGCGGCCGCTTGCCGATGGCCTGGCCAGGGCCGGCGTCACCGCCAACCAGATCACACTGCTGGCCGCTGCCCTCTCGCTCGCCGCCGGCCTTGCGGTGGCAGTCCTTGCAGGCCATCGCGCGGTCTTTCTGCTGATGCCGCTCGTGCTGTTTGCGCGAATGGCGCTGAATGCGATCGACGGCATGCTCGCAAGGGAACATGGCCAGGCCTCGAAGCTCGGCATGTATCTCAACGAGCTTTGTGATGTCGTCTCCGATCTCGCTTTGATCCTGGCCTTTGCCGTCATTTTTCCTGCCTGGGGCGTCGTTGCATTCGCGATCGCGGCTATGATCACGGAGTTCGCCGGCGTGCTCGGCATCGCCGCCGGAACCGGGCGCAACTATGCCGGCCCGTTCGGCAAAAGCGACCGGGCGCTGGCGCTTGGCATCCTCGCCGTGCTTATCGCGTCCGGCCTGTGGGTCCCAGCGCTCACGCCGCTCGTGTTTCCGGCCATGGCTACACTCTCGCTGGCGACCGCCATCAACCGGATACGCAGCGGCCTTAACGGGAGCAGCAGCTGAATTCCGGTCTCGCCAGGGAGAACAACATGCTTCACCAACAGACGGTTGCCGCAGTGGCTTCAGCCAATATCGAGCGGGTGGCGCAGGAGCGCAGCTTCAAGAGCCATGACGGCACCGAGGTCTTCTATCGCTATTGGCCGGCGCTGTCGGAAAACCGCAAGGGTGCCATCCTGCTGTTCCATCGCGGCCACGAGCATGGCGGCCGCATGGCGCATCTGGTCGACGAGCTGCAGATGCCCGACCACGCCTTCTATGCCTGGGACGCGCGCGGCAATGGCCGCTCCGCCGGCGAACGCGGCTATGCGCCATCGTTTGCGGCACTGGTGCGCGACATCGAGTGTTTTGTGCGCGAGATCGGCAGCGACGGCTTTGCCCGGCGCGATATCGCGCTGATCGCGCAATCCTTCGGCGCCGTGCTTGCCGCCGCCTGGGTGCATGATTACGCGCCCGACATTCGCGCCCTGGTGCTGGCCTCGCCGGCCTTCTCGGTCAAGCTCTACGTGCCCTTCGCCAAGCAAGGCATTGCGTTGTGGCAGAAGCTGAAGGGCCGCTTCTTCGTCAATTCCTACGTCAAGGCGAAATTCCTGACGCATGATCCCGAGCGCATCGCCTCCTTCGACGCCGACCCGCTGATCACCCGGCCGATCGCCTCCAACATCCTGGTCGAGCTCTACGATCATGCCGCGCGCATCGTCGCCGATGCCCGCGCCATCACCGTGCCGACACAGCTTCTGATCTCCGGCAGCGACTGGGTGGTGCGCCATGGACCGCAGCACGAATTCTTCGTCAATCTGGCGAGCCCGGCCAAGAAGCGGCACGTGCTGCCCGGCTTTTTCCACGACACGCTGGGCGAGCGCGACCGCCACAAGGCACTCGACCTGATCAGGCCCTTCCTCGAAAAGCAGTTCGCGGCGCCGGAAGAGCCGGTCGACCTGACCTGGGCCGACCGCGCCGGCTACACACGCGACGAGGCCGACCGGCTGGCCTCGCCGCTGCCGCTGCTGTCTCCCAGGGGGCTCTACTGGGCAATGAGCCGCGCCTCGATCCGCATGGGCGCCTGGCTGTCGTCCGGCATGAAGACGGGGATTGCCACCGGCTTCGATTCCGGCTCGACGCTCGACTATGTCTATGAGAACGAGGCGCGCGGCATCAGCCCCATCGGCCGCATGATCGACCGCACCTTTCTCGATGCCATCGGCTGGCGCGGCATCCGCCAGCGCAAGCTGCATCTGGAGGAGCTGATAGGCAGCGCCGTTGAGACGCTGAAGGCCGCCGGTCGGCCGGTCCATATCGTCGATATCGCCGCCGGCCATGGCCGCTATGTGCTCGATGCCGTGCAGAAAGGCGCCGCGCCGCCGGCAAGCGTGCGGCTGCAGGATTTCTCCGAGCTCAACGTCTCGCTCGGCCGCAAGCTGATCGCCGAGCGCCATCTGCCGGCGACCGTCTCGTTCCATCGAAGTGACGCCTTCGACGCCACGCTGCTGGCCGGGCTCGACCCGGCGCCGGATCTCGCCATCGTCTCGGGGCTCTACGAATTGTTTTCCGATAATGCCATGATCGCCCGCTCGCTCGGTGGACTGGCCAGCGCCATGCAGCCCGGAAGCCTGCTGGTCTACACCAACCAGCCCTGGCATCCGCAGCTCGAGATGATCGCGCGCAGCCTGACCTCGCACCGCGGCGGCCAGGCCTGGGTGATGCGCCGCCGCACGCAGGCCGAGATGGACCAGCTGGTGGCGGCCGCCGGCTTCGAGAAGCTCGACCAGCGCATCGACCAGTGGGGCATCTTCACCGTTTCGGTCGCGCGGCGCGTCTGAGCATGGACCTGCCTGCCTGTGCCTCACCTCGCGATGCCGCTGCCCTTCCGGCCTTGCCGCGCGAGCCGTATCCCGGGATCGTCCTGCGCGCCGCATTGTGGCTGGCATTTCTGGCGCCGTTCTTCTACGCCACCTACGGCTTCGCCAACTGGCTGGCGTCGCGGCGCGACGACGTCGGCAGCATCGTCTTTGGCTGGGAGCATGGCATCCCGTTCCTTGCCTGGACGATCGTGCCCTACTGGTCGATCAACCTGTTCTACGGCTTGTCGCTGGTGTTGAACAATTCGAAGAGCGGCGTCGACCGCCTCGCCGGCCGCTATCTGACGGCACAGATCGTCGCCGTCGCCTGCTTCATCCTGTTCCCGCTGACTGCCACGTTCGTGCGCCCGCAGACGAGCGGTCTGCCCGGCTTCATGTTCGCCGTACTCGGCGGCTTCGACAAACCCTTCAACCAGGCGCCGTCGCTGCATATCGCGCTGCTGGTCATCATCTGGGACCATTGCCGTCACAGATTGGCCGGCATCGCCGGCGTCGCCTGGCATGTCTGGTGTTTCCTGATCGGCGCCTCGGTGCTGACGACGTGGCAGCACCATTTCATCGACATACCGACCGGCGCGCTGCTCGGCCTTTTCGCGCTGTGGCTGTTTCCGCGCGACGGCGCCTTGCCTTTCGCCGGCTTCCGCCTGACCGCGGACCCGAAAGCGCGGCTTCTGGCGCTGTTCTATGCGCTTGGCGCAGCCTTTGCGCTGGCCGGCGCTGCCGCCGGCGCATTGGTCTCGGCGCTGTGGCTCATCCTGTTGTGGCCGGCACTGGCGCTGGCCATAATCGCTTTCGCCTATGCCGGCGCCGGCGCCAAGGTGTTCCAGAAAACAGCCGATGGCCGCGTGTCGCTGGCCAGCCGTCTTCTGCTGTGGCCCTACCGGGTTGCCGCCAAGGTCAATGTGTGGGCATGGACGCGAAAGCTCCCGGCGCAGATCGTCATCGCCGACGGTGTTTCCCTTGGCCGTTTTCCGACCGCCGCCGAGGCCGACGCCTTCGGCACGGTGATCGACCTTGCCGGCGAATTGGAACGGCCGCGTGGCGCCTCGATCCGATGGTTGAGCCTGCCCATGGTCGACCTTTTGCCGCCGTCTCGCGAGGCGCGTGCGCAAGCGGTGGCGGCGATCGAGACGGCGCGGAGCCAGGGCACGGTGCTGGTCTGCTGTGCGCTCGGCTTCCAGCGCAGCGCCGCCGTCGTCGCCGAATGGCTGGTCGCCAGCGGCCGGGCCGCCACGTCGGATCAGGCGCGAGGCCAGCTCGCTGCCGCCGGCCGGCCTGTGCATCTTGGCATGGACGCGGCGACATGACTGCTTTTCGAGATAAGGCCGAGACGTTCGCCGCCGGACTTATGGTGCAGGTGGCGTGGCCGCTGCTGTTGATTGCTGCTGCCTTGCTGGCGGCGCCGGTCATCGGCCTGGCGACTGCGCCGCAAACATCGTCGCTGTCCGCGGCGGCCTGGCTGATCGCCGCCGCGGGTGCCATAGCCACAATTATTCTCTCGGCCCTGCTTTTGTTCGACGCGCTGCTGTTCCGGCTGATGGCCAGCCACGCCAGCGAAGCAGGCGGCGGTGCGGCGATCGACGACGTGCTGGCGCGCATGCGGCTGAAACCCACGGCGGCCGGTGGCCGCTCGCTCGACCAGCGGATGGCCGGCACGCGCCGTCTGCTCGCCAAGCAGCGTATCGCCTTCAGCCTGTTCGCGGCGGCCTCGGTCGTCGCGGCATTCTTTTGAG
Source organism: Mesorhizobium sp. M1006 (assembly GCF_040318825.1). Classification (NCBI taxonomy): domain Bacteria; kingdom Pseudomonadati; phylum Pseudomonadota; class Alphaproteobacteria; order Hyphomicrobiales; family Phyllobacteriaceae; genus Mesorhizobium; species Mesorhizobium sp. M1006. Next base: position 21,330 of record NZ_JAMYMZ010000020.1, read on the forward strand.
CCCGTCCATGACAAAGCTTCGCGTCAGCACCTATACCCTGCTGCAGACGGTGACCTCGGTCGGCCTGTCGGCACTGGCCTGGGTGGTCACCGGCGTGCGGCCGATCTGGAACGGCAGCCAGCCGTCGGACCGGCAGCGCATCTACTTCGCCAACCATGCCAGCCACGGCGATTTCATCCTGCTGTCGGCCTGCCTCAGCGAGAAGGAGCGCGCCCGTACCCATGCGGTGGCGGCCGCCGATTATTGGAGCAAGTCGCGGCTGCGCCGTTTCATTGCCGAGGACATGCTGTCTTCCGTGCTGATCCACCGGCAGTGGACGGATGAAACGCAGCACCCGATCTCGATCATGCTGTCGGTGCTCGACCAGGGCCACTCGCTGATCCTGTTTCCCGAAGGCACGCGCAACATGACCGACGAACCGCTGCTGCCGTTCCGCTCCGGCCTCTACAATCTGTCGATGGCGCGGCCCGATGTCGAGCTCATCCCGTGCTGGATCGAGAACATGTCGCGGGTGCTGCCCAAGGGCCAATTCGTGCCGGTGCCGCTGCTTTGCCGCGTCGTCTTCGGCGCCCCGATCGCCATTCAACCGGGTGAGGAACGCCGCGCCTTTCTCGACCGCGCCCGCGAAACGCTGCTGGCGCTGAACCCCCGGCCGCAGCGAGACGATTGAGGACCAAGGCAAAATGCTGCCGATGATGCACGAAACCCTCATTCTGATTGTCGGCCTGCTGGCGGTGCTGATCAGCGCCAGCGTCGTCGCCGGCGTCTTGTCATGGCGCGCGCCAAAGCCGTTGTCGCCGACGCTGGTCAACCTCACCCAGCGCATCAATGCCTGGTGGGTGATGGTGGTGGCGATCACCGTTGCCTTCTTCTTCGGCCGCCCCGGCATGACCATCCTGTTCGCGCTGATTTCGTTCGCCGCGTTGCGCGAATTCGTGACGCTGACGCACAGCCGCCGCAGCGACCACTGGGTGCTGCTCGGCATGTTCGGCATCGTCATCCCGTTCCAGTACTGGCTGGTGTGGACCGCCTGGTACGGCCTGTTCACCATCTTCATCCCGGTCTACTGCTTCCTGCTGATGCCGGCGATCACCGCGCTGCACGGCGACACCGAGCGCTTTCTCGAGCGCGTCTCGGCGCAGCAATGGGCGGTGATGATTTCGGTCTACTGCGTCAGCCACGTGCCGGCGCTGCTGACGCTCGAGGTGCCAGGCTTCGAAGGCCGCAACCTGTTGCTGATCGCTTTCCTGATCATCACCGTGCAAGGCAGCGACGTGCTGCAATATATTTTCGGCAAGCTGTTCGGCCGGCATCTCCTGGCGCCGACGGTCTCGCCGTCGAAGACCTGGGAGGGGCTGGTCGGCGGGCTGGCGGCGTCGAGCCTGCTCGGCGCGCTGCTGTCGTTCCTGACGCCGTTCTCGCCGCTGCAGGCAGCCGGCGTCGCCTTCATCGCCTGCCTGATGGGCTTCCTTGGCGGGCTGGTCGCCTCGGCCATCAAGCGCGATCAGGGCGTCAAGGACTGGGGCCATCTGATCGAAGGCCATGGTGGCATGATGGACCGTGCCGACAGCCTGGTCTTCGCCGCTCCGGTCTTCTTCCATACGGTGCGCTATTTCTGGACTGTATGAAGGTTGGCGCCGTTTGCCGCGGCGGACGGTTCAGGGCGACCTTGCGAAGATGACCTGAGCCGTTTCGTTATTACCACTTTCGCGAAAGCGGTAATAACCCAACCTGCCGCGGTCTTCGCCGCGCTCATTTTGCCGCGGCGAGCGGCTCTTTCTTGCGCGCCGGCGTCAGGCGACGCATGCGGCGTTTGGCGGTGGTCTTCAGCGCCACCGGCGGAGCGCTGGACAACGCACCGAGCACCGCGCCTACCATGCCACGTGCGACGAAATCGGCGTTGATCTCGTTGGCCAATCTGGCATCTGCCTCCTGGTTGTCGCTGTCGGCTTCCGACCACAACACGATGCCCACTCGCAACCTTGGTTTGGTGCGTTTCAGCCGACGGACCAGGAACCGCCCGTGCTTGACGGAATCCCGGTTCAAAAATCCGATGACGACACTATCGACGGCGTCGAGCTCAAGGCGGCGAATGCTCCCCGGTTCCATCTCGGCGAAGCTCGCTCTCAACACCGTAGCGCCCTGGACTTCGAGCACCTGGGCCAGCATGGCGGCCGCCGCGTCGTCGAGTTCGCCGCGCCCGCCGGCGCACAGCACCGACATGCCCGTGCCATCCGGCAGTTCGGTGTACTCCTCGCCCTGAACCTCCCCCTGAACGTGCCTGTCCTCGCGTGAGCCGTTGTCCTCGGCCGCGGCCGTGTCGTCCGCTTCCGCCTCCTCCTGCGCGCTGTCGTCGAGGTTCGCCACCATCGTCAGCGCGCTGCCCGCGACCTGCTGTCTTTGCTCGTCGCTCAGCACACCACGCACCCGGTCCTGCTCGCCGAGCAGAAGTGCGGGAATCGCGACCTTGTCGTAGAACTCGACCAGATATTCTTCGTCCAGCATCTCCTCGGCATGGTCCGTCGCTTCCTCGGGATCGCCGGCCAACAGCCGCTGGTAAAGCCGGGCGTGCGGTTCGAGCACGGGTTCGTTGCCGAACAGAACGTCGAGGAATTCGAACTGCGGCACATGGCGGCCGAGCACGACGAGACAGACCGTGAGCGGCGTCGACAGAACCAGGCCCAATGGCCCCCAGATCCAGGTCCAGAAGATCGCCGCAACGATGATGGCCAATGGCGACAGCCCGGTGCGCGAGCCGTAGAGCCAGGGTTCGATCACGTTGCCGGTGATCAGTTCGACCACGACGAAAAGCCCTGCGGTCCAGAGCACGAGCGACCAGCCGGGCGCCACGGCAAGCGCCAGGAACAGAGGCAACAGCGTCGCGATGACCGGGCCGATATAGGGAACGAAGCGCAGCGCCAGCGCCAGCAAACCCCACAGCAATGGATTGGGTATGCCCAGCAGCCAAAGTCCAATTGCAATCGGGACGGCATAGACGATGTTCACGACCAGTTGCATGAGCAGATAGCGGCCGACGCGCTTGCCGGCATCCTGCAGCGCCTCGGTGGTTCGATGCAGATCGCCATAGCCGACGAGGCGTATGAAGCGATCGCGCAGGTCCTCCCGCTCGAGCAGCATGAATATGACGACCACGACGATCAGTCCGGCCGATGCCAGCGGGCTCAGCAGCGGGCCGATCAGATTCTGGAGGACCTCGAGCGGTCGTTCGCGCGCGACGATTTCGACCGGGATCGGTTCCCGCGGAGGCTGATCGGCGGCGGGTTGTACGGGCTCGGGTCTGTCGAGTTCCTGGCCGACGCGTTCGATCACCCGGCTCAATCTGGAAACGATGCCGCCGCCGACGCCGGTTTCCTTGAGCGACCGGACCTTGGTCAGGATATTCGCCTGGTAGAGCGGAATGTTCTGCGCCAGTTCACTGACCTGCGTGGCGACGATGAAGGAGAACAGCGCCAGCACCGTGAATGCGCCGAGCACACTGGCGATCACGGCCGGAAGACGCGGAATGCCGGCTCGCTTGAGTGCCGACACCATGGGCACGAGCGCAAAGGTAAGCAGCAGCGCGATTGCGATCGGCAGAAAGACCTCGCGCCCGAAATAGAGCGCCGCGACGGCCGTCACGACCGACGCTACGCTGGGCAACGATGTGCGCGGAAGCGCCCTGGCCGCGGAAACGATGCCCGCCCGCCGGGGCTCCGACAGGTGCGCGTCGTTTCGACGATTTGCCGCCACTTGATACCTCCGCTCCGCCGTCGCCATGATCGGGCATATTGAGCCGGCCTGCAACTTCGCAGCGTCTCACCCAGCCGGACGCCGATTGCCCTGGTCGGCAGCGCGGCAAATTCAGTCATGGTAGAATTTTTTGCATTAATGACGTCACGGGCAATCCTGTTCCATGTCTGCGCCAGAACGTGGAACTTTTGGGTCAAAACACCGTTCCTTCGTAGATCGCTGATGGACAACCTCAAAGCAGCAGCTCAGGAGGAATGATCATGAACTTCAAGACGCTTTGCATGGGCGCGATGGCCCTTTCGATGATGACCGGCGCAGCGCTTGCCGCCGGTGCCACTGGCACTTCGGCGCTCGACGATCCGCAGAAAATGACGCCCTTCTTCACCGACGCCGGCATGAAGACCATGAAGTCGGAAGCCGAATTCAAGGCGGCATGGATGGCCATGTCCACGAGCGACCGGGCCATGATGTTGAAGGAATGCAGCGACGCAGGCATTGCCAAGATGCATGCCGACTTCTGCAAGATGGCCAAGCAGCTCAACAAGTAACCGTCGGCTTCTTGCCAAGCGAAATGGGGGCCAAGCGAAAGGGCGGGCGGCCCTTTCGCGACCTTCCAGTCCGCACTCATACCGGCGGGTGCCTAGCCATTTGAAATCGCGACGCCGGCCGGAGCGGCAATGACATTATGGTCCAGGGGCACCGTCTGCTTGCAACCTGGGTTTTCCGGTCGGCCGTTCCCGCATAGTATTGGCGGACGGCCCGCTTGACGCTTGACCCCGCTTGACGCTTGACCTTGTCGCCGAGCGTGGGATAGGCCGGAGACTGGCCCGACCACCTCCCACCGGAGTCCCACGAAAGACCTGCCATGACCGACGCGATCATAAGAGACAGCAATGGCACGGCGCTGCACGAGGGCGACTCCGTGACCCTGATCAAGGATCTCAAGGTCAAAGGCACGTCGGAGACGATCAAGCGCGGCACGCTGGTGAAGAATATTCGCCTCACCGGCAATCCCGGCGAGATCGAATGCAGCACCAGGCAGGTGAAGGGCCTGGTGCTGAAGACCGAGTTTTTGAAAAAGGCGTGATCGCCTCGGCACCCTTCGCTTCGCTTCCATATCAGTGGCTCTCGAATCGCTCGTGTGAGTGAACCTCCCACGCGAGGAACTGGAGGAGCCGCGCCCTCCCCCTATGTTGCACTGCGTTAGATTTGTTGCATTGCAATATCGTCGCATCGGGTCGAGCCTCTGCGAGGTGGGCATTCCTTGCATGAGGTGATTGTGTCGGCATCATTTCGGCCTGACATCGAAGGGCTGCGCGCGCTGGCGGTGGCGGGTGTCATCGCCTTCCATTTTGGTCTGTCCGGCCTGCCCGGCGGCTTTGCCGGCGTCGACATCTTCTTCGTCATCTCCGGCTATCTGATCACCCGCCACCTGGTTACGGAAATTACCGAGACCGGGCGGCTGAACCTCTGGCGCTTCTACGCCCGGCGCGCCCGGCGCCTGTTGCCGGCGGCACTGTTCGTCATCCTCGCCACGCTGTTCGCGGGTTACTTCATCCTGTCGCCGGAGGAACAGGCGCTTTATTCGAAAGGCGCCATGTTCGCCTCCGCCTACATGATCAACCTTTGGCTGATCCGCTGGTCGTTCGACTATTTCGCCGCCGACGCCACCAACAACCCGTTCATCCACTTCTGGTCGCTCTCGGTCGAGGAACAGTTCTATTTGGCATGGCCGGCGCTGCTTCTTGCCGCCGCCTGGCTGCGTCCCGGCAAGCGCGCCGCTATAATCGTCATCGGCGTCGCCGGCGCGGCCTCCTTCGCCGCCTGCGCCTGGCTGACCGAAGTGTCGCAGCCCTGGGCCTTCTATTTCTCGCCGCTCAGGGCCTGGGAATTCGCCGCCGGCGGCCTCGCGACCATAGCGCCGGCAAAGATCTGGCGCGACCGGCCGCTGCTGGCCACGCTCCAGGCATGCCTCGGTCTGGCGCTGATCGCCTGGGCCTATCTGATGCTGGACGAAGACTCGCCATTTCCCGGGGTGAATGCGCTGGCGCCTGTTGTCGGCACCGTGCTGCTGCTGCTCAGCGGCAGCGGCGGCCGCAATCTGCCGAGCGCCCTGCTGGCGCTGCCGCCCATGCAATGGTTGGGCCGGCTGTCCTATTCGCTTTATCTCTGGCACTGGCCGGTCATCGTCTATGCGGCGATGGTGGTTCCCAGCCTGTCCATCCTGGACCGCCTTACCTGCGCGGCGCTGACGCTGTTTCTGTCGATGTTCACCTATCATTTCATCGAGAACCCGATCCGCCGCAACGGCTGGCTGATGGCCGGAGCAGCGCGGGCGCTGGTGCCCGCCGTCGCGCTGACCGGCGCCGGCGTGGTCGCGGCCTATGGCAATGCGCGCTTTGCCGAGCACAATCTCAGCCCCGAACAGCACGTCATCGCCGACAGCGCCGCGCAGCTCTCCACTGTGCGCGCGAGCAATGGCGGCTGCGTGCTCGATTTCGAGACCGTCAAGCCAAAACCCTGCATGTTCGGCCGCAAGGATGCCCAGCGCTCGGTCGTGCTGTTCGGCGACTCGCATGCCGACCATTGGTCGACGCCGCTGATCAAGGCGGCCGAGAAGAACAATTTTCGCGTCGTCACCTTTCTCAAATCCTCCTGCCGGGCTTCGCGGGTGACGACCTGGAACTGGCGGCTGAAGCGCGACTACACCGAATGCGACCAATGGCGCGAGCAGTCGGTCAAGGACATCATCGCGCTCCACCCCCAACTGGTGGTGATCTCGGAGTTCTCGATCGGCAATGTGATGAAGGAATCGCCCGAGGAGTTGAGGCACGCCGATTGGCAAGCGCAGTGGCGGACGGGCCTCACCTGGACGCTTCAGGCCTTCAGCCAGGCCGGCATCAAGGTCGCGGTCATCAGGGACGTTCCCTACAATGCAAGCTACGCCGACAAGTGCGTGGCGCGGGCGCTGTGGCGGGGCCAGACGCCCGCGACATGCGACACGCCGAGGATCATGGCGGCAAACGACGACATCGCCACCATCGAGCGCGATATCGTGCGCTCGACACCGAACGCTGCTTACATCGACATGACCGACCGCTTTTGCGACCAGACCACCTGCCACGTCTTCATCGACGGCAAACTAGCCTTCCGCGACCGCCACCACCTGGCGACGCCCTTCGCCGAAACGCTGGAACCGGCGGTGGAGCGGGCGCTGTTTTCGGATGTGATGGCGGCGGCTGTAAAGTAACGGTTCCGGATCTTATCGGATCACGACCCAGCCCCTCGGCAAGGAACCATGCGGGGTCAGCTAAGGATGAGACCAGCCAGTAAAACGGTAAGGATAAGCGACAGCGGAACTGCAAGAAGGCAGCACAGCTCGAAAGTATTGGCTGGCCAAGAAGTCATTGGGCGCTTTTCCATATTGGCCTCCTCCCTCAACGGCCAGACCTGACGGCAGTTCCGCTTAGATGGTGCTCATCCCCACCACTCATCATGCAATTGGCGAAGCTCGTTCCGCTTCCTGGTCATCCATCGTGCACGCGCCAGATGTGTCGCCCACGCCCGGAAAGCCCTGTCCGGCTCCTGCTCCGGATCAATGTGCAGAACGATGCGGGCGACCTCACGCCAATCAGTCCCTTCAGCCGACGCGTCGAGCAGCCGGATATAAGTAAGCATGCGATCTTCGTCATAACCGGTCGGCACCGAAGACGTCGGCGCTGCGTTCGCGATATGAGAGTTTGGCTGCTTTGGCATTGCGACCTACCAGCAATGGCGCACCGTAGCAGCCTATAAAGAAGCCCGCGCCGTTTGATCGGAGGATGCGCCGATCGAGATTCGCCTCGACGGTCGGCAAATGGGGGCCTCAGGCGGAGTTCCCCGCCCAGCTGGGCTCACGCCTCACCACGTCGTGATCGGGTCGAGGCAATCTATCTATTTTAGTGGAACCTAATTTAGTCGACGCAATTATGCGTGCGTGAGAAAGCGTGAAATCCAGACCGTCACTGAAAGCCGGCTATCGCGGGATCAGTTGGCCGATGATCCAGTGATTGCAGTCGATTTGACGGAACGGATATTACAGGCGGCCGACAACGACAGAATTGTTTGCCTCGTCGTGGCAACGGAGGAGCTGGAAACCGACCGCATCGAGAAAACGGAACCTAAGGAGACCAGGATTGCCGCAAGCTTCGTCCGGGACTTTGAGGTAATGCTGCTTGTTCTTTATGCGGCCTACGCCCTCGCTGTGCTGGGTGCGACCGCGTTCGTTTTGCTTGAATTGGGCCATGTTCTGTAGGCAGACGTCGGCAAAAAACGGGACTGACGCGCGATTGCCGCTGTTTGATGAGAGGAGCGGCCACGCTGCGTCGACGATCCGACCCCGGCGCAGCCAGCGGCGTTTTCGCGCTAAACTTCGGGCTCGTCCGTTCGTTACATCTTGCCAATCTATGGAACGAGGCTGCCCCTCGGGGGTTTTTCTATTAGAGGGACGTTAAAGAAGGAGGTAGCTATGAAGAAGCTCCTGCTTGCCTCGGTGATCGCCATCGCATCGGCGGCTTCCGTGATCGGCCCGGCGAATGCCGGCGGCAGCGTCACAATCGGCATCGGCAACGGCTATGACGACGACGACTATTACTATCGCCACCATCGGTATTCCGATTACGACGATGAGTACGTCCCCCGTTACCGCTATGATGTCTATAACGAGGACTACGCGCCGCGCTACCGGTACCGGTACCACCGGCGCTGCCACACCGAAGTCATCAGGCACTGGCGTCATCACCACCGGATTATCGAAAGAATCCGTGTCTGCCGTCGTTGACGGATCGATCCGGCCGGTAGTGCCGGCCGGATCGGCGGGGCTTCTCACCTCGGCTTGCGCATCAGCATCATGCCGTAATGCACGGCCAATATGTCGAGCCCGATCTTGAGTAGTTTCACCACCACGTCGCGCGGCTCGCCGGCCTGTTCGGCCAGGCTCTTGACCGTTGCGTCGGCACAGCAGACCTTTTGCACGATGCCGGCGATCTCCCAGTGGGCAAGCGCCCTGGTGGCCTCGGCATGGTCGCGGCCGGCGGACAGGATGTGTTCGGCGACGCCGCTGCCGGTGCGGCCGCCGTCGACGCGCTCGGCCCAGGCCATCGGCTTGGCGGTTGCCTCGGACGAGTTGCGGAAATCCTGGCGGTAGCGCATGCCCGCCTCGCGCTGCTGGCGCGACAGCGAGGTGAGGCCGCTCAGCGGGTCGACGTTGCGCACCCGCACGATGCCGCCGGCCGCTGTGTGGCCGTCATTGGAGACCTCATAGAGGCGCGCTCCCCCCTGCGTCCCCTTCGCCAGCCGCTTGCGGCCGAACCGATCGTCCTTCAGTGCGAAATCATGGCCGATCTCCTTGCGGATGCGCACCTGCTCGGCCTCGCCTTTCGGCAATCTCGGTGGCCTGGCTTTGACCTTTTGGGCGGTTTTGGTGCTCATCGGCTCGGTCCTCCTGGGTTTTGGTCGTCGGGCTCTGGCTAACTTCCAGCCTCATTGCAGCGGGCTCAAATCGCTTCGGCCGGCAGCGTGCGCAGGAAGCGCGCAGCGTGATAGGCGCAGTAGCTTTTCGATGGGTTCGTGCGCATTCCGCAGCACAGCATGTCCAAACCTGGCCGGCTGCCGGGAGCGTCGTTTTCCGCATCCTCCTGCGGCGTCGTGTCGAGCGGCGCGCGGCAGCGCTCGAACAGGCAATCGATGAAGCGCATGGCGGCGAAATGCGGCTGGCGGCCGCTGGCGGCGATCGGGCGCGGCGCCGGCATTTCGAGCGGTGCGCCATCGGTCCCGGTGATCCGAGCCGGACCCGGCTGCCAGGCCGGCGGCGCCAGCCTGGCCGACAGCCTTGCCGGGCGGCAGCGTGGCTCGGCCTTCGGAGCCGACTCCGCCTGATCAGCAGTGCTGGATGGCTCAGGCGCCGAATTTCCGAGCCGGCCGCCAGAGCGTCCACCACACCAGCCCTTCGATCTGGCAAGGCCGATGATGCGCAAACGGGCGGTGCGGTGGACGATGCCGATGATGGCTGCACGCGAGGCCGGGCGGCCGCGCAGCGCGGTCAACCGGGTGGCGATCTTCGCGGCCGACAGTCCGCTCGTCAGCCAGTTCTCGATTTGTTCCAGTTCCAAGGCGGAATAGCGGGCGGCCATGATGTTTCATTCCCTGCAAAAATGGCTGTGTGCGGCGCCGGCTTTGCCGGCCTCAGGCTCGAAAGCCGGTCAGCCTTCGCGTGGTCTGCTGCGATCGAGCTTCATCTCGGCCGCCCTGCCTTGTTGCGCCGGACGCTGCCTTGCCCGTCCGCTTGTCGAAGGCGATGACCGTGCCGTCTTCGGTGCGGATGCAGGAAACCGCGGCTTCCGCATTGCCGGCCGGCAGGCAATTCGTGGCCGGAGCCGTGAGGGGAACGGCTCCGGCCGTTCCGGCCGCTTGCGCTGCCGGATCCGAGGCGCGAGCCTCGGGCATCGTCCCGGCCGGGGAGGAGGACAGCCGCGACGAAGGGGAAAGGGTTGGCACATGCATGGCCCCGGCGATCGGTTGCGCTACCGCCTCCAGGCGAGCGCTGCCGGCGCGCTGAACGGCGGATTCAAGGACCGAAAGCTGGCGAAGCGACTTGTGCATGCCTACATAAGAGCATAACTCAAATCATAATGCAAGCGATTCTTGCATAGACGAAACCGAATCTTATGCCTCAGATGGAGCCATGGCGAAAACTGCACTGTCGATCAAGGTCGGAGCGGCGATCCGCCGGGCGCGCAAGCAGCGCGGCCTGGTGATGCGTCACATTGCCGAGCACAACGACACCGACGTCGCTGCCGTCGGCAATTGGGAGACCGGGCGCAACCTGCCCAAGACCGAGAACCTTTTGAAGACCGCCGCTTTCCTGCGCGTCGACCCGGTGGCGCTCGGCAAGGGCGAGGTCGTTTTCCTCGAAGATGCCGGACCGGTCGCCGATGCCGAGATCGTCACCGATCCCGGCCCCCTGCCCGCCGGGCCGATGGACATCCAGCTTCTCGGTACCGCCGTCGGCGGCGACGATGGCGACTTCACCTTCAACGGCCAGCCGGCCGGCTATGTCCAGCGGCCGCCGGGGATCCGGCATCTGCGCAATGTGTTTGCGCTGCACGTGCTGAGCGATTCGATGGTGCCGCGCTACGAGCCCGGCGAGATGATCTATTGCGGCGGCCGCGAAGCGTTGCCCGGCGACCATGTGGTGATCGAGACCCTGCCCGAGGAGAACGAGCAAAACGGCAAGGCCTTCATCAAGAAGCTGGTCAAGCGCACCGCCGCCGAGCTGATCGTCGAACAGTACAACCCGCCCAAGACGCTGTCCTTCAACCGCTACGCCATCAAGAACGTCTTCCGCGTCATCCCGCTCAAGGAACTGCTGGGGTATTGAGGGCTTGTTGCCTTCTCCCCTTGTGGGAGAAGGTGGATCGGCGCACAGCGCCGAGCCGGATGAGGGGTGCTGGAAGGAACGCGGCGGAGGAAATGTAGAAGCGATTTTTAAGCACTTACGCCATCAAGGTAGCGATCCGTCCAACACCCCTCATCCGACCGAGCTTCGCTCGGCCACCTTCTCCCACAAGGGGAGAAGGGAAGAGCAGCACGCCCGCCCCCTCAAGCCCGCCTCGACTGCAGCTCTCGACCGTTGAGCAGGCGCGCCTCGGCGCGGGTCCGCTGCCGGTCGTCGATGAAGGCGGCCTGGATCGAGACGGCGGCGCCCGGCAGGCCGTCGGCCCGGCAGGCCTTGCAGATCAGGCGCCCCGAAAGTGCGGCCAGCGGTGTCTCCGGCCTCACCCCATGCCGCTTGAGTTCGGCCGGTTTCCACCACCTGTTGCGGCCGCAATCGATGCACTCGACGGCAATCGAGACAACATCCGCGATCGTCGCTTCCCTGCCCGCTAATGCCATAGCCATCCCCATCATTGTTCCTGCTTTGTTCACATCATTATCGGTTTTCGGGGCGGAGTCGAGTCGGTTCCGCTTGCACCAACGTGAAAGTTTCACTTGTTCAGGTACTTGAGTTATGCTTCTATCTCGTGCAGGGCTGGAAATCGGCGCGAGCAACAGAACCGCGGCCGCTCCGTCGGCCGGCAAGCAAGGGAGTGACGATGGACCTCGCCCAGTTCGCCCAGGCCTGCGGTTATGCCGGCCACAGCCCGGCCATGCTTGCTGCCTTCGCAGCCATCCGCCAGGACGGCATCCGCACGGCGCGCCAGGGCCATGGCCAGCGCAAGTCGGCGATCGACCGGATGAAGCCGAGCCGCGCTTTGTTCCTGGCGGCGATCCGCCCGGCGCAGTCGGCCGAGGAGGCGATCGAGGACGCCGCCCGCTTCCTGTCGATGTTCCGCAACATGCCGCGCTGGCGACAGGAAAGGCGCACCGCCGACTTCGCCCGCGCCAGGCAGCAACGCCTCTTCGCCCGCTTCTTCCGCCGCTACGGCCATCGCCTCTGGGCGCTCGAGGCGACCTGAAGGCGCGCGGGCCTCCCTTGCAAAACGGATGTTGCGATCGCCGACACCGCGCCGTATGTCTCCGCGCGATGAGCGAGATCGAATTCCGTCGCGCGCAGGCGCCCGACCTGCCGGCGATCGTTGCAATGCTTGCGGACGATGTGCTCGGCGCAGACCGGGAAGACCCGTCCACGCCGCTTGCGCCATCCTATCTCGATGCCTTCAGCGCAATCGATACCGATCCCAACCAGTTGCTGGCCGTCGCGGTCAACGCCGGGCAAGTGGTCGGAACGCTGCAGCTCAGCTTCCTTCCAGGCATTTCGAGAAAAGGCGCCTGGCGCGGCCAGATCGAAGGCGTTCGCGTCGCCCGGCAATGGCGCTCGCGCGGCGTCGGCAAGCTGATGATCGAATGGGCGATTGAAACATGCCGTTCGCGCAATTGCAGCTTCGTCCAGCTCACCACGGACAAAGGTCGACGGGAGGCCCACGCTTTTTACGAGCGCCTCGGCTTCACCGCCAGTCATCTCGGCTACAAGATGGCGCTGTAGATCAGCATTTCATCGCATTCAGCGCCGACCGCTCATCTTCGCTACCCACTCTGGATGGAGCATTGACAAGCCGGCCTTTCGCCCTGCTCCATCCGCCCATGATTTACGACCGAACCTGGCTTGAGAAAACCTTTCGCGCAAAGCCCCGGCAGAAGTTCCTGTTCTTCTGGGGCCATCAGCCGTCTAAGGACGGCCGAATAAGCACGTCGTGCTTCAGCCAGTGGTGGCATGCGCCTTTTACCGTCGATGGCTTGAGCTATCCGACTGCCGAACACTGGATGATGGCCGAGAAGGCACGACTGTTCGGTGATGCTCCGACGGCAACACAAATCCTCAGGGCGGCGAGCCCCAAGCAGGCAAAGCAGCTTGGCCGCCAGGTGAGCGGCTTCGATGGCACCAAATGGGATGCAGACAAATATCGCATCGTCACTGAAGGGAGCTTTCAGAAGTTCCGTCAGAACGCGGCGCTGCGCGAATATCTGTTGTCGACGCATGACCGGGTGCTGGTCGAGGCGAGCCCTGTCGACCGGGTGTGGGGTATCGGCCTTGCGGCGGATGACGAGAGGGCGGTGAACCCGCTGCTGTGGCGCGGCGAGAACCTGTTGGGATTCGCGCTGATGCAGGCGCGCGATCGGCTGCGCGGCTGAACATTTGCCGTGCGCTCGTCATCTGCGGCAGCCTCCGCGCTGCTTGACAATCCACCCACAATGTTCTCTTTATGTTCTCACCACAACTCGAGACAATGCGGCGTTCGAACCGCCGCGGGCGAACGGGCCGGATGGAAGCCAACATCCTCCACGCGGATCTGGATGCCTTCTATGCCTCGGTCGAACAGTTGCTCGACCCGGCCTTGCGCGGCAAGCCGATTGCCGTCGGCGGCGGGGTAGTGCTTGCCGCATCCTATGAAGCCAAGGCGTTCGGCGTGCGCGGCGGTATGCCGGGACGGCGGGCGCGGGAACTCTGCCCGCAACTCGTCTTCGTCGGCGGCCATTTCAAGGACTATCAGCGGCTGGGCGATGCGGCAATCAAGGTGCTCGGCGATTTCACGCCGGTGGTCGAGCGGATTTCGATCGACGAGGCCTTTGCCGACGTCGCCGGCTGCACCCATTTGTTCGGCTCGCCGGCCGAGATCGCCGGCAAGATCCGCCGCCGCGTGCGGGCCGAGCTCGGCCTGCCGATCTCGGTCGGCGTAGCCCGCACCAAGCATCTGGCCAAGATCGCCTCACAGGTCGCAAAACCGGACGGGCTGGTGGTGGTCGATCCGCGCCACGAGCTGGAATTCCTGCACCACCTGCCGGTCGAGCTGATGTGGGGCGTCGGCCCGGTCACCAGGCAGCGGCTGGCCGGCATCGGCGTCAACACCATCGGCGAGCTGGCGAAGACCAATGGTGGGGCGCTTGAGCGCCTGCTCGGGTCGGCGGCGGGAGAGAAACTCAACGCGCTGGCGTGGAACCGCGATCCGCGCAAGCTCGAGACGCAGCGCCGGGCGCGCTCGGCGGGTGCGCAGTCGGCGCTTGGCCGAAAACCGGCCGAGGAGCAGGTCTTCGTGCCGGCTTTGCTGCATCTGGCCGACAGGGTCGCCACAAGATTGCGGGCGAAATCCCGGCCCGGCCGTACAGTGACGGTTCGCGTCCGCTTTGCCGATTTGCGCTCGGTGACGCGCTCGATCACGCTCGATCAGCCGATTTCGGCGACCGCCATGCTGGCCGAGATCGCCGAGGCGCTGGTGCGCAAGGTGCTCATCGACCATCCGCACGAAAAGACAATCTCGCTGCTGGCGATCGCCGTATCGCATCTGGAGCAGCATGCCGGCCTGCAACTGGAACTGCCGCTCGGGCTCGACGACGATCGCCGCCGCCCCGGCACCAGCAAGGGCGCGGCGCGCTGGACCGCGGATCGCGCCGTCGACAAGATCCGCGACCGCTTCGGCTGGGAGGCGGTGGGCTACGCCTCGGTCGCGCTCGAGCTACAGCGGTCGGTTCCCGACGCGTTTCGCGAGCTGGCCGAAAAGGAATTGTGAGCCTCGATTACACTTTGGTTGCCAAGTCGCCGGAATGACGTTGAAGGCTGCGCCGTTGTGAATTTATCTTGGGACCAGTTCGTCGTGCACCGGTTTGGGTATCAACCAGACAGGGTAGCACCCGCTCGCAAATCCTTCCGCCCTCACTTCGAACGACAGGAGATCGGCATGGGACAGAACGCCGGATATTTCGCACTCATCGTTGCCGGATTGGTGACCAATGCAACGACGCTGGCCAAGCCGCTCAACCCGGACCGGGCGATTCCATCCCTGGGCGATATCAACTCGCCGCTGGCCAGCCCGCTGTTCAAGCAGGTCAAGGCCGGGCCGCTGGAGATAAAGCTTGAGGAAACCACGCTTGCCGATGTCGAAAAAGCCTTCGGCGGAGCGATGCACGATGAAGGTGACGCCGGAGATTCACGCCACTGGCTTTGCTATGCCGGCCCCGACGCCGGCGGATCGCCGTCGATCTTCTGGTTCGTATCCGGCGAGATGGGTGGCTCCGACCATGGTGTCCTGTCCGTCGCCCTGCAGCCGAACCCGGAAGGCAAGGTGCCGGAAGGATGCGCCGGCGCGCCTGCCAGCCTGACAGCTATTGAACTCGATACGCCCGGCGTCGGAGCGCCGCTGAGCGACGTGGCCGCGAAATTTGGCGCCGCCAAGCCCGATCGTTACGGCCATTTCGGCTTCGCCGCCTCTTATCCTGCTTCGTCTCCCGACCAGAAGGACGCCACGGTCACGCAGACGCTCACCTACACAGCCGGCAACGGCAGGATAACCGGCGTGGCGGTGACGCAAGTCACCACCAATTAGGGTGTCCCCGCTCGGTCGGCGAATGGTTCACGTGTGATTGATTCAGCCGCGCCCGAGCCGGGCGGCCTGCTTGCTGGCCACCTCGTTATGCAGATTGGTTCTGATGTGCCGCCCGGGCCCGCCTCCTCCTGCAAATGCGACATTCGAGGCGGCCCTGGTCGTCAGACCAAAAGCGTTGCGCCGCCCCAAGCGACCAGGGCGGTGCCGGCCGCACGGCCAACCCATGGGCCGGCAGGAAACACCGGTTCGACGAGAACCCGCGAAAGTCCGGAAATGACCCAGAAGCGGGCGTTCGGCAGCGATCAGAGCAGCAACGATTTTGGCAGGACCGGAAATCGGCATGGAATGCTGCAATCATCATCATGTCCCGTCCAAGTTGTGGACAGTTCCTTCTCAAAGGCGCACTCTTAGCGTGCGAAACGCGAGCTAACGTTTCGTGCAATGCTTCACATGCTTGACTTGCGTCGGTGATTGTCTGACCTACCCGGATACTTCCGGGTGGGCAGACCTCACATTGTGTCGCCTATCCGTGATCAGGCTACGGCTAAGGCACGTTGCAGCCCGTTCCGGATCAACTGGGAGGTAAACAACATGCCTGATTTTCAGCGCAGAGAACTTCTTGTTCAAGGAAGCGCGGCTCTTGCCGCAATTGCTGCTCTCTATACCTCGCGCCGGGCTTACGCTTTTCCAACACGGCCGAACGAGGAAGTTATTCGATGGCTGGATCAGCCGACCGAAAATCCCGATCCGGTGGGTATCCAGAAGCAGCTTGTCTGGGAGGACTTGGATAGCTGGATAACGCCAAACGACAAGTTCTTCAGCATCTCGCATTTCAACCGACCAACGATCGACGAGAAGACATGGTCGATGGAGATCGGAGGCCTGGTCAAGAAGCCCCTCGAGTTAACGCTCGCCGACATCAGGGCGCGACCGCGGCAGGAGGTCGTTTTCACGGTGGAATGCTCGGGCAACCACGGGTTTCCCTTTTTCACCGGCGGCATCGGCAATGCTCGCTGGGCAGGGACGCCGCTCGCCCCGATCCTTGAGGAAGCCGGCGTTCTGGAGAAGGGCATCGAGGTCGTCTTTTTCGGTACCGACACAGGCGAGATCCCGATACGCGACGTCAAGATGCAGCAGAACTTCGCTCGCAGCATGTCGCTCGCCGACGCGATGAACCCCGACAATCTCCTCTGCTATGAAATGAACGGGGCCGCCTTGCCGGCGCCCAATGGCTTCCCGGTACGGCTCATTGCGCCAGGCTGGTACGGGATCGCCAACGTCAAGTGGCTAAAGCGCATCGAGGTTCGCGATACGCGGTTCATGAGCCTTCTGATGGCCCGTGACTATGTCACCATCCGGGAGGAAGACCACAACGGCGAGACCGTATGGGCCGAGACGTCAGTCGGGCGAGCGCTGATAAAGTCCGCGCCTGCGAAGGTTACCCGGAAAGATTCAGATTACCGCATCGTTGGGGCAGCCTGGGGGGCGCCGATCGACCGGGTCGAAGTGCAAATCGATCAAGGGCCTTGGACACCAGCGACCATTGACCACAGTGAGGAGGCCGAACACGCTTGGAAAATATGGTCCCTGGCTTGGGCAAATCCCTCTCCTGGAGAACACACCGTGACCTCGCGCGCGGTCAGCACCACAGGACAAATTCAACCGGCGATGGACGATCCCTTGATAGCCAAGAAACACACATACTGGGAAAGCAATGGCCAAGTGACGCGCCGCGTGCGTATCGGCTAGAGGATTCTGCCGCCAAATGGAGTCATGTGGCGTCCGCATAAATGCGGCAAAACAGATAGTTAGAGCGAGTTACCGGTTCTAAGAGAACCGGAACCGCTCTAAGAACGTGCTGCCATGTGGCAATTGCGTTTAGGTCAAACAGCAGGAGGCTGCCTGATCGCCATTTCGCACCATTTCCAGCGCTCTCCTCACCCCTCCACGGCCCTGATCTCCGCGTCGACCAGGCACCAGGGCGCATAGCGGAAGTCGCGGATCTGGATGACCTGATCGTTCCGCCACTCGACCAGCATGAAGCCGCGCACCGCGCCGTCGGCCGCTTGCGGGTGGCGGATCAGGATCGCCGGCCTGTCGTCGACGAAGCCGAGCGACAATGTCCAGTCGCTGATACGGGCATAATTGCCGAAATAGGTCGACACCTCGGCCTTGCCGCGCAGGCGGACGCGGTTGACGACGTCGAGCCGCACGTCCTCGGCGATCAGTGCCCTGACCGCGTCGAAGTCGCGCGCGTTGAACAGGTCGACATAGCGCCGCAGCCGGCGCTCGTCATCGGCGTCGAGCCTCGGCGCAAGCGCCTGTTCGGGCTGCAGCGCCAGCAACTTGAGCTGCGCCCGCCCGCGATGCAGCGCGGCCTTGGTGGCGGCGAGCGTCGCGCCGGTGACTTCGCAGGTCTCATGCAGGCTGAGGCCGAGCACGTCGACCAGGATCACGGCGCTGCGCTGCGGCACCGAAAGCTGCATGAAGGAGCGCAGGCCGGTCTGGGCGGCGAGCCGGCTGTCGGCGCTGCCGGAGGGATCCTCGATGACGCTCATGTCGGCCTCGGTCATGCGCGACCTTTCCCGATTGCGCCGCCGCAGATGATCCTGCGCGGCATTGTGGGCTATGCGAAACAGCCATTGCTCGGGCCGTTCGACGATCGCACCCCCGTCGATCGCCTGCAGCGCCTTGATCAGGACCTCCTGGACGATGTCCTCGCCGTCGATCACCGAGCCGGCCATACGCGCGCAGTAGCGATGCAGCCTTGGCCGCAACCCGACGAGCAGCACCTCCAAAGTCGCCCTGTTCATTTTCGGCGTAGCTTCCCATTTCTGCGCGAGCGGCATGGCGGGCGCTACCCGGCTTTCTGATCCGCCAGCATACGATAGTTGCCGATGACTTTGACAGGCGATCGCATTGCCGGGGTCGAACGGCGCTGGGCGTGGTTTTCCGCAAATGCCTTGAAGGCGGCAAGCCCGGTCAGCGCCGACGAATCGCCGTCCTGGCCGACGATGTGGACGAACGAGCCGTCGTCCAGCTCGAGCACGAGATAACGCACCGTCGGCGGTGCCGCCTCGCCCAGCGCTTCAAATACTTTTTCGACCAGCACGCGGTTATCTGCCAGGTCGGCTTGGTTCACACCGTACCGAATGAGCGCGTAGTCCATCGTCGTCTCCTGACTGGTTGGTATGAACGAAGGACGACCGGCTGCGCTGAAAAGATTCTCCTTGCCGAAGAATCTTTTCGGTTGCCCGCATCGTCTTTCCCGCGTGGGCGGCTGCGCGGCAGCCATCAAGCAGGAGAGACGATCATGCATATCCAGTTTGCCGAGCTTCCGGTGTTCGAGCAGGACCGCGCCAAGGCGTTCTACACCAGGCATCTCGCCTGCCAGGTCATGGCCGACCAGAAGATGGGTGATGGCGGCTGGCGCTGGATCGAGCTGGCATTTCCGCATGCCGTGACGAACCTGCATTTTGTCAGGCGCGCCGACGACGCTCCCGGAGCGGAGCCCGTATTGGTGCTGGTCGACGAAAATGTCGGGGCAATGATCGCGGCGCTGAAGAAGGACGGCGTCGAGATCGTCACCGAGCCGCATGAGGCGCCGTGGCAGCCGGGCCGCACGGTGGCGGAGTTTCGCGACAGCGAAGGCAACCGCATGGTCCTCGCCAGCCGCTAAGCCACCGGAGCCCTCTGTCCGGCGGGGCGTCATACCTAAGTCCTACCTCCGGCCGGACCATCGGCCGTGCTTCCTACGTATTATTATTTCGTGACCGCTGCGCGCCGGAACCTTCCCTTGCATCGGGCGTTCGGGCGCTGTATCGCGATGCCTCATATTTAGGCAGGCGGAGGAAATACGAATAAGGGCGGGTGGCAAAACAAACATGGGCCGGGGAGGAGCATCTTACCATGTCGAACCGTAAAATCGGAATGTCCCACAGTTTGGGGCTGCGCGTCGCTGACCTCAAATCCAGAATGCAAAGTGCCCAGATTACCGAGCATGAGATCAAGACGTTTCAAAAGGTTGCCGCCATTATGGGCGGCGCCAAAGGCTCACTGCGCCTCGATGCGGACGATCTGATCGCCGCGTCCTTCCTTGTCGATCCCTTGGAAGATCTCCCGCTCTCCAGTTGAAGGCGCCGAACGCAGGTCGAAATCCTATCGGGTTTGAACCTGCGATTGCCGTCGGCGGAGCATCCGCCAGCCCAAGCCGCATGCGAGGATGACGTTGGCCAGCGCCAGGCCGGAAAGCGCGGCCAACGTCCCGTGCGGGCCGAAGCGCTCCAGCAGCAATGCGCCGGCCGAGGGTGCCGCCGCCTGGGCGATCAGGCTCGGCATGGCGAGGCGGCCCATCAGTTTCGCATAGCCGTTCGAGCCGACCAGCGCGAGCGGCAACGTCCCCCGCGCGATGGATTCCAGGCCGATCCCTGCGCCGTAGAAGCCCAGCGCCAGCGGGATGATCGGCATGCCGGCCCAGAGCGTCGAAACGCCGATCGCCACAAACGTAACCGAGGCAAACTTGGTGAAAATCGGATGGTGGTAGCGCGCGATCATCATCTCGATCGCGCGCGCCGCCACCTGTGATGGACCAACCAGCACGCCGAGCCCGACGGCTGCGGCAAGCGCCATGCCGCTGCCTTGCAGGATTGTGAGCAGATGCACCGATAGTGTCGACGAGATCACCGCTGCGAGTGTCAGGGTCGCGGCCAGAACGATCATGATCGACGGATCGGCTTGGTTGTCGAGAATGGGTGCCGCCTTCTTCACTCCCGGTTTGACTGCCGGTTGCGGCGGCTCCCGGGGCAGGATCACCAGATAGAGCGGCAGCGCAATTGCCAGCTGAAAGGCGGCGTAAACCAGGCAGGTGCCGCGCCAGCCGACCTCCCCCAGCAGCAAGGCTGAGATCGGCCAGCAGATGGTGCTCGCAAGGCCGCCGAACAGCGTCAGCATGGTGATGGCGGAGCGCGCGCCCTGGCCGTAGTGGCGGCCAAGCGTCGCGAAAGCGGCATCGTAGAGCCCTGCCCCCATGCCCAGGCCGATGACCAGCCAGGCCGCGATATAGGCCGCAAGATTAGGGGCAAGAGCCAGCCCGATCTGGCCGAGCCCGATGCATCCGGCGCTGAACGCCAGAACGTTGCGGCCGCCATGCCGCTCGATCGACGAGCCGACGCGCGGAGAGATCAATCCTGCCGTGAGCAAGCCGAGAGACAGGCCGCCGACAACCCATGCCAGCGGCCAGCCGGTATCGGAGGAGACTGCCGGCGCGATGACCGCGGGAAGATAGTAGGAAGACCCCCACGCCATGATCTGCGTCAGGCCAAGCGCGGTGATGATCGCGCCGCGGCTGCGCACGATGGCCGGCGAAGGCGGCGAAAGACTCATGCCGCGACGCTGCAGCCACAGCCGCCTTTGCCGACCGCCTTCGCCTTGGCGTCGGCGACACAGCAGGCGCTCGAAGCCGCCGGCGCCGGACCGCCGCAGCACCCCTTGTCGGCAATGCCGATCCGCGGCACGGTGCAGACGCCGGTCTCGGGCAGCACGAGCTGGACATTGTCGGCCGCCACCATGTCTCCGGCGATCGCCGCCGCGACCGAGCGGACCTGCTCATACCCGGTCAGCAGCAGGAAGGTCGGTGCGCGGCCATAGCTCTTGATGCCGACTGTGTAGAACCCTTGCTCTGGATGGCTGAGCTCACGGTGGCCGTGCGGCGGCACGTCGCCGCAGGAGTGCTCGTTGGGATCGATCAACGGTCCCAGTGCCTTGACGCTTTCCAGCCATGGATCGAGCTCGAGCCGAAGCTCACGGGTCAGCGACAGATCCGGGCGTTGCCCGGTCGCGGCGATGATGCGGTCGACCGGGCCAAGCGCCTGCAAACCGTCCCTGGTCTGGCCTTCGACGACCAGCCGGCCGTTGGCATCGCGGATCGAAACAGCCGCAAAGCCCGTCACCAGCCTGACGCCGCCGCTTTCCACCAGTTCGCGCACTTCGGCGCCGAGTTCGCCGCGTGCCGGCAATTGGTCGGCATCACCGCCACGGTAGATGCGCACCAGGTCGGTGCCGCGCGTTGTCCAGATGAAAGCGGTGCCGGCCTCCACATTTGCCAGCCTGGCGAGATCCAGCACCGCATTGGCGGCCGAATGGCCGGAGCCGGCGACCAGCGTCGTCTTCCCCGCATAAAGGCTGCGGTCGCGGCCGAGAATATCGGGGATGCCGTAGGCGATGCGGTCGGCAAATTCGGCCTCGCCTTCTGCAGGAATTCCGCCGGCGCCGAGCGGGTTCGGCATCTGCCAGGTTCCCGAAGCATCGATGACGGCACGTGCGCCGTCGCGCCTTGTACCATCGGCAGTCTCGACCGCCAGCATGAACGGCCGGTTCTCGCGTCCCTTGCTCAGCACCTTGTCGGCGCCCCAGCGCGAAATGCCGACGACCCGGGCGCCGGTTTCGATCGACGGCGACAATTGCGGAAGCTTTGCAAGCGGCTCGAGATAATCCGCGACGAGGTCGTCCGCGGTTGGGAATGCCTCGGGCTCAGGCATCCGCCAGCCATGCGCCTCGAGCAGGTTTCTGGCCGCCTGATCGACGCAATAGCGCCAGGGCGTGAACACACGGACATGGCGCCAATCCCTGAGATTGGATGCAACCGCATTGCCGGCTTCGTAGACTTTGACAGGAATGCCCCGCGCGATCAGGTGGACCGCTGCCGCCAGACCGACCGGCCCGGCGCCGATCACCGCAACGGGGAGTTTTTCGATCATCTCCATGTCTTCCATCCTTCCGGTAATTTCGAATTATAATGGCAAAAAAATCATGCCGCCGTTTTGGCGGCCGCTTCCGCCGATGCCGGCGCACAGGTGGCATCGGCGCAGCATTCGTCCGCGAGGTATCCGATGAGCCCGTTCATGGCGGGATAGTTGGCCCGGCAGATCAGCGTGGTCGCCTGGCGCTCCTGTGTCACCAGGCCGGTGTCGACCAGCCGCTTGAGGTGATGCGACAGCGTCGAGGCAGCGATGCCCAATCTGTCCTGGATACGCCCGACCGGCAGCCCCTCATCGCCCGCCCGCACCAGCGTCCGATAGAGCTGCAACCGCGTCGGGCTGCCGAGGGCTTCAAGTTGCGAGGCTGCTTTTTCGAGTTTCATGGAAATAAGCTATTTCCAGAATCGCTGCACGTCAAGAGAATTTCGACAAAGATCGAAATAAGACGATATCTAGCCGACGCGCTTGCCGCTGGCGTCGATGACCACCTCGCCGTCCTCCTTGGTGAACGGGCCGATATCCGGATTGGGCAGGATATCGAGCACGGCTTCGGAGGGTCGGGCGAGCATGGTGCCGAGCGGCGTCACCACGATCGGCCGGTTGATCAGGATCGGATGCGCCAGCATGAAATCGAGGATCTCGTCGTCGCTCCACTTCGGGTCGCCCAGGCCAAGTTCGGCATAGGGCGTGCCCTTTTCGCGCAGCAATTGGCGCGGCGTCATGCCCATCGCTGCGATCAGCTCGACGAGCTTTTCGCGCGACGGCGGATTTTTTAGATATTCGACCACCTCAGGCTCCTCGCCGGACTGCCTGATGATGGCCAGCGTGTTGCGCGAGGTGCCGCAATCGGGGTTGTGGTAGATGGTGACCGTCATTGCGCGGCCTTCATCTGTCCGGCTGGTTTCGGTTGGGCGAGCAGCCACCCTGCCAAGGATCCCGGCAAAAGTGTTGGAGAACGCACGGGCGATGGCGACGGCCGGATTGGCGAAGGATGTCGATGCGGTGAACCAGTAGGCGGCGGTGATATAGAGCCCGACCAGCCAGGGGATCGAATCCGGACGGGAACGCAGGCCGGCGAGGATGGTGAAGACCAGCCCGAAGGCGGCGAACAGCTCCGCAATCCATTGCCCGCTTCCGGTCCGCACCGTCGCCGACACTTGCAGGATCGGCAATTCGAACATTGCATGCGCCAGGAATGTTCCAGCGATGCCGCCGGCAATCTGGGCGGCGACGTAAGCCAGCGCTGCGTTCGTTTCGATCTCGCGTCGAAGCGCGAATACCAGCGTCACCGCCGGGTTGAAGTGCGCTCCGGATATCGGCCCGAATATGGTGATGAGCACGACCAGGATCGCCCCGGTCGGCAAGGTGTTGCCGAGCAAGGTGAGTGCGACCTCGTTGGTCAGCTTATCGGCCATGATACCGGAACCGACCACGGTGGCGACCAGAAGAGCCGTGCCGAGGGCTTCGGCAACAAGGCGGCGGGGAAGATTGCCGGAGCTCATCTGGCTAGCAGTTGCAGGTCACAGCCTGGATGACAGGCTGGCAAAGTTCCGGCGCGCCATTGCAGCAATCCTCCATGAGATAGGCCAGCAGATCGCGAAACCTGGTCATGTCGGCGAAGTAGCGCACGCTGCGGCCCTCTCGTTCGGTCCGCACCAGGCCGGCATGCGACAGGATCTTGAGATGGGCCGACATCGTATTCGGGAACGCGGCGAGCCGTGAGGCGATCTCGCCCGCAGCCACGCCCTCGGCGCCGGCCCGCACCAAAAGGCGAAAAACGTCCAGCCGGGTCTCCTGGCCGAGCGCGGCAAGTGCCGAAAGGGCGAGCGTCTTGTCCATGTTTCCAGATTTCCAGAAATGGGGAATAGAGTCAACGCGCGAAGACTGTGTTGAGCAACGAAATCTCACCGAAGGCGGGGAAGTCCGTAGCGGCGGCAGCTAAGGCGACAGCTCGCGCAGGGCTGCGTTGGCGGCAACAAATTCGTAGGAGTTTTTGGGGCAATCGCTGGCGGCGAGCCGATAGAGCCGCAAAGCTTCATCGCTGTGCCCCTGCAGTCGGCTCAGCTCGGCGCTGAACATATTTGTCTCGCACAGGTTTCCGCGTTTCTTTATCGCATCAGGGTCGTCGGCTTCTGCAATTGTCGCGGCGAGAGTCTGCTCGCCAAGCAGCATTCGAACAGCCGGCGCCGGCCATCGCGTCATGTCGAGCTTCTTGGTCGCTTCCTGCAAATGCCCTGCTGCGCCATTGCGACGCTCGGCAAAATCGAGCCAGATCGCAACATACGCATCCTCTGGTTTGACTGTGGCGGCTTGCGCGAAATCGGCTTGGGCTTTCTCCATCGCACCGGAGTAGAAATGGACGATACCCCGGCCCAAATAGGCGTAGACAATCGTCGGATCGAGGCTGATTGCCTGGTCGTAATCTGCCGTTGCACGTACGTATTCGCCTTTTATCGACCAGACGAGACCTCTGCTGAGATAAGCATGGGCATATTTCGGATCGAGCCCAATTGCTTTGCCATAGTCCTCGAGGGCGCGGTCGTATTCGCCATTCTTGTCCCATATCCAGCCGCGCTTCCTGTAGGCACTGGCGTGTTTCGGGTCGAGCAGGATTGCCTGATCGAAGTCGGCAATCGCGCGGTCGTCATCGCCTTTGTGTGCCCAAGCCGTACCTCGATCGTCGTAAGCATTGGGGTCTTTCGAATCGAGGCCGATCGCCTGGTCAAAGTCGGCGATGGCGCGGTCATAGTCGCCTTTGTCAGCCCAAACGTTGCCTCTGTTGTAGAAGGCACTGGCGCGTTCCGGATCGAGACTGATCGCCTGGTCGGCGTCGGCGATGGCGCGGTCGTAGTCGCCCTTATATTTCCAGGCCCGGCTTCGATTGCCATAGGCACTGGCGTCTTTCGGGTCGAGGCTTATCGCTTGGTCGTAGTCGGCGATCGCACGATTGTAATCGCCTTTGATTGTCCAAGTCAGGCCTCTATCGAGGTAGGCACGGGCGTTCTTCGGATTGAGGCTGATTTCCTGATCGTAGTCGGCAATGGCATAATCAGAATCGCCTCTGAGTGACCAGGCCATGCCTCGATGATGATGGACTCCGGCGACATTCGGATCGAGGCTGATCGCCTGTCCGAAATCGGAAATGGCATGGTCATAGTCGCCCTTGAGTAGCCAGGCCATGCCCCGATTGTCGTAGGCGCTGGTTTCCTTCGGATCGAGGCTGATCGCCTGGTCATAATCGGCGATGGCACGGTCGTAGTCCCGCTTCCTTTTCCACACGAGACCTCGGTTGTTATAAGTTCGGCCATCGCGGGGATCGAGGCTGATCGCTTGGCCGAAATCGGCGATAGCGCGGTCGTTGTCGCCCTTGCGTGCCCAGGCCAGGCCCCGGTCGCCATAAGCTCCGGCATTCCGGGGCTCGAGACTGATGGCCTGATCGTAGTCGACAATAGCTCGGTCGTTGTCGCCTTTGTCGAGCCAGGCAGAGCCTCGGATGCGGTATGCATCGCTCTTCGGGTCGAGGCTGATCGCCTGGTCGAAATCGGCGATAGCGCGATCAGCGTCGCTCTTGAGTGCCCAGGTGATGCCTCGGTAGTAATAAGCACTGGCATCTTCCGGATCGAGGCTGATCGCCTTATCGAAATCGGCAATAGCGCGATCATAATCATTCTGCCTCGCCCAGGCGACGCCGCGCTTGAAATAGGCCGTCAAACGGCTGCTGGCGGGCTCCGTCACATCCTCTATCATGAGTGTACAAGCGGCAATTCGCCGAGCCGTATCGGCCTCGTCGTCCCCGACACAATCGCTGCTGGCAGCCAAAGCTGGGCCGCTCAGGGCAAACAAGACCACGAGCCCACGCAGCAGCGACCGACAAAAAGACCTATGCCATTTTCGAATCATCGGCTCACGGATCATGTCGTTTATTTGCATCGCAGTGCGCTTGATCAAGAAGGCCTTGATCTTTGCAACCCAACACTGCAACCATTCTTGGGTCAAGGTGAGACTTGATTTTTTTGACCTTTGCCAAACCGACACCCGCCCGTGACATTCGGCGGAGACAGCGGCGGCTCGCCTGGTCCAAATCAGCCAGGCACTGTGGCGGCGACCGCATCAGCGCGACCAAGGCCGGCAACCGCTTTTCTGACCCGCTGCAGATGCGCCTGACGTCCGGCGGCCGAGACGCTGTCCATCCGGTAGAGCGCCAGGAATTTGGTCCGGCACAGCGGATGGCAGACGGAGCGGAAGCCGCGCAGCAGGGTCCGCCGGCCGGGCTGTCCCATGATCCACGACATCAGCGGCGTGGCGCCACATGTGGTCATTGCCATCACCCGGCGTATGTGCCGCAATTTGGGCCGCGGGCCGCGTCGTGCCGTCGGCATCTCGAAAGCGAAGCCCGGCACCAGCACACGCTCCAGCCAGCCTTTCAGCATCGCCGGAAGGCCATACCACCAGGTCGGATAGATGAAGACGACCGCCTCCGCCCAGAGCAGCTCCTGCGCATGTTCGTGCACCGGTTGCAGGTTCGCCGCCTTGTCGTGGTAACCGCGCCATTCCTGCGTGCGCATGACCGGATCGAAGCCGGCCGCATAGAGGTCGAGCAGGTGGACCTGGTGGCCGCTTTCGGCAAGCGTCTCCAGCACTGTGTCGCGCACGGCGCCGTTGAAGCTGTCGGCGCAGGGATGGCAATGGACGACGAGGACCTTCATCTGGCGCTCAGACCTGTCGGTCGCGAGAGGATCGCGGAGGTGCATGCAAGCGTCGCATGCAAACAAGCCACCCGCAGACGTAGTCGATCAGCTGTTTTCATGCGAAGCCCCGCAGCCCCCATATCAAGACGCAACACCTCCGGTCGCGTCAAGGCCCGTTCGTGCGCAGACGTGGGCTTGCTGGGGCCAAAACCCTAACGGTGGATTCGGTTTTTCGATCAGCATTGTTCCAGAAAGCCGGCGCCCTAGCTTCACGGCGGGTCCAAAGCGTCAGGAGAAAAAGATGCAGACAGGAAAACTGAGCGGCAAGATCGCCTTGGTGACTGGCGCCTCCTCCGGCATCGGCGAGGCCACCGCCCTGGCGCTGGCGGCCGAGGGCGCCACGCTGGCGATTGCCGCGCGGCGCGCCGAGCGGCTGGACGATCTGGCGAAGCGGATCCGTGAGACCGGCAGCGCGGCACTGCCGATTGCCGTCGACGTCGCCGACGAAGCGCAAGCCACGGCGATGGTCGAGCGGGTCCAGCAGGAGTACGGCCGGCTCGACATGCTGCTTGCGGTTGCCGGGGTCGGCGTCGCCGCGCCGTTCCGCAACACGACGCCGGAAGAATACCGCCGGATGGTCGACGTCAACATCCTGGGCCTGCTTTATCCGATCCATGCGGCACTGCCGTCGATGCAGCGGCAAGGCGCCGGCCACATCGTCGTGGTCTCGTCCGGCACCGGCCGTTACATCCACCCTTCGGTGGTCTATTCCGGCACCAAGCACGCGGTGAGCGCGATGGCGGAATCGCTGCGCCGCGAGATCGGCAAGGATGGCATCCGCGTCACCTGCATCGAGCCTGGCGCCGTCAAGACCGAGTTCACCCAGAATATGCGTGCCGATGTGCGCCAGGCGGTCGAGCAAAGGCTGGACGACATGGAGCAGCTGGAAAGCGAGGATATCGCCGCCGCCATCCTGTATGCGGTGAGCCAGCCGCCACGGGTCAACGTCAACATCCTGACGCTCTATCCGACCGAGCAGGCGTGAGGGCCGCAAAGGTGGTACCCTGCGCCGCCCCCGCAGCCCTGCAGCGTCATCCGCCGGTCATCAGCGTGAACACAAGCTGCCGCAACTTGCCGCCCGGGCCGAAGTCGACCCGGTCGAAATCGCGGCTCGCCTGCCGTTGTGCCTGCGAGATTCCGGCGAGCCGTCTCGTCACTTCGATCCTGATCTTGCTGCAGCCACGGTCATCGGCGACGGTCAGGCCAATGGTGGCCGCCTCGATCTTGTGCACCATGTCGACGATGCTGGCGCCGTGCACCTTCTCGTGGGCGG
Organism: Mesorhizobium sp. M1006; assembly: GCF_040318825.1. Lineage (NCBI taxonomy): Bacteria > Pseudomonadati > Pseudomonadota > Alphaproteobacteria > Hyphomicrobiales > Phyllobacteriaceae > Mesorhizobium > Mesorhizobium sp. M1006. The sequence continues at coordinate 49,711 of NZ_JAMYMZ010000020.1, forward strand.
CGAGGCCGGCTGCGAAAACCTCCCAGTTCTTCTGGATTGCGCCCGGCAGCCGCGCGGCCGGCTTCGGCAAGGTGTAGGTGATGATCAGCTTCGGTCGCGCCGACACCAGCACGCAGGCGTCGCCTTGCGGCTGGTAGTCCCTCACCCAGGTCAGCTTGAAATTGGTATGCGCGATGACGCGGCGCTCGCCGAGCAGCGGCCCGCGCCCGCCGATCGAGGCATAGAGCTCCGGCCCGGATTGCCCTGAGATGGCATAGGTCTCGACCTTCTCGACCGCCTGCCAGCCGGCATGCGCCGGCGATGTCGGCAGGAAGGCGAGCAGCAGGCAAAGGCGAACGGCTGTTTTCATGCAAGTCCTCGCAGCCGCTGCGCACGACGCAAACGATATGCAGTTCCCTTCCGTGGACATAGCCGGCGGCCGGCTATAGTGGGATGCTCGTATACAAGAATCCACAGACAACGCCATGTCGCCACGACCGAACCTTGCCCGGCAACGCCCTGCCCCCGCAGCCAATCCTCCCGGCGTCAGCCTCTGTCGCGCGCTGTCGAAGCTTGGCCTGTGCTCGCGCAAGCAGGCCGAGCTTCTGGTTGCCGAGGGGCGTGTGCGGGTCGCCGGCAAGATCGTGCGCAACGGCTCGATGCGCGTCGATCCAGGCCGCGATCGCATCGAGGTCGACGGCCGCCGCGTCGCCGCCGAGCGCAAGGTCTATCTGATGCTCAACAAGCCGCGCGGGCTGGTCACCACCCGCGACGACCCGCAGGACCGCGGCACCGTCTACGACTGCCTGGCAGGCCTCGACCTGCCTTTCGTCTCGCCGGTCGGCCGGCTCGACAAGGCGAGCGAAGGCCTGCTGTTGATGACCAACGACACGCGCTTCGCGCAGCGCCTGCTCGACCCCGCCTCGCACGTCGCCAAGACCTATCACGTGCAGATCGGTGCGCTGCCCGACGAGGCCATGCTGGCGCGGTTGCGCGCCGGCGCGACCGTCGACGGCGAATTGCTGACAGCCCGCTCGATCGAGCTGCTGCGCGGCGGCACCAGCACCGCCTGGCTGGAGATCGTGCTCGACGAGGGCCGCAACCGCCATATCCGCCGGCTGCTCGCCGCCCACGATATCGAGGTGCTGCGCCTGGTACGGATCGCGATCGGATCTCTGCAACTCGGCGACCTTGCCAAAGGCAAGGCACGCCATCTGAGCGCGGAAGAGCAGGCGCTGCTTCAGGCCTGAACTGCTGGCGGCGACTCGACAGTCAGCCAACTGCCAGTCGAAGCCCACGTGACGCAGCAAGCGGCGCGCGCGGACAAGGGTCGCTTTCGACTCCTGGCGGATATTCCTAACTGACCGCTCACACCGGTTCGACCGATATCAATCTCTGTCGGTATTACATTCCGTCAGCACACAACAGATCGCAGCCGGCGACATTGATTTCCTGCATAAATATCTTGAGCGATTCTTGGGCAGGCATGGGAAGCTGGCCAACCGACGGAACAAACAAATCGATCAGAGCCCGGCGATGGTCTGGAGAGATGCTCTGCGCGAGATAGGGACCATCTGCTCTCAGCGATTCAACAAGAACTATCTTGTTTCCCTCCTTCAGAGCCGGGTCAGCCAGAAAGATTGAGGCGCCACGAAACATTTTCTCTATGCCTCCTCGAGCTTTGGCTCCGTTGGCGCGCAACATTTCGGCAGCGTTAGGTTGGTGCGCTAGGAAATCATTGAAAGCTATCTGCGAAGCGGCAGCAGCCCGAATCAAAAGCGCGAATGTCTGCGTAGCTTCATCCTGCAGAGGCAATGGGCTATTTTGGCTATAGAGCGCGAGTAGCGACCCACTTCTGTCCATTACGAAAGACAGTGCTTCCAGGTCGCCCTCATCGTATGGCGGCGAACCTATCAAAGCCTCGCCGTCCCAAATCTTGTGCAGTAGATCCCAGTCCGTTGGATCTTCAAGATTTGGCAATTTGCCTTCAATCCGGCGCTGCTGCAAAAGTTCATCGAACTTGGCGAACAAATCCTTCGCATAAGCCGGGCCTGTTGGCGGAACATGGGCGTGCGCCCATGTGGCAAATAGGATTGCAAAAATCGAGCACGCCGAACGTTTCACGGCCGTTCCTTTACTTGACTACCTTCAGAGGGCGACGGCGTTGTGCAATCAAGGCCAGGCGATAGTCGATATTGTCGATCGGAGCGCCACGCTCCTTTGCTTCGAGCAGAAATTTGCGAGCCTCCTCGAACCTCAGCAAGCGCTTCTCATACAGAACCGCCAACGCCAACCGATGGCACCAGTCTGCTGGCTCCATTTCAATTGCGTGCAACAAGGCCTTTTCTGACTCGTCGTACCGGTCTGTCAATTCGCGAAGAAAAATACCGTATTGATTATAGGTCCAAGCTGAAACACCCGAGAGTCCGAACACCTTGTCGAACACCTTTTGAGCCTCTATGGGCGCGTCTGTTTCGAACGCCATCAGAGCGGCCAAATTCTCCCACACCTTAACATAGTCCGGCTTGAGTTTGATCGCGCGCTGATACGCCGTTTTGGCGTCGGCGAAACGGGCCAGATGATGATGATAAACAAAGCCGAGATTGAACCACGACCATGCGTGCTCCGGATCGATTTCAACGCACCGCAGCGCAAGTTTCTCAGCTTCATGGTAGCGGGCGAACCGGCGACGGAGCAGTCCCGACAATTTCCCTGTCGCCCAGCGGTAGCGTGGATCGATTTCTATTGCCCGGCGATAGGCCTTTTCAGCCGACAAATAGTTGCCGATTTCATCGAGCATTAGCCCAAACGATGCCCAGGCGAGGCAGGCATCTTCTGTGGTTGCATCGAGGCGGCATTGCTTGAATGACTGATAGCTGGATTCCGCTATCTCGCGCGCCGAGTTACCAATGCGATGCGTGTCGGCGACGCAATCCCAGATGATCGCGTTGCGCGGGTGCGCGGCTATTCCCCGTTGCAAGGCGGCCAAAGCCAGCTGCGGCGTTTCCATTTTGTCGCGCAGGAACAAGGCAAGCAGGATATAGTCCCGCCCGGTGTGCACCTCGCCCTCTGCGCGCGTAACGTTCTCGGCACATAAGTCAGGGAGATTGAGCTTCTTGAACTGCTGAGCGAAGAAAAGGCTCGTCTGCGCGCTACGGTGCGTATCGATTTTCCACCGCTCGTAGAAGGCATGGACGCTCGCTTCGCTCAAAGCCATAGTCGGCCCTTCGGCAACTCCGCAAAACCAGACAAAATTGTCGACAAATCGCCAAAGCTGTTCCCTGTCGGATACAGCATCAATTGCCCGCAAGAGAACCGACACCGCGGTGTCCAGGCTGCTTTCCTCGGCCTCCAGTTCGACAAGCCCTGTCCAGGGATCGAGGTTAGCGGGATCACGCTCTATCTTCGCAACCAACGTCTCGCGCGATTCAAATTGAAATGTAAGGGGTTCATCAGTTGTCATTGTCGGCAGAAGCCTTGGCTTTGCCGCACTGGGCCAGCACCTTGCCGATGGCGGCGGATGAGCCGGCAAGCGGAAAGCTGTTCTCGCCATATTTGCCCGAGGCGACCGTGACCTCGCCCTTGGAGCGCAGCAGGGCCAACAGCGGGTCGGTGCTGCTCAATTCCACGGTGAAGGTGTTGTACATTTCTTCGAGTTGAAGCGTCTTGGTCACCGCCTTGCCGCCGGCCTTGAACGCGAACGAAGCGATGCCGGGTTCCAGTTGCGGACCGCTGTCGCCCAAATCATAGCTCAGCGTCGGCTTGCCGAAACAGGCCAGCGTCAGCTGGGCGCCGCCATTCGATCCGCCGCAGACCGACGCCATCAGCACTTTGCCGCCCTCCTCTTCCTCCAGTTTCGCCGTCCAGCCGCACGGCGCGGCAAACGCCGGCTGCGCCGCTTGCAGGACGACCTGAGCGGCGACGCAACCCGCCACGACGAATTTCGCCAATCCGCTTCGCATGATCTTCCCTTCCCAAGTCATCGAACCATCGTCGGCCACGTGGCATCAGGACTATACAAAACAAATTGTCCCGTGGCATTACCGGCGACAGGGCGCTGTAGCAATTCAGGCGATTGATTTTCGATCGAGTGGAAGCGGCACCAGCACCGCCTGGCTGGAGATCGTGCTCGACGAGGGCCGCAACCGCCACATCCGCCGGCTGCTTGGCGCCTACGATATCGAGGTGCTGCGCCTGGTGCGGGTGGCGATCGGCCAATTGCAGCTCGGCGAGCTTGCCAAAGGCAAAGCACGCCATCTGAGCGCGGAAGAGCTGGCGCTACTTCAGGCCTGAAGTGCTGGCTCCAGGGGGCCTTCGCACCGAACGGGTGATTGACATTAACATTCCTGTTTCATATTTTCCTTTTATGAAACCGAAATGCGACAGCGCAATTGAAGGGCTGGTCCGACGCGAAGTGGCTCGGCAGCCGGAGAGAAAAGCATGAGCACGGCGTTGCGGGCGGTCCCCAGGTTCCTGGACGAATTGGGTACGTTTGGCGGCCTCAAGGGAACCGATATTGCAAACATCACCGACGTGTCCAAGGCCACGGTTTCGAGGTGGAAGGCCGGCGACATCAAGCCCCAGCCGCGCAGCGAGCTCATTCTATCGGACCTGCACTATATCGTCGGCCGTCTGCAGGAGTTCTACGAGCCAAGTGATATCCGCACCTGGCTTTACGCTCGCCACCCGCAATTGAACGGTGAAAGGGCGATAGATCTCATTCACGACGACCGTGCTCTCGACGTGCTCAAAGTCATCGATCGGCTTGAGAACGAGGTCTTTCTCTAGTTGGCGATCGCCGGGCGGAAACGACGCGATAGCCGGCTCATCGACGCTATCGAGGCAACAGTTCCGGTCGAATACTCCGGGACGGTTTGGCGTGTGGTGCGCCAGGGCCGCAGCCCGATCCAGTGCTCGAGCTCCGGTGGCCGTTGGGACGATGGAACGTTCGACGTGCTCTACACTTCGCAAGAGCGCGAAGGTGCCTTGAGCGAGATGAGATTCCACCTGACGCGGGGGCAGCCAGTGGTCCCTTCGCGCGTCAGATACAATCTCTTCGAGATCGATCTTGCTTTGGACCGGACGCTCAGACTGCTCGACCTGGCGGCCTTGCAGACCCTTGGCCTCGACACCGCGCGCTACGGGCAGCTTTCGTATCAGGAAAAGCACGCCGAATATCCGAGGTCGCAAGACATCGGCGAGGCCGCGCATTTCCTCGATTATGACGGTCTGATCGTGCCCAGCGCGCGATATGACTGCCTGAACGTCGTCGCGTTTTGTGATCGGCTGCCGGCCGGAGCGATGACGATCAGAACCGACCACGGGGAAATTGCCTGGGCTAGCGGCGGCCCCGCTGCCGTCCATCCCCCGCACGGGTGATGTGGCCAGCGGAAGTGGCGCGCTAACATTGCCTCCAAGTGTAGAGGGTCTAACGCGCAAGGGAGGATCCATGCGTATGCTCCGACTGATACCGACGCTGCTGGCGCTGCTGGCCGTCATGCCATTGAACGCTGAAGCGACCACGAAGAAGTACCCTAAGGGCCACGGCACAAATTGCGCCGAGAAGGACCAGGCGTGCCAGAAGAAATGCCAGGCTGTGCCGATCGACTACAACAGCGTCAAATCCATCCAGGGGCGCAACGAATGTCTGAATAATTGCACCATCGGCTACGATCAGTGTCTCGGGGCACCCGCCCGTATCCAGGAACAGACAATCCAGGAGGACGCCGCGCAATAGAAGCCCGCCAGAGATGGCTCCAATGCGCAAAACATAGGTGTGATCGAATGACGGCGACAGCCCGCCGGTCGCCTTCATGTGCGGCCGCCGACTTCGTCGACATGGCGCAGCATGTCGTCGGGATCTTCATAGACGCGGAACGTGCCCGATTGGCGGAGCTTCTACGGTGCCGTAGCCGCCGCTGAGCAGGCCGACATCCAGCAGGACCGTGCGATGCGTCACCCGCCGCGCGCCGCGTCATGGATTTCGGCAAAATCCAGCCCATATTCCTAGATGTGGAGCTTTGAGCGTGAAACTCGCGCGTGCGGTCCTGCTTGCCGCGGCTTTCGTGGCTGTTGCGGCCGTTTGTCCCTCTTCAGCAACCGGAGAGGCGGACGGCCGGGAGAAAATTGTGTTGCGCGTCGAGATAGACGGCGCCATCGGTCCGGCGAGTGCCAGGCAGCTCGAGGAAGCGCTGGCGGTGGCCGCGGACCGAAATGCCCAGGCTCTCATCCTGCAGATGGATACGCCCGGCGGGCTGGTCACCAGCATGCGCGAGATGATCGCCGGCATTCTCGCCTCGCCGGTTCCCGTCATCGGCTATGTCGCGCCGGCCGGCGGGCATGCGGCGAGCGCCGGAACCTACATCCTCTACGCCGCCCATCTGGCGGCGATGGCGCCCGGCACCAATCTGGGCGCGGCAACGCCGATCGAGATGGGCGGGCCGCTGCCATCGTTTCCCGGCGGCAAGAACGATGGCCCGGAGGCGGACAAGGACAAGAAGAACGCACCCGCGGGCGATGCGATGATCGCCAAGGCGACGAACGACGCCGTTGCCCTGATCCGCAGCCTGGCTGAATTGCGCGGGCGCAATGCCGAATGGGGAGAAAAGGCCGTGCGCGAGGCGGCCAGCCTGTCGGCCGGCGCGGCGCTGCAGCAGCATGTCATCGACTTCGTCGCCCGCGACACCACCGAACTGCTTCAACTGGCCGACGGCCGGACCGTCGAGATCGCCGGCAAAAAAGAGGCATTGGCGACGAAGGGGCTGCCGGTCGAAACGCTCGGGCCAGGCTGGCTCATCCGGCTTCTCGCCGTCATCACGGACCCGAATATTGCCGTCATCCTGATGCTGGTCGGCGTCTATGGCCTCGTCTTCGAATTCACGAGCCCGGGCGCGGTCGCGCCCGGCGTGATCGGCACGATTTGCCTTCTGCTCGGGCTCTATGCGCTCAATCTCTTGCCGATCAGCTATGCCGGCCTTGCCTTGATGCTGCTTGGCATCATCTTCCTGGTCGTCGAAGCCTTGAACCCGACTGTGGTCCTTGGGCTGGGAGGCGTGGCTGCGTTTCTGCTGGGCGCAGCCATGCTGCTCAGGATCGAGGGGCCCGGCTTCGAGATGTCGTGGGCCGTTATCGGCACCGCCGCCGTCCTGACGCTCGGCCTGGCGCTGTTGACCGGCAGCTATCTGTGGGCGGCCCGCAAGAACGTTCCGCGTGTTGGCGCACAGGCCATGCAAGGGCTGCCGGCGGAGGTCCTCGACTGGCAGGGCAGCGAGGGCCACGTGCTCGCCCGGGGCGAGCGCTGGCGGGCAAAAGCCGACGAACCGCTTGCAGTGGGCGACAGCGTCGAGGTGGCCGATGTCAGGGATCTCGTGCTGACGATACGGCGCCGCAATGTGAGAAGCGATGGAGCAAGGCAATGATCATCGGTTATGTGGCCTATCTGGCAGCAGCGCTCGTCGTGGTCATGTTCCTGTCCGCGGCCATTCGCATCCTGCGGGAATATGAGCGCGGCGTGGTCTTCACGCTCGGCCGCTTCACCGGAGTCAAGGGCCCCGGCCTTATCATCCTCATCCCTTTCGTGCAGCAGATGGTGAAGGTCGACCTGCGAGTGGTGGTCCAGGACGTCCCGCCGCAGGACGTGATCTCGCGCGACAACGTCTCGGTGAAGGTCAACGCGGTGCTGTATTTTCGTATCGTCGACGCCGAGCGGGCGGTGATCCAGGTTGAAGACTTCATGACCGCCACCAACCAGCTGGCACAGACCACGTTGCGCTCGGTGCTCGGCAAGCATGAGCTCGACGAAATGCTGGCCGAACGTGACAAGCTCAACAGCGATATCCAGGAGATTCTCGACCAGCGCACCGATGCCTGGGGCATCAAGGTCTCCGATGTCGAGATCAAGCATGTCGACCTCAACGAGAACATGGTCCGCGCCATCGCCAAGCAGGCCGAGGCGGAACGGCTGCGGCGTGCGAAAGTGATCAATGCCGACGGCGAACAGCAGGCGGCGGCAAAGCTCGTCGAGGCCGGCAAGATGCTGGCCGAAGCACCGCAGGCCATGCAGCTACGCTATTTCGAGGCTCTCCATGACATCGCCGGTGAGCGCTCGTCGACGGTCGTGTTTCCGGTGCCGATGGATCTGCTCGGTCATTTCATCAAGCAGGGTGGTGGAGGCGGCTGAGCGCGTAATCTTCCCCCTCGAGGGGGAGATGGCTGCGAAGCGGCCAGAGGAGGTCGTCTCACATAGATCGCCGACGCCTTCCCTACGAGAGACGGCGCTGACGCTCCACGCGCCGCGACCCACCCTCACCTCCGCCACGGCGGGACCGGCGCAAAGCGTTTGCCGATCCAGTCGGCGAAGGCACGTGTCTTGGCGGCTTGCCCCTTGGCCGAAGGCATGACGACATAGACGGCGCCCTCGTCGGCAAGCGTCCAGTCCTCCAGCACTGGCACCAGACGGCCGTCGGCGAGCTCGCGTCCGACCAGCCAATCCGTGCTCATCATCAGTCCGACGCCTTGCACGGCGGCTTCGACCAGCACCTCGGCGTCGTCGGTGACCAGCGGCCCGGAGACCTCGATACTGATGCGGCGACCCGAACTGTCGGTCATCTCCCAGGCCGGAAAGGTCTGGAAACCCGAGAAGCCCAGGCAGCTGTGTTCCAGCAGCGCCTCCGGCGCAGTCGGCGTGCCCCGGCGGGCGAGGTAGGACGGCGCGGCGCACAGCAGCCGCCGCCGTGTAGCGACCTTGCGCGCCACCAGCCGCGAATCCTCCAGCGCGCCGAGACGCACGGCGACATCGAAATTCTCGGCGACGAGATCGACGAAGCGGTTGGAGAACTCGGCCTCGATACGAACGTCGGGAAATTCGGCGAGAAACTGGGGCAGCAGCGGGCCGATCCACATGCGCCCGAACGAGCCGGGCAGCGCCAGCCGCAGCACGCCGCGCGGCCCGCCGCCGGCATGCGCCGACGCGACAGCCTCGGCCTCGTCGACCGCAGCCAGGATGGCGCGGACCCGGATGAGAAATTCCGAACCCGCCTCGGTCAGCGACACGCTTCGTGTCGTCCGGTGCAGCAGGCGCACGCCCAACCGCTCTTCCAGCGAGGCAAGGCGCCGCGACAGGATCGTCGCGTCGCGGCCGATGCGAGCAGCCGCCCTGGTGAAGGAGCGTGCTTCAGCGATTGCCGCGAAGGCGGCCATTTCGACCAATGCTGCCGGTTCGTGCGATTGCTGCATCAGGTGCAGAGCTCAAATGTAAAAGCCAAGGATTATATACCAATAGCGCAGCAGCTAGTTTCACTCAATCCCGGCCCGTCAATCGGCCATCAACCGGAGTGAGACATGAAAGCGATCGAACTGACTGCCCCGAGACTGGACGCGTTTCGCGCGGCCACCGTTCCCACGCCTGAACCGCAACGCGGCGAAGTGCTGATCCGCCTGCGCGCCGCAAGCCTCAATCTTGTCGATGTCGCGATAGCGAGCGGCAACTATCCAGGTCCGAGCTTTCCGCTCATTCCCGTCGTCGACGGCGCCGGCGAGATCGTCGGCATCGGCGAGGGCGTGTCGAGGCTCGCCATCAACGACCGCGTCATCGCCCATGCAAAACCGCGCTGGATCGGCGGCCGTCCGCGGCCTTATGAGACCAGAGAGATGCGCGGGCTGACACTGCCCGGCTCGCTCGCCGAATATGTCGCGCTGCCGGCCAATGCCGTCGTGCCGATGCCGGCGCATCTGTCCTTCGAAGCGGCAGCGACGCTGCCGATCGCCGGCACCACCGCGTGGAATGCGCTTCGCGCCGCCGATGCCGGGCCGGGGTCGGTCGTCGTCCTGCTCGGTACCGGCGGTGTCTCGATCCTGACCCTGCAGCTGGCCAAGGCAGCCGGCGCCACGGTCATCATCACCTCGTCGTCTGACGAAAAGCTGGCCCGCGCCAAGGCCTTGGGTGCGGATCATCTCATAAATTATCGTGAGACGCCGGACTGGGACGCCAAGGTGCTCGAGTTGACCGACGGCCTCGGCGCCGATCTGATCGTCGAAACCGGCGGCTCGGCCACCTTCGCCCGCTCCATCAATGCCGCGGCGCCCGGCGGCACGGTGTTCGCCATCGGCTTCGTCACCGGCGCCGAGGCCACCACGAACCTGCTGCCGATCATCATCAAGGCACTCAAGGTTGTGGGCAACAACACCGGTTCGGTATCCGATCTGTGCGACGCGGCGCGCGCCATCGGCGCCGCCCGTATCGATCCGGTCATCGACACTGTCTACAGCCAGCACCAGGCGACCGAGGCCTACGCCCACATGGCAGCCGGCGGCCGGCATTTCGGCAAGCTCGCGTTCAGTCTGTCGTGGTGAGCCTGAAAAAGGCAGAGCGTTGAAGCTGCCGATCTCCCCTCTCGTGGGGAGATCGGTCGTCACCTCGGCTTTTGACAATCGCCAATGCGCCGACAGTCCCAACCTCCGCCTAAATCAGCTTCTCCAGCGTGATCGGCAGGTCCCGCACCCTTTTCCCGGTGGCGTGGAATACCGCGTTGGCGATCGCCGGCGCCACGCCGACAATGCCCAGCTCGCCGACCCCCTTGCCGCCAAGCGCCGAGGAATGCGGATCGGGAATACCGACCGAGATCACCTCGATGTCGGGAATGTCGGCATTGGTGGCGATGAGATAGTCGGCGAAATTGTCGTTGACGATGCGCCCATGCCGGCGGTCGACGATGCCCTCCTCGAGCAGCGCCTGGCCGATGCCCATGATGATGCCGCCCTTCCATTGGCTTTCGGCGAGCTTGGGATTGTAGAGCCGGCCCGAATCCAGCGCCGACACCACGCGGGAGACGCGAACCGTGCCAAAGTCCTCGTCGACACGGACTTCGATGAAATGCGCGCACCAGCTGTGGCGGGAATAGTCGCCCTCGGTGTGTGGCAGCGCCATGGCTATGGTGGTGTAGTTCTTGTAGCGGTCCTCGACCGTCGAATTGGCCGGCATGGTGTCGCCCTTCGCCTCGATATGCTCGCGCCCGACGCTCCTGAGCAGTTCGGCGATGGAAACTTCAGGGCCGTTGCCGCGCGGCGAGGCGATGCGGCCATTGGCGACGACGAGCGTGTTGGCCTGCAGCGCATGGAACGGCGAAGCCGGATCGCTGATGGCGAGCCCGATCAGCTGGTCGAGCGCGGCACTCGCCGCCTTGTGGACGGCGCCGGTCATCACCCCGGCCAGCCGCGAACCGCCGGTGACGCCGGCACGGGCATAGCGGGAATCGCCAAGCTTGACGACGACGTTTTCCGCCGGCACGCCCACCACCTCGGCGGCGGTCTGCGCCAGGATCGTGTAGGTGCCCTGCCCCATGTCGATCGATGAGCTTTCGACCTCGACCGAGCCGTCGGCGAGAATGCGCACGACCGCCTCGCCATAGGCGCGCCGCACCGGATAGGTGCCTGCCGCGACACCCCAGCCGATCAGCTGGTTGCCGTCGCGCATCGAACGCGGCCGGGGGTTCCGCTTCGACCAGCCAAAGGCTTCGGCGCCGGCCGCGAAGGCCTCACGCAGCTGCCGTGTCGACCACGGCTTCTTCGCATGCGGATCCTGCTCGGCATAATTCCTGAGCCGGATTTCCAGCGGATCGATACCGACCTCATAGGCGAGCTCGTCGATGGCGCTTTCGATGCCGAAGGCGCTCGGGTTCTCGCCCGGCGCGCGCAATGCCCCCGGCACCACCGTGTTGACGCGCACGACGTTCTGCCGCGACGAGAAATTCGGCGTCGCGTACATGACCGAGGTGACCGAGCCGAGCGGCTCGACCCACATGCCGTCGACCGAGGTCTCGTTGACGCCGCGATGCACGATCGACTGGATCTGGCCCTCCGCGTTGGCGCCGAGCGCCACGGTCTGGCGCGTCGCCGCCCGTCCGCCATAGGCGGTGAAGGTCTGCGGCCTGGTGACCGCCAGCTTCACCGGCCGTCCCAGCATTTTCGCGGCGACTGCCGCTACAGCGCCGTAGCCATAGGCAAACGCCTTGGAGCCGAAGCCGCCGCCAATATAAGGCGAGACCAGTCGTACATTCTCGAACGGCACGCCGAACCATTCGGCATAGGTCCGCGCCATGCCGTCGAGCCATTGGCTCGGCTCCCAGACCGTCAGCTGGTCGCCCTGCCACTTTGCGATCAGGCCATGCGGCTCCATCGGCGCCTGGTATTCGCGCGGCGTGTTGTAGGCGTTGCAGATCCTGACCGGAGCCGAGGCGAACGCTGTCTCCGCCTCGCCCCATTCCTTGGTCATCGCATCGACGGGGATGCCGTCGCCGGCCTTTGGATCGCTGAGGTCGACGATCGCCGGCGCCTCGTCATAGGCGATCTTGACCAGCGCCGCGGCGGCGACCGCCTGCTCGAAACTCTCGGCCACCACCGCCGCGACATGCTGGCCGCTGAAGGTGATGTCGCGCGCCAGCGGGCAATAAGCGACGTCCGGCGGCGGCGTGCCCAGCCAGTCCGTTGCGGTTCTCAGCGGCAGGATATTGTCGGGCGTCAGCACCAGCAGCACGCCGGGCGACGCCTTGGCCGCGGCCGTGTCGATCGAACGCACCCGGCCGGCGGCAATGGTGCTCTCGACCAGCACCGCATGGGTAAGCCCCTCGAGCTGCTGCTCGACGGCGTATTTGGCGGCACCGGTGATCTTGGCCGGGCCGTCGACGCGCGACAGCCGGCCGCCGACCTGGTCGGCGAGGACGGCACCGTCCGAAGCGTCGCCGCGTTTGGCATCGCCGGGTCTTGTTCTCAACTCGTGAACGGTCATGCCGTTTCTCCCATTTTGAGGATGGCGCGGGCGACGACGCGCGGCGCCAGTTCGATCTTGTAGTGGTTGGCGCCATGGTCGACGGCGCCCTCGACGGCGAGCAGGCTGGCTTGCCTGACGACCTCCGGCTCGAGCACTTTGCCTTTCAGCGCCTCTTCGACGGCAAGGGCGCGCCATGGCTTGGTGGCGACGCCGCCAAGCGCGACGCGCAGATCGCGGATCGTCCTTCCGTCGGCCTCGAATTCGATGCCGACCGCGGCACTTGCCGCGGCGAATTCATAGGACTGGCGGTCGCGGACCTTGAGATAGGTCGAGCGGCGGGCGGCCGCCGAAGCGGGAATGCCGATCGCGGTGATCATCTCGCCGGGCTCGATCGCATGTTCCCTTTCGGGTGTGCTGCCCGGCAACAGGAAAAAATCATCGACGGCGATCTGACGGTCGCCGAGATGGACGATCGCGTCGAAGGCGACGAGTGCAACCGCCAGGTCGCCGGGATAGGTGGCGACGCAGGCCTCGCTGGTGCCGAGCACGGCATGGCCGCGGGTGACCCCGCCAATCGCCGAGCAGCCGCTGCCGGGCGAGCGCTTGTTGCAGGCGGGGAAATTTGCCGGATCGCGGAAATAGGGGCAGCGTGTACGCTGCATCAGATTGCCGCCGATCGTCGCCATGTTGCGCAGCTGCGCCGATGCCGCCTGCCACAATGCTTCCGAGACTGCGGGGAACCGGCTCTTGATATCGGCATGGTCGGCGACGCGGCTCATCCTGGCCAGCGCGCCGATCGTGGCGCCCCGGTCATCAACGGCAATCGTGTCCAGTCCTTTGAGATGGGTGATATCGACCACGGTCTCGGGTTCGGCAACGCCGCATTTCGCGAGATCGACAAGCGTCGTGCCGCCGGCCAGAAGCATGGCGCCGGGAAGTGCTGCTGCCTCACGGGCTGCATCGACGGAGCCGGCGCGGAGATACGAAAAGTCCCTCATGACGCGGCCTCCATGGCCGCCTGGCGCACGGCGGCGACGATATGCGGATAGGCGCCGCAGCGGCAGAGATTGCCGGCCATGTATTCGCGGATCTCCTCATCCGAGCCGGCATGGCCTTCGCGAATGCAGGCGACCGCCGACATGATCTGGCCCGGCGTGCAATAGCCGCACTGGAAGGCATCCTGTTCGAGGAAGGCGGCCTGCACCGCATGCAGCGTGCCATCCTCCCCGGCAAGCCCTTCGATGGTGGTGATGTCCCTGCTTTCAGCCTGAGTGGCAAGCGTCAGGCAGGCCAGCACGCGCTGGCCGTCGATATGAACGGTGCAGGCGCCGCACTGGCCCTGGTCGCAGCCCTTCTTGGTGCCGGTCAGCCCGAGATGGTCGCGCAAGGCGTCGAGCAGGGTAACGCGCGGTTCGACCTCCAGCTCATGTCGATGTCCGTTGATTCGAAGTTGGATTGGAGTTCGGGTTTTGCTTGTCATGGGGCGTCTGGCTCCAGTTGCTTGACGCGGGAGGGGATGATCTGGTGCCCGGCCGGCGAGCGGCAAGGTCAGCTTATGGCTAGGTGAAGGCTATCTTCCCCTTGGGGGAAGTGCCCGGCAGGGCAGAGGGGGTCGGTTCGACTTGGCGCGAGCTCCGGGGCTGCGACTTGGGAGGTCGAAAGACGTGACATACCCGATCCCGTGATTACATGAGAAAGGCGCTCCACAATCGGAGGCGCCTCCGTTTGTTACCTAAGGGCCTGCTCCGCCCTGTTCAAGCCCCGGATCGAAAATGATCAAAATTGGAGGAAATTGGCAGGGCAGCCGGCCGTCATGTCTGGAGACAAAAAAGCACCACCGGCCCAAGCCGGTGGTGCTCTCTGAACTGTCTGTAGGGGCAGGACAGTCCAATGATCCTGAGGGGATCGTGCTCAACATGGGCTCATTTTTGCCCCACGGCATCGGCCGAACAGATGACGAGTGCCGGCCGCGAGGAAATATCCTCCGTCGTCATCCACCGGACGTCATCCACGGGCCGTGCACCGGAGGCGGGCAAGATGCCTCGCCTGCCGGAACGCCGGCCCAGATTCGATCCTGTGATTATGTTTACTTGCGATTATATTTGCCGGAGACGTAACGAAGGTGGAAGCGTCTGCGTTCTTGAAACGGGGCCTGCCTATCCGGGTATGCTTCGGATCAGCACTGGAGAAAAAATTGGCCGCGGAGCCGCCCGTCATTTCTGGAGACAAAACCGAAGCCGCCGTTGCAAAGCCGCTGCGCGCCGACGCGCAGCGCAACCGCGATGCTCTGGTCGAGGTCGCGGCAAAAGCCTTTGCCGCGCAAGGCGTCGATGCCTCGCTGGAGGAGATTGCGCGCCAGGCCGGCGTCGGCATCGGCACGCTCTACCGGCATTTCCCAACCCGCGAGCACCTGGTCGAGGTGGTTTATCGGCGCGAAGTGGAAGGACTGTGCCAGGCGGCCGACGAACTCGCCCGCGATCATGCGCCCGACATGGCGCTCGAACAATGGATGCAGCGCTTCGTCGACTACATCGCCACCAAGCGCGGGCTGTCGACAAGCCTGCGCATCCTGCTCACGACCAACTCAACCCTGTTCTCCGACGTTTCCGGCAGGGTGACGCTCGCCTTGCGGCGGCTGATCGATGCTGCGGTCGCCGACGGCTCGATCCGCGGCGATGTCGATGCCTCCGACGTGCTGCATGCGCTGGGCGGCATCTATTCGGCCCCGGACACCAAGGACTGGCGCGACCGCTCGCGCCGATTGGTGTCGCTGCTGATGGATGGGTTGCGGTTTGGAGCGGCCAAATCCGGCCCATCCAAGGAATAACGAATGCAGTGACTGTCCTTATTTCAGCGAGATGCTCATACCGCTGAGATCGGCATTGACTTGCAGGCCTACCTGCCTGCCCGTGAGTTCGAGTTGGGCACCCTTGTCATTGGTCATGACGATCACCTGGGCTCCTTTGCCGAGCGCGCCGCCACCGCCCGCTGCACCGTACACCCCCGTCACATCCCGGGCGCGGCGTATGTGGCGCACGGTACCTTTGAAATAGGTCTTGGAGGCGCCGAAGGCGAGGCCGCCCGAGATGCCGCCGACCGAGATGGGATATCGGCGACCATGGAAGGTCAGTGTGCCCTCGCCTCCGGAGCCGCCGATGAAGAAGGCCGCCTTGTAGACGGCGAAGCGGATCGTACCGCTGTCGGCATGCGCGACGCTGGCAAAGCTAACTGCCGCCGCAGCGATGACGGCAACTGCGACTGAACGAAATCTGGACGAAATCTTCATGATGAGAACTCCTCAAGATCGCCGCATGCCCAGCCGGCCGGGCACGTCGGCGTCGTATCAAAGTCATAGCTGAACAGTCTCGCCCGTCATTGGTTCCAAGCACGCGGCCTGAATCCGGCTGCGAGAAGACCGCCACGAAACGAGGCGGATGGCGAGCATAGTCCTGGCTGTAAGAACAGTGGCCGAATGGTGGGGATGATCGTAGGTGTTGAGGCGGAATGGTATTAGTCTGCGCTGTCTGGGGTTTCGGGAGCGCGGCAAAGCAATGGACTTCAACTCACGACATGGCTACCTGCTGATCGGTGGCCTGATCCTGGTCGGCGCCGGGCTCCTGGTCGTTTCGCTGATCGTCAATCTTCGCGTGGCGCACAGTGTGCGTGACGACGTACGCCATCGTGAAAAGCTGCTGGAATATTATCGCAATATCTTTTCGCAGCTGGGCGTGATCCTGATCGGGATTGGCGTGTCCCTGTTCATCTTCTTTTTCCAGCAGAATTATCAGGACCAGCGCAAACGCGAAACGGAGCTCCAGCAGGTTCTCGCCAAACTGGCGGCGCGTGTTGCCCGCGGCAGCGCTGTCGTGGAGGCCCTCGGCGAATTCGACGCGCTGCTGGATGATGGCGGTGCCTATGCCAGTCCGGAACACGGCGGTGACAACGCCGCTGTCAGCGCCCAGGGAACGGGGCTCGCCAAGCAGGTTTCGCAGATCCTTCTGGTCGAGCGCGACGTCGATGTTCACGGGTTCGATATTCTCAATCTGTCACGCGATTTCGAAGCATCGTTCGTTGTCAACGAGCTCAACCCAACGCTATGGTTCAACATCGTCCGGGACGAGAGCGACATCAAATATGCCACTACCCAGATCGCTCTGGATTACAAGGACCTGCAGGATGCAATCGGCGGCGAGCCGATCGAGGTTGCGATCGCCAATCCCGAAAAGGAACGGAAGATCAAGCAGGAGGTGCTCGACGTCTTTTATGATGCCGACCTCCTGCGCCAGCGCAGCAGGCGGTTTCTCGCCCGCGCGTGCTGGCTTTTCAGCACGGGGCGCGGCTTCGTCAAGCTTGCACCGGCCAATGAAATCGAAGCCGATGCCAGATCGCACCAGGAATGGCTCGACCGGTCGAAACCCTTTCTGACGCAGTTGAAGTCAGGAAGCGGCGATTGCTTCAAACTGCTCCAGTTCGGCCCGGCGCCTTTGAGTTGAGAACGAGCCAAACACTCAACGACCAGGTTCGACCCCATTGCGGACGATCAGTCAAGCGCCACAAACGCGTATGACTTCATCAGATCAAGTGTTGTCTCGGCGCGTACAGAAAGGTTGTCTGGCACCTCGATCCGAACGAGTAAAATGTCTGTTCCTTGATCAATTCCGAACAAAGCGGCAATCGGTCGGGGACCATCGAAATGGCACGATGCCCATCGCTGTGGAGATGCATCTGTATCGGTTTCTTTGAGCTCGTCTTCGAGAATCCTACGCAATCCGACATCAAGGGCCTCGCCAGCCATGTGACCGAGTTCATCGATCAGCGGGTTCCAATTAACTAGCCAGACCCAATTCTGCACCCAGGCCACCTGCTGGTCTCCAATTTGGGACGAAAGCCGACTGGTCTCGTTAGTCGGTCTTTGCATGATTTGTCGAATCCGCTATCGGCGATTCCTACCATAATAAGCTTGACTGCTTTTTGACCATCTCGGCTGTTGGCGGCAGCCCGCTGATTGAATTTTGACCTAAAGCGGTTCAGCTTTTGATAGTCGCTGACCCGCTCCAAATATCTGTTTTTACGCAATTATGGACGGAAAGCCGCTCCGGACTTTCCTGGAAGTGCTCTAATCTCCCACGCGTTGCAGCGTGCCGAGATGATTGTCGTCGAGAAATTCGACGGTGATGGCCGACGCCTTGCCGTCGGGGCCGACGGCAAAGCTGACGGCCGAGGGCCTGTCCGGCATCTCGGCATCGGGGAAGGTCACGAAGAGGTCGCGGTCGAAATGCTTCAGCGAATAGGACCGCGCGCCGGCAGGCCCGACCTTGAGGACAAGAGTGTCTCCTTCGCCCGATACAATAGCATCGCCGAAGAAATCGTTGAAGTAACGGCCTGCATAGGCACTAGCCGGCTCGGCTGGACTTGCTGGAGAGGGCGGCGCGGCATAGGTGGCCTTGGCCGCCGCAATCACCGGGCCGAACATGCTCGCATAGATATTATTCCATGCCTTTACCTTATCCTTCCCCAGCGTTCCGTCGAAAACGAGATCGGCGAAGCTGTCGGACAGCCCCTCCGGCACGCCTGTCGGAAAGGCGTTGGCGACGACGACGATGCCAAGCTTCTCCTCGGGGAAGAGCATCACCAGGCTGCGTGCGCCGGTGCTGAAGGCGCCCGCGTGACCCCAGATCAGCCCGTGCCGGCCGAATTCAATATTCCAGCCGAGGCCGTAGAAGGCCTCGCCTCCGGAGACGGGATTCTTGCCGCGAGCCGTCAAGGGAATATGTGTCTGTTCCAGCGCATCGGCGGCAATGAGTCTCTTGCCGGCATAGACCCCGTTGCCGAGCACAAGGCGCATCCATTGCGAGAGGTCGCGTGCGGTGGAGCTGACGCCGCCTGCTGGCGCCTGCGCATCCGGATAGCGCTGGACCTTCGCGATCCAGGCGCCATCGATTTTGGCGTGGAGCTCGGCGCGGTTGGCGTGCTTGATGAAGTCCGAATGACGGGAGCTGGTCGAGGCCATTCCAAGCGGACGGTAGAGCTTCTCTTCGGCGACCTCTTCCCATGATTTACCCGTCGGCTTCGCGGCCGCGACCGCACCCTCGGTCAGTCCGAAATTGCTGTAGGAATAGCCCGCACGAAAGCTCGATGACGGCGACGCGAACCGCAGCCGGCGCAGGATCTCCGCGCGGTCATAGCCGATGTCCTCGAGGTCGTCGCCGGCGGTGCCGGGAAGCCCGCTGCGGTGCGCAAACAGGTCGCGGACCGTGAGTTCGCTGGTCGGATAGGGCTGAGCGAGCCGGAAAGCCGGATCGAGGTCGGCGATCTTGGAATCCCACGAAGCGATCCCGTCGCTGACCAGCGCCGCCACGACGGTGGCGGAGACCGGCTTGGAGAGCGAGGCAATCTGGAAGACCGTGTCAGCATCGACGATCTCCGGTTTTCCGGCTTCGCGATGCCCGAACCCCTTGAGGAAGATCACCTCGTCGCCGTGCACGGCGCCGATGGCCAGACCGGGCACGCTACCATCCGCGACGACGCCTTCGGCAAGCAATTCGAGCTTCGCAATGGCCGCGGCGACCCGGTCGGGCGTAATGGTGTCGGCCGACGCCGCCTTCGGCGAAAGCACCATGATTGCGATGACGGCCAACCTCCAACGGAGGTGGTTCCGGTTTGTGAATAGCCGCACGCTCAGCCCCCTCCGCCTCACCGGCGTGCACTATTGCAGCCTGACGCAGGGGAGGCCAGCCCCAAGGATCGCTTCCATCGACGGATGTTCGCTTCGCACCAGTCGAAATTCAGACAGCCGCGCCTGAGCTACGAAGCAGCGCGCAGGCGAAGGCGCCGCCTGCTGGCGCGGGCCTTCTCCGCCACCGCGGCGGTGATCTCGACCACGCCGTCTTCACGCGGTCTGGCGTTGGTGGCCTTGTGGAGCCGCTCATAGGGCAACAGTTCCTTGACCCGGGCTTGAAGCGACGCGACTTCGGCTCGCAGATCCTCGCATTCCTGCCGCTGGACGTCGAACTGTATCTGTTCGGATGCCTGCTGCAGGGAAAGCTGCGAAAAATTCGCGCTGACCGCGGAAAGGTTCATCTTGTCGTGTTCGCTCTCCTTCGTGAGAGCGGACAATTTTTGCTCGACAATTTGCTTTTCGGCCACCGCGTCGCTCGCTTGAGCCTTGAGCCTGGCGATCTCGGTGACGGCTTCGCTGTTGTGGTTGGAGGCGGCTTCCAGCCGCGATCGAAGGTCCTCGATTTCAGAACGCAAGCCGGTCATCTCCGCGACACTGCGTGCAAGCTCGGCTTCCCTGTCACCGTCCCTGAGGCGGGCCGCTTCCGTTATTTCCGATAGCTTCGTCTGCGCCATATCGAGCGATTTCTGCAGCCGCATTTCCTCTTTCTCGCTCTTGCCAAGCGCGGCCAGCAGTTCGGAAACCTGCGCGGCGTCATTGGCATGGACGGTCGAGAGTTCGTCCAGCCTGTGCCGCGCCTCGGCCTCCCGTTTCAGCGCCTTGTCGAGATCGATCGACAGACTGACATGCTTCTCCCGCAGCATCTCGTTCTCGCGCGAGCGTCTGTTGGCCTCGACCGCTCTGGCCGAGAGCGTTTTGACAAGCTCGCCGAACTCGGCCTCGCGTTTTGCGCTCGCATTGCCTGCGACGACGAGTTCCAGCCTTGCCGCAGCCAGCGCGCCGCGAAGTGCTTCCTTGTCCTCGACCAGGCTCGCCTCGTGCTGCTGCAGGGCCTCGATAGCGCTGGTGCGCTCGCGCTGCTTTCTGGTTGCATCGTGGAGCTGTTCGGACAGCACCCTTTGCTGCGCGGTCAGGCCGGTATTTGCCAGCTCCAATTCGTTGGCGCGAAGAATGTCGCCGTGAAGCAGTTTCAGGAATTCGCCCGTCAGATGATGCGAGGTCGCGATCTCCGACAGTTTCGCATTGATCTCCCCCAGATACTCCTGCGCGTCGTGAAAGAGCCCATCGACCGCATTTAAGGCAGCCAGCCGGGTTTGCGTATGGGGGGACAGCCGTCGTGCGGTCTCGAAGGCGTCCGCATTGGCTTCGAGCTGCGAGCTGTCATCCGTTGTCGCGAGATTCTCATCCGATACCGTCTCATCCGGCACAGTGACGTCGTTCAACGGCGACTGATCGTCCACATTGAGACATTCGCTAAACGCATCCGCCAAATCGGTTTCGAGCTCCTTGAACGCTCTCTCCACTGTCTCGGCACGCTTGATCAAACCTTTGAAATTCATGACCGAATATCCCTCTCGTGCAGCGCCGGCAAGGAGCGGATTTTCAATACTTGACCCTCGCCTCCCCCGAATGCGGGTTCATCTCCTGACGTGCGCTCTGGCCGACGCACGCTAGGGACAGGCTTGGCCACTGTCCTCGTGTGTTTGAATGACGCAAACCGTGTTCTGCCGCGCTCCATACCCGAGGCGTTGGCACCGCTCGCAAAATGCCTGCTCATTTCACCCGAAACGGATATGAAGCGGCGCAAGCCTGAGGATCGCCTGGTGATTGTCTTAAGGACCGGCCGAGCCCTCGGTGTTCTGCAGCAGCTACAAGGTCACGGCCTAAGACGACGCGTGTCACTGCCGGGAGGCCTGACCTAATAAATGCCTGACCTAATAAATGATTGTGTTGAATACGTTTCGCTGATTAGCTGCTGTGCATAGACCAGGGACAAGACCGATAAAATGTTGTCCCGGGAGGACCGCGATGCCGGTGCTTGAGGTTCGCCACGTCTCCAAGAATTTCGGGGCTATCCAGGCCCTGACCGACGTCAGCTTCCAGGTGGAGCGAGGCGAAGTCGTTGGTCTGATGGGGGACAACGGCGCCGGCAAGTCGACGATAGTCAAGACTGTGGCCGGGAATTTTCCTCCGAGCGACGGCGAAATTGTAGTCGAGGGCGAGGTGTGCCACTTCCACCAGCCCGTGCAGGCCCGCGCCAAGGGGATCGAAGTTGTTTATCAGGACCTGGCGCTCGCCGATAATCTGACGGCCGCGCAGAACGTCTTTCTGGGGCGCGAGATCAAGAAGGGCTTCTGGCCGATCAGGATTCTTGACAAGCAGGCGATGATCGATCGCTCGGCAGCGCTGTTCAAGGAACTCAAATCGGAAACCCGGCCGCGCGACCTCGTCAGGAAGATGTCGGGTGGGCAGCGCCAGGCGGTCGCCATCGCGCGGACCCGGCTTTCAAATGCCAAGCTGGTGCTGATGGACGAACCAACGGCCGCCATCTCAGTGCGCCAGGTGGCGGAAGTACTCGAACTGATCCGACGCCTCAAAGCACAAGGAGTCGGCGTCATGCTGATCAGTCACCGAATGCCTGACGTGTTCGCCGTGGCAGATCGCATTATCGTCCTCAGGCGGGGCTCGAAAGTTGCCGACAAGCCAGCCGACAAAACATCGCCCGAGGAAATCACCGGACTGATAACGGGGGCCATCCGTGGCGAATAGTGTTCAGGAGTCAGTTGGCGTTCAGGGCTCAGTCGAAGAACATGGCAGGCCGGCCATGTCGGATTTCGTCCCGACCAAGGAAAAAACAGTTCTCCAACGTGTGATTTCAAGTCAGCCCTTCTGGGTGATGATCGCGCTCATCGCGCTCGTCATGTTGATGACTGCGATGGAGCCGAGCTTCGGCACCTCTGAAAACGTCGCCAATGTGACGCGCAATTTCGCACCTTTCGGCATCATGGCACTTGGCATGACGATCGTCATCATCACCGGCGGTATCGATCTGTCGGTCGGCTCCGTCATGGGTCTCGTGGTCATCGTCGCCGGCCTGTTCCTCACCTGGCATTATCCCTGGTACGTCGCCTTCGCCATGGGCCTTTTCTCCGGTCTGGCCTGTGGCGCGGTCAACGGATTCTTTGTCGCCTATGTCGGGATGCCGTCCTTTGTGGTCACCCTCGGCATGCTGTCCGTCGCGCGCTCGCTGGCGGTCGTATTCTCGGCCAACCAGATGCTCTACCAGTTCGGGCCCGATGCTCCGATTGTGAAGGCAATCGGTCAGTGGAAATGGCCGCGGCATGGTCCGAACGACTGGGCACCGCATTGGATACCAGAACTGTCGTCACAGTTCTGGACCATGGTGATCCTGGCCCTGATTGTCGGCTTCGTATTCAACTTCACAGCCTGGGCCCGGCATCTCTTCGCCATCGGCGGCAATGAGGAGGCGGCACGGCTCACCGGCGTTCCGGTCAACTGGATTAAATTCGAGGCCTATGTCTTCTCGGCTTTCACCGCCGCGCTCGCCTCGCTCCTGCTCCTCGGCTATAACGGTTCGGCTATAAATGCCATGGGCCAGGGCTACGAACTGCGCGTTATCGCCGCGACAGTCATTGGCGGCGCCAGCCTCATGGGCGGCGCCGGCACGGCCTTCGGTGCGATCATCGGTTCGGCCTTCCTCGAGGTGATCAGGAATGCGCTGCTGATGGCCGGCATCGATTCAAACTGGCAGGGTGCCTTCGTCGGCGCCTTCATCGTTCTTGCGGTTCTCTTGGGCATGCAAACGGGCGGCAAATCGATTCTCGCCGCGTCGCTGGCAGTCTTGATGCCCAAAAAACGCCGCTAGAAACCCGCCGGCGGGAGGCTTGCGGGACATCACACCAAGGAGGAGAACGTCACATGAAAAAACATCTGCTGACGGCCGCCGTCGCGCTTGGCGCAATGGTGCTTGCCGTTTCCGGCGCCCAGGCGAAATACACCTTCGCCCTGGTGCCGAAGAACATGAACAATCCTTTCTTCGACCAGGCACGCGACGGCTGCAAGAAAGCCGAGGCCGAATCCAATGGCGCCGTGGAGTGCATGTATATCGGCCCCGGCGAGCATGGCGGCGGCGACGAGCAGGTACAGATCGTACAGGATCTCGTGGCCAAGAAGGTGGACGGCATCGCCGTGTCACCATCGAACGCCGCGGCGATGGCGGTTGCGCTGCAGGCCGCCAAGGAAGCCGGCATCCCGGTCCTCACCTGGGACTCCGATCTCCTGCCCGAAAACAAGGATCTGCGCGTTGCCTATATCGGCACGCACAATTATGAGATCGGCGAGAACCTCGCCAAGCTTGTCATGCAGATCAAGCCCAAAGGCGGCACGATCTGCATCCAGTCCGGCGGCGCCGCGGCGGCCAACCACAACGAGCGCATGCAGGGCATTCGCGATACACTTTCGGGCACCAAATCGGCGGCCTCGCCCGGGGATCGGCTGACGGGCCAGAACGGCTGGACCGAAATCGAAGGCTGTCCGCTCTACACCAACGATGATTTCCCGCTTTCGGTGCAACAGTTCGAGGATATCATGGCGAAAAACCCGAACCTCGACGCATTCGTCCCAACCGGTGGCTTCCCGCAGTTCATCCCCGACGCCAACCGCGCCGCGGTCGCACCGTACAAGGACAAGATCGCCTCGAAAGCCCTGGCCCTTGTCGTTGCCGACACGCTTCCGGTACAGATCGACCAGATGAAGGAAGGTTTCTCCCTTGGCCAGGTCGGTCAGCGGCCGTTCGAGATGGGCTACAAGACGATGATGGCGCTGAAGGACATGAAGGAGGGCAAGGCTCCGCCGGCCGACCCGACCTACACGGGCCTCGATGTCTGCACTCCGGAGACAGCCGACACCTGCGTCGCCAAATAGCGCTTTTGGGCGGGAGGAAACTCCCGCCCTTTTCATAGGGGATCTCAATGCCGGAATTGTTCTCGCTCAAGGGCCGTGTCGCATTGGTCACGGGTGCCTCGCGTGGTCTTGGTTTTGCCATGGCCAAGGCACTTGCCGAAAACGGTGCGACGGTGATCGTCAATGCCCGCGACGTGGCCGCCCTTTCCGTGGCGGCCGAAAGGATCGGTGCAGAAGCCCTGCCGTTCGATGTCACCGACGCGGCGATCTCAAGGGCGTCGCTCGAAGGAATCGTCGAACGCCACGGCCGCCTCGACATTCTGGTCAACAACGCCGGCATCCAGCATCGGAAACCGCTGGTCGAATGGCAGGACGAGGATTTCAACCATGTGGTTGCCGTCAATCTGTCGGCTTGCTTCCGCATGATGCGCGACGCGGTGCGCCTGATGCTGCCAAACAAGTTCGGGCGCATAATAAACACCGGATCGGTCGCAGCGATCCTTGGCCGCCCCACCATTCACGCCTATGTGGCGGCAAAGGCGGGCCTGCACGGGCTGACACGCTCCACTGCCGCTGAGCTGGGCCGTCACGGCATCACCGTCAACGCCATCGCCCCCGGCTATTTCGCCACCGAGCTCAACACCGCACTTATGCACGACGAGGCCTTCACCAAATGGGTCGAGGCACGAACCCCCGCGGGCCGCTGGGCCCAGCCTGAGGAGCTCGGCGGAGCCGTGGTGTTTCTCGCCTCCGACGCTGCCGCTTACGTCAACGGGCACGTGCTGGCGGTTGACGGCGGGCTATCGGTTTCCCTGTGATTTCAACCGGCGACACCGTGCCGGGAGGGCGTGCCTGCTAGCCGCCTGAAATGACGACTTGATGCATGCGCTGCTGGCCCGGTCCCCTGCGCGGACGCCGACGCCACACGATTGGATGCCGCGCCGCATTGCAGCCGCCGACTTTCGATTCGCAACAGGTTATTTCGACGTCTGGCGGCATCGATGCTTGATGCCGCCAATATTTCATTCCACACACCGGTCACAATGAGAGACGACATACGGGATCAGCGCCGGGTATTCGGGTGGGCCTTGCCTGCCTCCGCGGTCGTGCATTTGCTCGCCGCCGCGCTTCTTTTGTCCGCACTGCCGCTGTCGCCCCCGCAGCCGCAGAAGGAGCAGCCCATCGCAGTTGATATCGTGCCGCCGCCTAAACCGCCGGAAAAAACCAAACCTCCGTCCCCCGCTGAACCGCCCAAGCCGGAAAAGCAGCCGGAAGCCAAGGTCGAGACGCCGACGAGCCGTGAGGTCACCGCGCAGAGACCTGTCTTCCAATTCGGTGAGAAGGACGCCGGTCCTCGCAAGTCTCTGGACGGCAACAGTGCGGAGGATGGTTCGGAACAACCGCCAGCGCCGCAAGTTCCCAGTAGCCAGGATCTTGCACAGCCACCTGCCGTGACAGCGGTTGAGGGGAAAGACCAGGCTCCGTCGCCTGGCGCATCACCGCCGCCGAAGCCCAAGCCAGCGGATGTCGCCAAAGTGCAAAGGCCCTTGAAGCTTCAGGAAGCGAAGAGATTGTTCTCAAAATCAGCAACCGGTGATCCGGTAGCGACAACCGCGATGAAAAATGTGCCGCGCGCCGTGCGGATCGGTCAGCTCTGCAACACGGAACTCGCACAGCAATTGGTGCACGCGTCGCCCCCCTATTTCCCAAACAGCCTGCTTGAGTATCGGCTGAAGGCCGGCACGGTCATGAACGTCGCCAGTGCGCCGTTCCCTGCAAACGGGCAGTGGTACGATCTGAGCTTTCGCTGCGAGGTCGATCCGGACGCGATGAGAGTCGTGTCGTTTGCCTTTCGTGTTGGAAATCCGGTGCCGCGCAGCGAATGGAAGCGCCGCGGATTGCCCGCCGAATAGGTGGTCGAGGCCACGGAGGCTGGCTGGCCGGCGCCATCAAATCCGGCCGGCGATGTCTTCGCGCGCTCCGGGCTGCCGAACCAACACGCGCCAAAAGTGGCTTTCGTCAGCGGCCGCCGAAGTCTAGCATACGGCTTTGGGAGGAGGCTTCGATGACTTCAAGTTTCAACGTTCATCATGCTGCCGGCTATGAGCAGCTCATGGGCCGCTGGAGCCAAAGACTCGCGCCGCTGTTCATCGACTTCGTGGGGCTTGCCGACGGCGAAAAGATCCTCGACGTCGGTTGCGGTACCGGCAGCCTGACCTTCGCGCTCGTCAAGGCCGCTGACCTCGGCGAGGTCGCGGCGATCGACTTTTCGGCCGTTTTCGTCGAGGAGGCAATCCGACGCAACACCGATCCGCGGATAAAAATCCGTCAGGCGGATGCCTGCGCCCTGCCCTTTGAGGATGGCGCGTTCGACCGTGCCCTAGCCCTGCTCGTGCTCCATTTCGTGCCCGAAGCCGGCAAGGCAGTCGCCGAGATGCGCCGCGTCGTGCGGCCGGGCGGCGTCGTCGCGGCGACGGTATGGGACCATCTCGGCGGCATGCCGGGGATGCGCATGATGATCGACACGGTGGCGGTGCTCAGTGAAGGCGGACGCCAGCTGCGTGCCCGCTATTGCACGCAGCCGATGATGCAGCCGGGTGAAATGAAACGGACCTTTGTCGAACAGGGTCTCCGCGACGTTACGGAAACCCAGTTGATGATCCGCATGGACTACCAAAATTTCGGTGATTACTGGGCGCCGATTGCCGCCGGCGAAGGGCCGCTCGGCAAGTATGTGGCCGCGCTCGATCCGGAAGAGCGGGCGCGCACCGACGCCGCCATGCGCGACGCCTATGAGGCCGGCCGGCCCGACGGCCCGAGGTCCTTTGCCAATGTCGCCTGGGCCTGCCGCGGTGCCGTTGCCTGACGTTGGCGCTAATGCACGCCGCGAAAAAGCGCGTCGCATGAGGCCGATCGAATGCGACGCGCTTTAGCCGATCCCGTAAACCAGCCCGACGCGGCCGTCCGAAAGCTGTTCGACCTTGCGCAGTTCGAGCCCACGACGATTTTTCGCCGTTCCAAACAGCGCCTTTCCGTCACCGGCGAGCAGCGGATAGACGATCAGCCTGAGTTCATCGACCAGCCCGGCATCGATAAGGCTCGCGGTAATTCGGGCGCCGCCCATAAGGTAGATGTCCTTGCCGGGCTGCTGTTTCAGCGCAGCGATATCCTCGAAATTCCGCACGAAGCGCGTCTTTGGCCAGGCCGCCGAAGTCATTGTGTTCGACAGCACATAATGCGGCGTCTGCGCGGCGAAGCTGGCCCATTCGAGCTCGGCCGGCTTCGGTAACTTGCCGGTCATCGGCAGCGGCTTGTCGGGCTCGTTCTGGATGGCGCTCCAGTAGCGCTCGTAGCCGGCATACATGACGCTGCCAAGCAGGCAAGCGTCGATTTGCGGCGTCAGGCCGTATTCGTCCGACCACGCGTCGACCCAATCGGCATAACCCTCGGGCCCCTCCATCTTGCCGTCGACGGAAATCTTCATTCCAGCGATCAATTTGCGCATGACTTCCTCCATCAGGCTTGCGGGATGCAAGCACGTTTCATCGTTTCAGCGTTGCTTCGTGTTGCTGGCGGCGACCTCAGGGATGGCCGCCGCGAGTTACATCAGGCCGGCAGGCGGCGGTCGTATTCTTCCCGCAGGCGGCTCCAGCCGTCCCAGAACGAGGTCGGCGTCTTGCCCGCCAGGCGGGCGGCCAGCAGGTCGAGGTGTATGTGCCAGCCGGCCGTGATGTTGAGCTGGATTGCACGTTCCGGCAGGCGGCGATGAACGACGGTGAGCAGCACATCGTTACCCTTCGCCTCCAGCAGGAAGGAGACGCCGCCGGTGTTTCCCCAGGTGATGGAAAGCTTGCGCGGCGGATCGAGTTCGGTGATCCGGCCCTCCATCCGATGCTCTTCGGGAAAGCCCGCGGGGCGCTGGCCAGGCGGGTCCGTCAGCTCGTCGTTACGCCAGACC
This sequence comes from Mesorhizobium sp. M1006, assembly GCF_040318825.1. Lineage (NCBI taxonomy): Bacteria > Pseudomonadati > Pseudomonadota > Alphaproteobacteria > Hyphomicrobiales > Phyllobacteriaceae > Mesorhizobium > Mesorhizobium sp. M1006. Next base: position 78,013 of record NZ_JAMYMZ010000020.1, read on the forward strand.
AATTCGAACGAGCTGCCGGCCTTCATTTCCATCTGGCCCGCGGCCATCCATTGCCGGCGCAAGTCACTCTCGGTGAGATAGGCCCAGACGCGCTCGATGGGGCCGGGCAAGAGGCGCTGGATGGTGAACGTGGCGGGCTCGCTCAGCTCGCCATAGGCGTCGATGGTTCTCATCTGGTTCATTGCTCGTCTCCTTCTTTCGGGTTGGGCGATTTCCTGGACTCATCCTGGGCTTTGCGTGCGTCCTCTTCGCGAAGAAGGCGTTCGAGAACATCGAGACGACCGGTCCAGAAGCGCTCGTAGAAGCTGAGCCACTGATGGGCGCTGGCCAGCGGTCCAGGGGCTAGTCGGCACAGATGCGTGCGGCCCCTCACCTCTCGACGAATAAGCCCTGCGTTCTCCAGCGCCTTGATGTGCTTGGAGGCCGCCGCGAGCGACATCGCGAAGGGTTCCGCCAGCTGGCTTACCGTTTTCTCGCCATCGGCGAGATCGCGAAGCATGTGCCGCCGGGTGGCGTCGCCAAGGGCGTGAAAAACCGCGTCCATCTGGGGTGTCTCTAATTCAACCATGTAGTTGAATATAGACGCACGCTTTGAGATAGTCAACCGTTTGGTTGAATAATTTTTGTGAAGCGCCGCGGGGCCGTTTGCGCCATCGAGCGTGTCGACGTGACGGGAGATACGGACGCGCCCCGCGACAGTAAGGGCGAGGCCCTTATTTGCCGTTGAAGAAACTGTGGATCGCGGCTTCCAGCTTTTCGATAAGCTGAGAGTTGTGGCAGCTGCCAGCCCAGATCAGGGCGTTTAGCCTCATCTCTTTGTTGATAAAGCTCACTTTCCCAGAATCCAGCAGGTATTCCGCGATCTCGTAGTGCCGCCCCTTGATAGCCTCGATGAGCGCGTTGTTTCTCCCCGTCTTGTCGGTCAGATTTACTTCCGCGCCATTCTCCACGAGCAACTTGACGACTTCGAGATGCCCGTTCTTCGCCGCCTCGATAAGAGCCGTTCTGCCGTAGTAGTCAGCTCGCGCGTTGATCTCTATTTGGGGGTGTCTCACGAGGACTGCGATACACGCGTAATGTCCCTTGGCCGACGCAAGGCTCAAGGGCGTGCTCTTCCACTTGTTTCTGGCATTCACGTCGATTTCCGGGTCTTCGATCAGCGCCTCCACCACAGCTGTGCGGCCATTGAGGGCTGAAAGGTGAAGTGCAGACCAGCCGCCGTCGTCCGACTGATTGATGTCGGCGCCAGCCGCCAATTCCGATCGAACCGCCTCCGCATCGCCTTGTTCTGCCGCGACCAGCAGGGGCGACCAGTCTCTTGCCCCTTCGGCTTCCAAGCTGTTGGTCAACGCAGTCGCCTCCTCGGATAGTCCACAGAATACCACAGAATCCGCGATAGTGGGGTCGTCCTGTATAGAGTTCCCTGGAGTCCGTGGGTCACAGAGAGCTGTCGGCCCGAAGCGGAGGATCAGCGCTTCACGTCCGTCTCCTCACATTCTCCTGATATCGACTGGCTTTGGCGGCCATTCAGACTAGATAGAGCCTGCGCCGGGCGGAACGATGCAGAAGGACCTGAACATGCCTGAACAGATTACCCTGAATAGACCTGAACAAATCAGATTGAACGACGGCTCCGCCATTCCGCAAATCGGCCTCGGCGTGTGGCAGGTCGATCCAGCCATCACCGCCAAGGTGGTGCGCTGGGGAATCGAGGCCGGCTACAGGCTGATCGACACCGCCGAAGGCTATCAGAACGAGGAAGGTGTCGGGCAGGCGATCCGCTCGGCCGGCGTGCCGAGAAGCGAGTTGTTCATCACCTCGAAACTGCGCAACGGCGCGCATCAGCGCGACGCCACCTTGCGCGCCTTCGACGAGACGATGAGCAAGCTCGGCATCGAACAGATCGACCTGTTCCTGATCCACTGGCCGGTGCCCAGCCAGGACAGATATGTCGAGGCCTGGAAGACGCTGATCGAACTCAGGCAATCAGGCCGGATCAAGTCGATCGGCGTTTCGAACTTCAACCAGGACCACCTCGAACGGATCATCGGCGAGACCGGCGTCACGCCGACCGTCAACCAGATCGAGCTCCACCCCCGCTTCCAGCAGCGTGACAAACGTGAATTCCACGACAGGCACAACATCCGCATCGAGAGCTGGAGCCCACTGGGCAGCGGCCGGCTGTTGAGCGATCCGACGCTTGAAAGCATCGCCAGGAAACACGGCAAGTCGGTGGCGCAGACGATCGTCAGGTGGCACCTTCAGGAAGGGCTGATCGTCATTCCAAAGTCGATCCACCAGGACCGCATCGCCGCCAATTTCGATGTCTTCGATTTCGAGTTGGAAGCGAAGGACCTCGAGCTTATCCGGGGCATGGATTCGCCCGACGGCCGCACCGGCCCGAACCCCGCCACGGCCGCATTCCTGTTCTAACGAGGCGGGCCAACCGGGACGTTGGCATTCCTTCACACCCCCCTCTGTCCTACCGGACATCTCCCCTTCAAGGGGGAGATCGGCAGCTTCAATAGCCGCGCCCTTCTTGCAGCGTCGGAGATTAGCGAAGGCCGCGATGAGGGCCAATCTCCCTCCTTGAGGGGGAGATGGCCGGCAGGCCAGAGGGGGGCGCTGTCCCGCCAGCGATCAAAACTACCCTTCCCGCTCGCTCATATCCCGGAGCCATCCACCAGCGGCACATCTTCGCCCTCCCAGGGGCTAGGCATCGATCCCTTGCTGAGATTGGCCGACGGCAGCGGCATCCAGCACTTCAGTTCGGGTTCGGCATATTCGACGATGCGTCCTGGAGACGAGTCGGAGGCGCGCCAGCCTTCGCTGCCGAACTGATCGGCGCGGGCCCAGTAAGCCATGTCGACCTCGGCCGGACCCTGTTCGGACGGCCGAACCGTGACAAGGATTCTGCTGCCGTCCCTTGGCGCGCTCGACATGTGGCGCCACTGACCGGGCTCGTCCATTGCATTTCCTCCTGCGATCTTCGCCTCGAACGGATAGTCGCTTCGCGTTCGGAAGCGGTCAACCCGAACTTTTTTGCCTGAGACAAAACCCCTGTCCCGTCGTCGCGGAACAAGTCATGGCACGCCGGGTTTGGGCAAGTTGTTGAAGGAAGCAAAATGAGACCAGCGCCGCGACCGATCCTTACCATTATTGCATGGCAGGCCGCGTCTTTCGTTCGCAACCCGGTCCCGTCGCAATGAGGCAGGCCGGTTCCGATCATTCCATCCCACCGAAGGAGGGCAAAGGCGGCATAGGACGAGCGCTCGGCCTCGGACTGATAACAGGGGCGGCCGACGACGATTGTTCCGCAATAGGCACCTATGCCAGTGCCGGCGCCCGTTTCGGACCCGACCTGCTCTGGACGGCTCCGGTGACGTTGCCGATGATGTACGCGGTCGTCTACCTGTCGTCGAAGCTCGGCCAGGTGTCGGGGCGCGGATTGTTCCACGTCATCAAGGACTTCTACCCGCGGTGGCTGCTCTGGTCGGTGCTGTTGGGTGTGCTCGTCGGCAACACCATCGAGGCAGCGGCCGATCTTGGTGGAATGGCGGCGGCGATCAACATATTCGTGCCGCTTCCCATTCCGCTGATCGTGCTGTTCGTCGCCGCCCTCATCTTCGCCCTCCAGGTCTTCGGCTCCTATACTTTGATCCGCAACATCTTTCGCTGGCTGGCGTTGGCGCTGCTCGCCTATGTCGGTGCCGCCATTCTGGCCAAACCGGACGCCGCGGCGGTGCTGCGCGGAACGCTGCTTCCAAGGATCGAATTCAACCGCGAGTTCCTGTCGATCCTGGTCGCCATCATCGGCACCACGCTGTCCGCCTATCTCTACACGTGGCAGTCCAATGAGGAGGTCGAGGAGGAGATTGCCCAGGGGCGAACGACGCTCAGGCAAAGGAAGGGCGCCACCGCCGGCGAACTCCGCCGCTCGCGCCGGGACATCCTCATAGGCATGACGTTTTCAAATCTCATCATGTATTTCATCATCCTGTCGACGGGTGCTACGCTCTACAAGGCGGGCCACCACGATATCGACACGGCAGCGCAAGCGGCGGAGGCGCTGCGCCCGCTAGCCGGCCAAGCCGCAAGCGTCCTGTTCGCCGCAGGCGTGATCGGCGTCGGTTTCCTCGCGGTTCCTGTCATGACCGCCGGCGCTGCCTATGACGTGGCGCAAGCCATCGGCTGGAAAAACAGCCTGCACGCCCGGGCTCGAGAGGCACCCAAATTTTATCTCGCCATCGGATTTTTTACGGCGATCGCCGCCGGCCTCAACTTCCTTGGCTTCAATCCGATGAAGGCGCTGGTCTGGTCCGGCATCGTTCAGGGCTTCTCGACGCCGCCCTTGTTGCTGCTCATCATGCTGATGACGAACAGCCGCAGGATCATGGGGGAGCAGGTGAACAGCCGCAGCACCAACATACTCGGTTGGGCAACGACCGCCGCCATCTTCTCGGCGACGATCGGCCTGGTGGCCACCTGGTTCATGTAAATCCGGCAGGACAAGGGACGCCGCTAGTTGGATTACCCGTTCCCGCTTGCGGATTGCCCCAGCTTTGCCTGCCTTGGAAACTCCACAACATCTCCCACCGGCCGCTTGTATTGCGCTGCGACAATTGCATCGATCAGGAGATCCAGAGCCGCACGAGCCGTGCGGCTCGTCTCGTCCTCGCCGCTCAAATAGTGGCAGGCTCGTTCAAGGTGCAGGTGTGCGGCGGCAAAGTCGCTTGTCATAGGCATCTCCCTGTTGCCCGCCCGCCGGCAAGATGACCGCCTCGATTTAGCCAAAAGCAAATATCCACAGCCGGATTTGAATCAAATTGACCTGACTCACTGCATGCCGCGGAGCCGCTCCAGCGCCGTGGCCTGTGCCTCGCTTGCATCCTCCCCGAGGACCGCTAGGCCGTCGAGGATTGTGGTATCGGGACATAGTTCCTCGACGTCGCGCCGAGAGCGTCCGAGGGCGACTTGCCTTATATGTCCGGCCGGCTTCATGCGCTCTGTCCGACGCGCTGCGCCATCGCGGCTGAAGGCGCTGTGGCGGGTTTTCAGCGCGCTGCGGCGCATTGAATGAACCAATTGCAGGCGATGTGCCGCAAACTCCGTTCGCCCAATGCGCTACTTTTGAAATTTTCTCACTCTCTTAATTCTACAAACTCTCTAGATTTAACATAGATCGCTAGACCCAAGATCCTAAAATAGAGCGCTTGAGAGGGAGCCAGGAATGTCGAAAAAGCTCGTGGTGGGGCTGTCGGGCAACTTGACCCGGCCATCGAAGACCAAGGCGTTCGTCAGCCACATTGTCGAGCAGGCCGCCGAAAGCATCGGCGCGGCCTCGGCCGTCTTCGACATCGAGGATCTCGGCGCGTCCCTGCCGCAGGCAAGGCGCCTCGGCGACCTCGACCCCGCGGCGCGCAACATCGTCGAACGGCTGCTGGGCGCCGACATCCTGGTGGCCGGCTCGCCGACTTTCAAAGGCAGCTATACCGGGCTTTTTAAGCACTTCTTCGACCTGCTCGATCCGTCATCGCTGAGGGGCAAGCCCGTCATCCTCGCCGCGACCGGCGGCGGCGAGCGCCATTCGCTGATCGTCGAGCACCAGCTGCGGCCGCTGTTCGGCTTCTTCGAGGCGCTGACCGTACCGACCGCGATCTACGCCTCCGACAAGGACTTTGCCAATGGTGTTCTGGTGTCCGAAGCCATCCACGCCCGCGCCCGGCAGGCGGTCGCCGAGGCATGCCGGGTAACCGGGGTGCCCTACGGCGTCGGCCTTGCCGCCTGAACGCACCACTGACCCGAGATCCCCTTTCCGATCCGTCCAGGAGCACGCCGCGATGACCAGATCCACCAAATCCAGGCAAATCAAACTGGGCGCTTTCCTGCCCGGCGGCGGACAACATATCGCCGCCTGGCGCCACCCCGAGGCGCCGGCCGACGGCGCCACCAATTTCGAGTTCCACAAGCAGCTCGCCCTGATCGCCGAGCGCGGCCTGTTCGATGCCTATTTCCTCGCCGACAATCTGACGGTCGGGCTCGGCGCCCGCGAAGGCGGCAACGCCAAGATCGCTGGCTTCGAGCCAGTGACGCTGTTTGCTGCGCTGGCGCCGCTCACTACGCATCTCGGCTTCATCGCTACCGCCTCGACCACCTACGAGGAGCCCTACACGCTCGCCCGCAAATTCGCCTCGCTCGATCATCTGTCGAATGGCCGCGCCGGCTGGAACGTCGTCACCTCGGCCGGCGACGAAACAGCGCGCAACTTCAATCGCGAGACGCAGCCTGCCCACGCCGAGCGCTATGCCCGCGCGCATGAGCATGTCGAGACGGTCAAGGCGCTGTGGGACAGCTGGGAGGACGATGCCTTCATCCGCGACAAGAAATCGGGGCGCTTCTACGACAAGGACAAGCTCCACGACATCGACCACAAGGGCGCGCATTTCAGCGTGAAAGGGCCGCTCAACGTGCCGCGCCCGGTGCAGGGGCACCCGGTCGTGGTGCAGGCGGGGCAATCGGAAGACGGTCGCAAGCTCGCCGCCCACTCGGCGGAAGTCATCTTCACCGCCCATCAGAACCTGGCGTCGGGGCAGGAATTCTATCGCGATATCAAGGCGCGCGTGACGGCCGTCGGCCGCGATCCCGAGCAGGTGCTGATCATGCCGGGCGTGGCACCCTTCGTCGGCCGCACCGAAGAAGAAGCGCGCGCCAAGTACCAGCAACTGAACGATCTCATCCTGCCCGAAGACGGCGTCGCCCTGCTCAACGGGCTGGCCGGCCAGACGCTCGACATCACCGGCTATCCGCTCGATGGACCGCTGCCGCCGAGCAAGGAGACCGAAGGCATGAAGAGCCGCCAGGCGCTGATCCGCCAGATTGCCGACGAGCACAACTTCACCATCCGACAGCTCTACCAATGGGTGGCAACGGCCCGCGGCCATTATACCGTCATCGGCAGCGCCACGCAGGTCGCCGATCAGCTGGAGGAATGGTTCGGCAACGAAGCCGCCGACGGCTTCAACATCCTGCCGCCCTGGCTGCCCGGCGGGCTCGACGACTTCGTCGAGCTGGTGATTCCCGAGCTGCAGCGCCGCGGCCTGTTCCGCACCGCCTATGAAGGCAGGACGTTGCGCGAGAACCTCGGCCTCAGGCGGCCGGAAAACCCCTGGACCGCCGCCCGCTCGGCGGTGCTGGCCGCCGAATAATCCCGAGAAGCCCGATATTTTCCAAGCAGGAGGCAACACGATGACCTTGCAGCACATCGAACAGGCCGCCAGCCTCGGCACGCCTGACAGCACGACAAGCCTCGGCACGGACTTCCTGCGCCTCGGTGGCCGGGCGGGCATCCGCTTCCTGTCGCGCTACGGCGTCCTCATCGCTTTCCTCGCAATCTGGCAAGTGTCGAGCAGCGCGGGCTGGGTCAACGCGGCCGTGCTGCCGCCGATCGACATGATTGTCGCGGCACTTTGGAAGGGGCTGGTCGGCGGCACTCTGCTCAGCGACATCGCCATCAGCCTGCAGCGCGCCGGTCTCGCTTTCGCGGCCGCCGTGCTGGTCGCCATCCCGCTTGGCCTGTTCATGGGTCAGGTGCGCACGGTCGAGACCGCGCTCGATCCCATCCTGCAGGTCTTCCGCCAGACCTCGGCGCTGGCGCTCTATCCCGTCTTTATCCTGCTGCTTGGGCTCGGCGAAGCGTCCAAGGTATTCGTCATCTTCTGGGCGACGCTGTTCCCGCTGCTGCTCAACACCATCGGCGGCGTCAAGCAAGTCGATCCGAAACTGCTGGAGATGGCCCGCGTCTATGGTGCCAGGCAGCTCACCGTCTTCCGTCGCGTCGTGCTGCCCGGCGCCGTGCCGTCGATCTTCGTTGGGCTTAGGCTCAGCGCCACCACGGCGCTGCTGCTGTTGATCGCTTCCGAAATGATCGGCGCCAACAAGGGCATCGGCTTCCAGGTGATGAACGCGCAATACAATTTCCAGATCCCGCTGATGTTTGCGGCAATCGTCATCCTCGCCGGCCTCGGCCTGATCGCCAACCAGGCGCTGGTCAGCCTGCAGCGCCGGCTCTGCCGCTGGAGCAATGCCGTCGACTGACCACCCGCGCTTACCAATCTCAACCAGGCCAGAACTCAAATCAGGAAAGACCCGGACCATGAAAATCTCCCGCCGTTCCCTGCTTGCCGGCGCGCCCTTCGCCGCCGGCCTTCTCACCGCCGGCCTGCCGCGCTTCGCCTTTGCCGAAGCGGCACCCGTCAAGTTCCGCTCCCTCGCCAGCCGTGGCAGCATCTCTCCGCATGAGTTGGCCGCCGAGCTCGGCTATTTCAAAGGCCTCGGTATCGAGGTCGAGAATGTCGGCTATTCCGGCGGCGGCCCGGAATCATTGTTTGCGCTCGCCTCCGGCAGCGTCGATATCGGCTCGGCTGCAACCGCCGCCGTGATCAACTCGATCTCCGGCGGCAACGACTTCGTCGCCGTCTATCCGAGCAACGGCATCAACAGCAAGGTGCGCAGCGTCTTCTACGTGCTCGACGACAGCCCGATCAAATCGATCGCTGACATTGCCGGCAAGACCATCGCCGTCAACACGCTCGGCGCCCATCTCGACTATACCGTGCGCGAGGCGCTGCACAGCGTCGGCCTGTCGCCGGATGCCGCCAATCTCGTCGTCGTGCCCGGACCGCAGCTCGAGCAGACCTTGCGCTCCCGCCAGGTCGACATCGCGGCGCTGGGCTACTGGCAGGCGACGTTTGCCGGGGCGCTGGTCGACAATGGCGGTGTGCGTGGCGTGTTCAACGACACCGACGTGCTGGGCGAGCTGGCCGGCGGCTTCGTCGTGCTCAGGCGCGACTTCATCGCCGCGCATCCCGACGCCGCCCGCAACTTCGTCGAACAATCGGCGCGCGCCTCCGACTGGTCGCTGCAGAACCCCGACGAAGCGCGCAAGGTGCTGGCAAACATCCTCGACAAGCGCGGCGAAAACGGCGAGCTGGCGCGTTATTGGACCGGCTTCGGCCTGCGCCAGGGCGCCAAGGCGACGGACCGCGACATCGACTTCTGGGTCAGCGTGCTCGAGCGCGACGGCCGCCTGCCAAAGGGCAAGCTGAAGGCAACAGACATCCTCTACCGGCCGGGCGAAACCAAGACCAACTGACAAAAGCAACCGACCAACCAGTTGGGAGACGAGCGCGATGAGCAGCACAAGCGGCGGTCAGGTCAGCATACGCGACCTGTCCAAATCGTTCAGCATCAGTGGGCGCTCGCTCGCCGTGTTGAGGACCCTCAACCTCGACATCCGCTCGGGTGAATGCCTTGTTATCGTCGGCGCCAGCGGATCGGGCAAGACCACGCTGCTGCGCATCCTAGCCGGGCTGGAGGCCGCCGACAGCGGCGGCGTCGCCATCGACGGCAAGCCGGTGCACGGCGTCGGCGCCGAGCGTGCGGTGATTTTCCAGGAACCGCGCCTGCTGCCCTGGCTGACGGTGCTCGGCAATGTCGCCTTCGGTCTCGAAGTGCGCGGCGTGCCCAAGGCGGAGGCCGAGGAAAGGGCGCGCTTCTATATCGCGCTCGTCGGCCTCGCCGAATTCAGCGATGCGTTTCCGCGGCAGCTGTCGGGCGGCATGGCGCAGCGCGTCGGCATCGCCCGCGCGCTGACCGTGCAGCCCGAAATCCTGCTGCTCGACGAGCCGCTGGGCGCGCTCGACGCGATGACCAAGATCGGCATGCAGGAGGAACTGGCGCGCATCTGGAGCGAGGAGAACGTCACCATGGTGATGGTGACGCACGACCTCGAGGAAGCGATCTACCTCGCCGACCGGGTGCTGATCCTGCCCAAGGAGGAAGGCGGCGCGGCGCGGCTGATCGACATCGACCTGCCCCGCCCGCGCGAGCGCAGCGAAAGCCGCTTCGTACGCTACCGCGAGGAACTGCTGCGCGAATTCGGCCTGCACTGAAAGCCGCCTAAGGGGCCTTGGGTCCTCGCCCCGCAAAGCGGGAGAGGTGTCTCGGCGTAGTCGAGACGGAGAGAGGGGTCCTCCTTTAGTGCCCTGCCCCCACCCTCTTCCTGGAACCGGATTCCCCACCCCCGCATTTCCTTAACCGGGAGGCGAAGGAGCGCGGCATGAAAGCCTTGTTCGCAATCTTTGGCGGCTTCGTGCTGACGCTTGCCGTATTCGCCAGCGGCCTCGCCTTCGCCACCTGGCTTCTGATAGCCAAGCCGGTACGGCCGGCCGCCCCGGTCTCCAGCGTCGCCGAACTGTGGACCAGGGACCCGCGACCGGTGAACCCGGCCGCGCAGCGCCTCGAGCGCCTTCCGGCCCGCCCGGTCCCCGTTCGCACCTCGGAAGTTGATCGCAGCTCGAAACCCGCCGATGCCGCAGCGTCGACAACCGACATCACCGCGACCGGCTCTATCCAGCCGCCAGCGGAAAAGCAGCAGACGCTACCCGCCGCCCACGTGGAATGGTGCGCAAGCCGCTACCGCTCCTACAGGCCGGACGACAACCACTACACATCCTACAGCGGACAACAGCGCCCCTGCATCTCGCCCTATCTCGGCGCCGCCGATGACGGCAGCTATTTCGAGGCGAGCGATACGTCGTCGGTGGCGGGCTACGCGCCATCGGATGAACCCGGCGCCGCCGAGCTCTCATTCGACCACGTGCAATACTGCTTCAGCCGCTACCGGTCATATCGACCGGAGGACAACAGCTATCAGCCGTATTCGGGCGGGCCGCGCCGGCAGTGCGAGTAGGCAGGCCGTGGGGTGGCTGGCGGCCGCAGTGCATGGCGCCTTGTGCGACCCCACCCAACGATCACGCAGATTTCTTGGATCGTTCGGGTTGGCGCGGCGTTCATCCGATACCCAAAGGAGAAATCAACATGGGCGACGACCGGGAAGACAAGATTCGTGAGCGCGCATACCAGATCTGGGAACGCGAAGGCGGGATCCATGGCGATCCCGAGCGGCACTGGCACCGGGCCGAGGCCGAGATCGACAGGGAGGCAGCCCTGCCGCTGACGGCAGGCGATGCCCTGCCGGAAACCCGCGAGGTCGCGAGCTCCGACGTCTTGACGGTGGAGGCCCTGGCGGTGCGCACCGGCATATCGGGCGAACAGGCGCAGGAGCTGATCGACAGGCTGGGCAACGACAGGGCGGCTATCGAACAAGCCGCGCGCAACCTCAAGGGGAAGCAGCGCCTCGGGGAGTGACAGATGATCAGAAAACTCAAAGACGGAAAATACCGCCTCTATTCGCGCAAGAAGGACGAAAAGACCGGCAAGCGCCGCAATCTCGGCACCTTCGATACCCGCGAGGCCGCCGAAAAGCACGAACGTGAGGTGCAGTATTTCAAGAGGCATTGAGGCGGCGTGCTGTCGCTTCGATGCCTCCATTAGTTTCTGTTGAGACAGAACAAAACGGGAACAAAAATGTCAAGAGCGAATTGACTCTGCGAGGAATGCCTTCCTATTTGTCAGTAAGCGGGGCGGTTGCTCACAAATCGAGGAGAGCCGCGATGGGCAGACGAAAAAGCCGGTTTGACAGGCTGTCGGCGAGGGATGCGGGGGCGATCATCAGGGACGCTTTGAGCCTGCGCAAGACGGTGCTGTCGTCGCAGCTGCATCTGCAGGCGCATGGCGAGCTGTTCTGGCAGCTTTGCGGGCTTGTCGAGAAATTGCACGAGGTGCTGGCCAGCGTCGCGGAGAAGGAGCCCGATTATCGGATGGCGGAGCTTGGCCTGCTTCCGCTGCCCGAGGATTACTCGACCCGGAAATGAGCCATGGCCGGGCCGATGGACAGCGTTGGGCGTGCCGCCAAGGCCAACATGCTGCTTATCGTGGAGTGCGGCCATTGCTACCATGTCGGACGCTTCAGGGCGAATGACGTGGCCCAGGTGGTGGGCTGGAACAAGCCGCTGGAAGCGATCAGGTTCAGGTGCAAACGATGCAGCCGCAAGGACACGACGGTGAAGACGCAGTTCATCGACCAGGACCATCCACCCAAGGGCTACATCTGGGTGCTGCAGAAATTCAAGCGCTAAAACAACGAGCCTTGCGCCGGCGCCTGCTGCGGAAACTTGATCTGTGTCGCCGGTTTTTCGACGATCACCAGCGCGTCATCGGGCGCCGTGCGCTGCAGGTGCCTTGCCTCCGACCATGGCGCGGTGAGCCAGGCCTCGGTTTCTTCCGGCGTGGTCAGGATCACCGGCATCGCCTTCTCGTGGATCGGCGAGATCAGCGCGTTGGGCTGGGTCGTCATGAAGCCATAGACCTGGTGATCGGCGGGGCCGTCCTTGACCTTGCGAAGGCCATGCCAGCGCGTCCACAGGCCGGCAAAGAAGAATAGCGGGCGGTCCTCGCCGAGTGCAAACCAGTAGTTGCGCTGAATGCCGGTCTCGGGGTCCTTGTCGCCGGGCGTCGGGCTGGGCTCGGCGAAGCTGGTGACGGGCACCACGCAGCGGTTCTCGATGCCGAGATATTGCTGCCAGTGGCCGTATTGCGGATTGCGGATATTGGTGGTGCCATAGTCGGCCTTGCCCTTGACCCGCTCCAGTGGCGTCGGCATGCCCCACAGCAGATTGGCCAATTCGCGTTCGCCGTCCGGCGTGTTGCGCACCACAGGGCCGGGCTGGTTGGGATAGATGTCGATGGAGGGTTCGAGATTGCCGAGGATGTCGCGCAAGGCGCGGGTCCACTGGCGGATGGCCTCCTGGCTGGTCGTGATGTTGTAGAGATTGCACATTTCAGGCCGTTCCCGGATGCTCAGGCATCTTGTTGGAAACGGCCTGGAATTTCCAGCGCTGTGCGTCGGGTTGCTGACACGGCAGGCCGTGTCAGCAATGGTTTGTGAGACTTACCGCGCCGATTGTCTCATAGCTTGTGCGGCGACTGCGGCGAGAAAAGCCCTCGCCGCGGCATCGCAGGCCGCTCGAGACGGGCCTTTGGCGAAAAGAAGAAGCTCGGCGGCTCGAATGTTGAGCCCGTGCTTCCTTGCGAATGTGGCTAGATCGTAAGGCTTGTTGTCGTAAGGTTCGTCGGCGTAGTCGATCGTCAGATCGTAGTTTTCTTTCATTTTCTTCCTCCCTTTAGCGATCTCCCCCTCCTGTCGCTAACGCAAAATTAACGTCGATGGCGGCGGGCGAGTCCACCAATCAGAGATTGTGTAAAAAACGTACGAGCTCGCATGCTCGCCCTCGCAACGGGCCTGCGAGCAATCGCTGCGGACCGGACCGGTCGAAAGAGCCGATTATGATGGCAATGTTGGAAAGGCTGCCACGGCCTGGTGCTACGGGGTGTCCGAGACGCCTAGCGTGCCTAAATGGCCGGCATTTTCATCTTCCAGGCCCCGGTCCGCAGCCGGCCCCGTTGGGTCCGGCTAAAGGATAAATCCGGCTAATAACACCGTGAGGAGCAGCGACAGCGGAACGGCCGCAAGACACCAGATCTCCAACGTGTTGTTTTGCAGCGGGTCCATCGTCAGCCTCACTTTTTGGTTTGTCATTGTGACACTAACGGTTGGTCGGAGGTAGCGGTTCCAAAGCGACGCCGTTCATAGAGCGCTGCCTGTGCTGCATATTAGCAACAGCTTGACGACCGCTGCGTACCGCTTGGACAACTTCACTGGCGCTGGTGGATGCGTATTCCGCAGGACTGCAAGCGCCCTCGGCATCAGTCGTGCGGGGACAGATCGCCGCCCATGATCAGCGCCGAGCCGGTCATGCTCCGGGACCCGATGGCTGCATCTATCTCCGGCCGAAGTTTCGCTACCACCGAGCCGATCCGATGTTCACTCCAGCCAGCGATGCGCGTTTACAGGGACCTAAGTCTGACCTGCCTGCGCAATGGTCTTGTGTACGGCCGGCGTCGGGAACAACTGCGCCCGTCTTCAGTTGAAGGCGTCACCTCCTCGAGGAGACATCGGCGCAGAATCAGTCCCTTCATGCGCTGATTAGGGTCCGCCTGCCATTGCTGGATTTGGCAGGCGGACCCTTGGTTCTGTACGCTCCAGATGAAAAGCGGGTAAGCTCGGGATCACTCATCATCCCAGAAACCCCGTAGAGACGTATGGCGGAGGTCTTCCTCGCCCCTGAGATGCTTGACCCGGCTTGACATCCGAGACGACCTCCCAGCGCGCGCACGCAGCGGGTCGCCCTCAGCCTTCCAGCGCCTCGTGCTGGTAAAGCTCGTCCATGCTGAGCGTCGCAAGCGCGGCGAACGGCGCCTGCTTTTTCACACGGCCGTGGCTCAGGATCACGACGTCGTCGCAGAACGAGATGGTGCTGCGATGATGGCTGATGACGATGGTAGTGCGGCGGCCGGCCCGCGACTTGAGCGTCTCGACGATTGCCGCTTCCGACAGGCCGTCCACCGCATTGGTGGCTTCGTCCAGGATCAGGATATCGGGATCGCGCACCAGCGCTCTGGCCAGCGCGATCCGCTGTCGCTGTCCCGCCGAGAGATTGACGCCGCGGTAGCCGACGACCGTCCAGTAACCCTGCGGCAGTTGCTCGATGAAGCCATGCGCTTCGGCCAGTTTTGCCGCGCGCTCGGCGTCATCGGCCGAGGCCGCGTCCTGGCCGTAGATGATGTTGTCGAAAATCGTGCCGTCGACCAGCTCCAGCTCCTGGCTGGCAAGCGCGATGTGCTTTCGCCACTGGCCGGGGTCTATGCGGTCCAGCGGCGATCCATCGACGAGGATCCTGCCGCTATCCGGTTCGACGAAGCGGCACAAAAGGTTGACGATCGTCGTCTTGCCGGCGCCCGACCGGCCGATCAGCGCGGTCGAGCGGCCGCTACGGATATCGAAACTCGCCGCATGCAGCACCACCGCGCGCTGCTCCGAGCCGGAATAGGTAAAGGTGACGTCCTCGAACTTGATGCCTTGGCTGAGCCCGGGGAACGCTGCGCTGCCTTGCGGCGGCGCTGGCTTGTCGGATGGGTCCAGCATCCACGTCACCTCTTCCAGCGATCCGCTGAGGCCCTGCAGCTGGCTCCAGGCCATTTGCAACGATCGCATGTAGGGCTGCAGCCTGTAGAGCAGGATGACGAAGGCGACGATCAGCGGGAAGGAAACATTGGCGAACCAGGCGCCGATCACCACCGCCAGGAACAGCATGGCGTGCAGAACCTCGGTCAGCGGCGGCAAAGCTCCCTGGCGGGTTAAAAGCACGAACGCCGCCCGGCGCACCGCATCCGATGCCTGGTCGAATGCCGCCTTCTCGCGTTGCTCCTGGCCAAAAATGCGGATCAGCCGCCCGGCATGCACCAGATGCAGCATCTGCGATGCGAGCTGGCTGTTGCGGGAGGCGACGCTGCGGCTCGGCGCCTTCAGATTGGCCGACAGCACGGCGTGCGCGACCTGGACCAGCGCCAGGCCCAGCGTCACCAGCAGCGTCATCTGCCACGACAGGAGCAGCAGGAAGGCCAATAGGATGATTGCGGCCGATGCATTGACGATTGCCCCCAACGTGATCTGGATGGCATCCGAGGCCCGCCAGGATTCGTTGGAGATGATGTTGAGCAGCCGTCCCGGGCTTTGCTGCAGGAAGAATGGGTAGCCCACCCGCAGCAGCCGCTCCGACAGCGCGCTGCGGATCGAATGGCTTGCCTTGCCATAGATAAAGGTGGTCAGCAGCGTGTTGGCGAAAGCGAACAGGTTCTTCAGCACGATCGAGCCGAGGATGGCGACCGATATGACGATCAGCCGGTCGCGCTCGCTCAAGCTCGATCCGACATGCTGGAAGACGGCGGAAAAGCCAGCCATGCCGGTCTGCCCCTGTTGCCCCATGATTATGTTCAGCAACGGGATGATCAGGCCGATGCCGAAGCCTTCAAGCGCGGCGCTGAGCAGCCCGAGCACCACCACGGCCGGAAGCAGACGCAACTGTTTTTGCCCGAGCGCGCGGCGCAGCATCGGTAGGCTGGGCGGCATCAGTCGCATGATGGCGGATCACCTTGCCTCGGCATTTGCCTGTTGCTCCTGTCGCATTTCCGTCGTTTCGGGGGATTTCGCCAGCAAAAGCACCGCGAACTTGGCCGCGCCCAGCAAGTTCATGCCGATGATCGGCCAGTGCGACAGCTGGAGTTCACGGTCGAACAGCGGGCCTTTCCCCAATTCGCGCAAGGCCGCCCTCATCGACCAGTAGAAATGCCGAAGCAGCCACGGCGCGTTGCGGATATGCTTCAGGCAAAGCCCGCCATTGCCCATGCTGTAGTCGCGATGCAGCTTTTCGATGGCCTTGCGGTCGCGCCGGCCGTGATGGTGATAGATGGTCATGTCGGGCACGTATTCGACCGGAATCCCAAGCAGCACCGCCCGCACCAGATAGTCCGTATCCTCCGCCGATCGCAGCGGGCCGCCGGCGCCGAACCGTTCGTCGAACCGCCCGATACGGGCGGCGACATCGCGATGCATCGTCATGTTGCAGCCAAGCACGAAGCCGCCGGGATGGACATCCGGCGTAAGCCGCGCGCGCACCGGCGACCGCTTGATGGTGAACGGCAGGTCGCGGGGGTCGCCGATCTCGACGCGGCCGCCGCGGATGACCCGTTCGCCGGCCGCATAGTGCCGCTGCAGATCGCGCAAATAATCCTTGTGGACAGCGCAATCATCGTCGACGAAGACCAGCACGCGGCCCCGCGCCCGCTCCAGCCCGGCGTTGCGCGCGGCCGCTAATCCGGGTCGCGGCTCGCAAATGGCGGTGAACGGGATGTCCGACAGTTCGGCGATGCTGGCCAGCCGTTTGGCCGTGCTGTCGGTCGAGCCGTTGTCGACAACCACCAGCTCGGCGGCAAAGTCGGCATGGGCACGACACGCGGCCTGGATCGAGCTGATGCAGGGCTCGAGTACGGCGACACGGTCGCGTGTGCAGACAATGAAGCTGACCGCCGGCGCCGGTCCTTGCTGCGGCCGCGGCGACATGGCCGCCGGCACCGTCGAGCGGCCGCGCTGCTGGAGCTGGTGCGATTTGACGAACATGCGTTGCTAGCTCAACTGGTTCGAAGGCAAAACCGCCGCGGCCGGCACGGACTGCAGATACCGCGACAGGGCATCCACCTGCCTGGTGACCGACATCGAGGCGAGACTGAAGCGCGGCGCGAAGGCACCGGTCCGAAACACGTACTGCTCGCGCCGCCGGATGAGGTTCCATTTCGCCGTCCGCGTCAGGAATTCGTGCATCAGCAGCGGCTGCCTTTCCCCCGATATCAGCTGGTAGTGGAAATAGAACAGGTTCAGCGTGCCGGCCTGGTAACTCGGCCTCGTCTCGGCTGGCAGTGCCGAAATCCTTTCTTCCAGCGCAAGGATCCATTCGGCGGCACGGCGAACCGTGTCCATCGACAGGACCTCACCGATGTCGCGCAGGCCTTGCGTCTCTTGTGCGAGCCCTTCGCGCTCGAGGTTCTCGGCGACGATCTTCAAATGGGTCCTGCGCATTTCGCGCTTGTGCCTGTTGGTCACGCTGTCGTCATGGATACGATAGGCGATCAGGCTTTCGGGGATCATGGCCGCCGGGTAGCGGTCGGTCAGCCGCCTGAACAGGTCGAAATCCTCGGCATGCTTGTAGCTTTCGTCATAAAATAGAACGCTCTCTTCGATGACCTTCCTGTTGTAGACGACCGTGGAATGCATGAAGATCGTGAAGAACATCGACAGTATTCGCAGGATATTGTCCTGGAATATCGGATCGGGCGAACCCCGGACGATGCGGTTGCCGAGCAAGGTATCGAAACCCGCGCCGCATAGAGCCAGGTCAGGCTGCTGGTTGAACAGCGCGACCTGCCGCGACAGGCGCTGGGGATAGGCGATGTCGTCGGCGTCCATCCTGGCGACCAGATCGCCGCGCGCCACGGCCAGGCCTTCGTTCAAAGTTGCGATCAGGCCACGGTTTTCGCGTGAGATGATCGAGATGCGATTGTCGGCCTGGCGGTATTTCTGCAGGATCTGCAGCGAGTTGTCGGTCGAGCCGTCATCGATGGCGATGACCTCCAGACGCTCGTAATCCTGGCGCAGGACGCTGCCCAGCGCAGCGGCGAGATAAGGTCCCGCATTGTAGATCGGCAGCAGAACGGAAACCAAGGGAGCAGCAGCCATGATCAGCTCCGATCGGTTCGGTGCAGCTTGCGCGGCAAGGGTGACGTGCCACCATCAAGCGGCCTGCCCGGATATGCTCCGGCCGCGAGCCATCCGGCATTGCCCACGTCCATGCCTGCCGAGATGGCGCCTCGGCCTTTTCCAGCAACATAGGGGAAGTGGCGCTTGAGGCTGTTGAGCGGCTTTTCGAAAAGCAGCCACGAAACCGAAGCCAGCATGAGCGTCGCAGTTCCCGCGACCAGGAACCGCCCCGGCCCTTGCTCCGAGACGTTGAGCGGGATCCAGGGCTGCGACTTGACAACCAGAGCCAGCACTATGGGATGGTAGAGATAGACGCCGTAGCTTATGCGGCCAAGGCCAAGCAGCGGCGGCAGTTCGAGAAGTTTTCCGACGCGACCGCCAATGCCCGTTGAACAGCTTGCAACGATGACCACCAGAGGCGCGACAGGCAGGATCTGCAACAGCAGCCAGAGACCCCATTCCTGCACCGGATTTGCCGGCGCCGGCGCAAACCACTGCAGAACGAAAAACGCCGCGGCGAGCCCCGGCCAGCCAGCTCGAAGCCATTGCGGCAAGCCGGCTGTTCTTGACCGGTAGGCGGCGAGCAGCGCGCCTGACGCCAATGCATCCATCGACGCCGGCGGCAGCAGGTCGCGCGCCAAACCGGGCGTTCCCGCGATCGGCCAATAAAACCGGTAGGCCAGCGACAGCATGATCACGCCGATGCAGATCGCTTCGAGGCGCTGGCGCGGTGCCAGCAGGACGATCAGTGGCCAGGCGATATAGAACTGCTCCTCGATGCTCAGGCTCCAGAAATGGCAGAGCAGCCAGGGCGTCCATTCATTCTGCGCCGCGTACCAGAAATTCGACAGATAGAGGGCATGCCAGGCCAGCGATCCTCTGGACTGCTCCAGGTCCACCAGCCAGACGAAACCCAGCACGGCGAAATAGGGCGGGAATATTCGCAGCGCCCGCCTGATATAGAAGGATTTCAGCGCCGGTCCGGTTTCGAATTCGGCGGCCGCTCTGGCTTCCAGCAGCAGTCGCGTGATCAGAAAGCCGCTCAGCACGAAGAACAGGCGCACGCCGATATGGCCCCAGAACGAGGACCCTCCGGCCGCGAAGAAATGGGAGTACAGCACCATCGTCACGGCGATGGCCCTCAGCGCGTCCAATTGGGTGTCGCGCGCATTTCCCATTAGCGGCATACGCCGGAGGGACGGCGAAACTGCCAATCGGTCAATATAGCGGCGTCGTTCACGGCGCATTCCAATCGGAAGCGCCCCCCTTGCGCAGAATAGGACCACCATTGTGCAACGCAACACAAAAAGTTGACACATTTGAAACAGGAACGTGAGGCGCGACTAATAAAAGCCAAAAAACAGCAGGAAACAGCCTGAATTGTCCATTCTTGACGATTTTTTCGCACTGCCTTGGCCCGCCGATATCGGCGAGAGGGTGCTGCGATGCAGCATGTTCGCCGCCATCACGGGCGCAAGATCTGGGTCTGGACACAGATGCCCCGCCACAGGACCGGCCGGCAACCGACGCTCGGCGACCTTTTTGCTGCGCTGGCGCGGCTGCTGTTAGCGCGACAACAGTGGGAGCAAGCGCAAGCTTCCCGCCTTCGAGTTACGCCTCCTTGCTGGCATTCGCGAGCGCCACTGCGCGACGCTCCGGGAGCCCCAATCCGACGAGCGCGCCGGCGAGCGAGAGCAGAGCGGAGACGTCGATTGCCGAGGTGAAGCCATCGCTGAACGCGTCGGTGGACGAGAAGCTTCCAGTGCCGGCGAACACCGCACCGGCGATCGCGATCCCGGATACGCCGCCGAGAAAGCGGAATGTGTTGAACGTGCCGGCAGCCTTGCCGACCTCCGGCCGGGCGACCGCATTGAGAACCGCGTTCTGCGCGGCAGGCATGGCCATCGACACGCCGGCACCGGTAATGATCAGCGGGGCGACTAGCTGAACGTAGGGCAGATCAGGTGCGGCGATCTGCGCCAGCCAGGCCATGCCAGCCGCTTGCAGGATCAGTCCGGCCACCACAAGCCAGCGCTCGCCGACTCGGTTGATCAGGCTGCCGGCGATCGGTGCGACCACGAAAAGCGTGGCGGTCCAAGGCAGCAATCCCATGCCGGCGCCGAACGGCCCACGGCTCTGGGCAAACTGCAGAAACTGCGGCAACAGGAATACGAGGCCGTACATGGCGGCGCAAAGCAGGAAGTTCGCCCCTACGCCCGAGGAGAATGCGCGCGCCTGAAAGAACCGCAAAGGCAGCATGGGCTCACGGGCACGCAGCTGCCAAAGGACGAACGCGATGGCGAGAAGCAGCCCGGCCGTCAGCGCCGTCAGCACTTCAGAGCTGCTCCAGCCCACGATGTTGCCGCGCATCAGGCCCCAGACCACTCCGAATGCCGCCGCAGTTACCAGCACGACGCCGAGGACATCGATAACCGTGCCCGGCCCGTGACTCTCCGGAATCCGACGCAGCACCAGCGGGATGAGAACGATGCCGACCGGGACATTGAGCCAGAAGATCCAGTGCCAGGAGAGGCCTTCGGAAATCGCACCGCCCGCTATCGGGCCGATGATCAGGGCCAGGCCGGTGATGCTGCTGAAGATACCCAGCGCCTTGCCTCGTTCCTCCGGAGGAAAAGCGACGCTCAGCAGCGCCATGGCCAGCGGCATGACCATCGCGGCACCTGCGCCCTGGACCGCACGGGCCGCAATCAGCAATCCGGCATTGCCAGCGAGCGCGCACGCAACCGACGCTGCGACGAACAACGCCAATCCGGCAACGAGCGTACGGCGGCGGCCGAACCGGTCACCGAGCGCAGCCCCGGTCATGAGCAGGACGGCAAAACTCAAATTATAGGCGTTCATCGTCCATTGCAGCGTCTCCAGCGAGGCGTCGAGCTCGACGCGCATCGTGCTCAATGCCGTCGCCACGACCATCGCATCGAGAACGACCATCAAGGAGCCTATCGACGTGAGGGCGAGAACCCAGACCTTCGTTGATCCCGCACTTTGCTTGCTCATGATTATGGCGCCTCCGGCTTGAACAAAGGGCCCGCCAGGTTGACGGGCCCGTGATCCAGAGACGCGTAGGAACCATCAAAGGATTCCAGCCAAACAAAGTTTTTTCGACCGAATCCTTTTGCCATCGTCGAGCGTCTATAAGACGCTGCGCCTGATGACCCGCGCCTTGCCTGGGAGATACGCATGAAATTGATCCTTGTGCGATGACCGGATCCGCAACCGGCACGCTAGAAGGACGGGAGCCATTTGACCGGCTGCTCGGCGAATTGCGGCCGAAACTGCACCGCTATTGTGCCCGCATGACCGGTTCGGTGATCGATGCCGAGGATGTCGTCCAGGAAGCTACGGTCAAGGCGCTCGAGGCGTTCCCCGGGACCGGGCCGATAGCCAATGTCGAGGGCTGGCTGTTTCGCATCGCGCACAATGCCGCGCTCGACCACCTACGCCGTCGTGCCAGGTTGGATGCCGCGCATGTCGTTGAGGATATCGATATGATCCCTGACCCCGGTATGTCGGCCGAGGGTCGACACACTGCAGCCGCAAGCCTGCAGACCTTCATGCGCCTGCCCGCGGCGCAGCGTAGCAGCGTCATCCTCATGGATGTGCTCGGCTATACGATCGAAGAGATCGGCAACATTATCGACAGCAGCGTTCCGGCGGTGAAAGCCGCACTGCATCGCGGCCGTCTGCACCTGCGCCAGGTCGCCGGCGAGCCTGACGATCGGCCTGTGCCGGTGTTGGCCGAGCCCGAGCAGGCGCGTCTGGCAGCCTATGTAGAGCGGTTCAACGCCCGCGACTTCGATGCGATCCGCGACATGCTGGCCGAGGACGTCCGGCTTGACCTCGTCAACCGGCTCCGGGCGAGTGGCCGCACGAAAGTGGGCCGGTACTTCCACAATTACGCGGGTATCCACGATTGGCGGCTGCTTCCAGGCCTGGTGGATCGGCAGCCAGCCATTCTGGTGATCGATCCGGACGACTCGGCCGGAGGGCTAAAATACTTTATCCTGCTGGAATGGGCCGGCGACAGATTGGCGAGAATTCGCGATTTCCGCTATGCGCGCTACACGCTTGACGGCGCCGAGGTGGTGCCTCTGCTTGCATAGCAATTCGCGTTTCATAATGCCGAACAAACACTGCCAGCTATTTTTGGATCGCGGCCGCTTGCCATCCAAGCGGCCGCCCTTTTCCACCGATCCTGCTTTAAGCCGGTTGCAACTCCCTGCGCGGCAGCGGCGGGAAGGCGATCGCAATCGCCATCGCGCCAAGCCCGACAAGGGCCGAGCCGATGAACAGCCAGGAATAGCTGGCATAGGCATCGAACACCATGCCGCCGGCGAGCGGGCCGAAAGCCATGCCGAGGCTGGACAGCATGGTTACTGCACCGAACACCGTACCGAGGATGCGCTGGCCGAAATATTCGCGCGCCAGCACCGCATAGAGCGGCATGACGCCGCCATAGGTGGCGCCGAAGATGACGGCGAGCGTGTAGAATTGACCAAGCTCGCTGACCGCCAGATAGGCTGCGATGACCACGGCCTGTATGGCCAGCCCGGTGATCAGCACCGGCTTGACGCCCAACCGATCGGCAAGCACGCCGTAAAGCAGCCGGCCACCCAGCCCTGCCAGGCCCTCGATGCTGTAGATGCTGACCGCCGCCATCGGCGCTATGCCGCACAGCATGGCATAGCTCACCATGTGGAAGATCGGCCCGGAATGCGCCGCGCAGCAGGCAAAGAAGGTCAGTCCCAACACGATGAATTGCGGCGAGCGCAGCGCCTGCGGAACCGTCATGCCGGCACCCTCGGCGGCAACGCTTGGGGCAGCGCCGTCGGCAGCGGGCTTGGGCGGCTGGCGCACCAGAAGCGCGGCCGGCAGTAGCAGCACCCACGCGGTTATGCCGATGTCGAACATTGCGGTGCGCCAGTCGTAGGCCGAAATCAGCCAGCGGGCGAAGGGCGAGATGGTCATTGGCGCCACGCCCATGCCGGCCGAGACCAGCGAGACGGCGAGGCTGCGGTTCGTGTCGAACCAGGCGGAGGTCAGCGCAATCATCGGCGCGAAGAAGGCGCTTGCCGCGAGGCCGACGAGCACGCCGTAGGCCAACTGGAAAACGAGCAGCGAACCGGTGCGGCTGGCCAGGACCAGCGCCAGGCCGAGCAGCACGGCGCCGGTCATGACGACGATGCGGGCGCCAAAGCGGTCGTAAATGGCGCCCCAGGCGAAGCCGCCGAGGCCCATTACCAGGAAGTTCAGCGTCATCGCACTCGATATGCCGGCGCGCGACCATTGTGTGTCGAGCGCCATCGGTTCGAGAAAGATCGCCAGCGAGAACATCGCCCCGAGGGCGACACAGGTCATCAGCGCGCCAGCCGTGACGACAACCCAACGATAGGGAAGGCTCATTTCACTTTTCTCCCATGCCGGAAGCGTTGATACGGCACGACCTTTTCGAGCTCCGCCGAGCCGCTTGCGTCCGAAGGACGTTGGACATGTCTTGAATCCGACAATCCGGTTGCATTTTTATCCAGTCGGCGCGACGGCGCCATTCCACGGCTTTCTGGATTGACCGCGCACCATTCGAAGCTAGATTTCCAACCGGCGATCAGGAGCTGTCAAGCATGGCAAATCAGGAACTTCATCGCGGCCGTCTCATCGACCACCTCCAGCTGGTGGTCAGGGATCTTGCGGCCAGCCGTCGTTTCTACGAGGCGGTTCTCAACGTGCTCGGCATACCGATCGGTGGCGCCGGCAATAATTATTTCTGGGCCGACGAGCTGTTCATTTCCAGCCCCGACAGCCCGGCGGCCCTGGGAAAGCTGACCGGCCGCCACCACCTGGCCTTCCAGGCAAATGACCGCGCCATGGTCGACGCATTCTACAGGGCCGGCCTCGACGGCGGCGGCACCGACAATGGCGCGCCCGGCGAACGATCCTACCATCCCGGCTATTACGCCGCCTTCCTGCTCGACCCCGACGGCAACAACATCGAGGCCGTCCACCACGGCGCGGCCAACCGCAGCGCCGATTCAGTGAAGATCACGTTCTAGCTTCGGGTAAGGGTGGTTCGCGCCGGCCGGCACGGTTGGTCTCTGCCAAAAGCTGGGTGCTTGCGTCAGACCGCGTCTGCCCTATCGCGTCAGTGCCGCCATTTGGCCCACCAGGAAGTCGACGAACAGCCGCGCCCGGACCGGCAGCTGCCGCCCGTAGGCATGGACGATGTGCACCGGCATGGTTGGCATCGCCACGTCGGGCAGGATGCGGACCAGGCGACCCGTGTCGAGATCGTTCTGCACGGCAAACCGCATCAGATGCGCGATGCCGGTGCCGGCAAGTGCGGCATTGCGGATGGCGCCGCCGTCATCGGTATCGAGCCGCCCATCCGGCACGATCATCGTACCGTCGGCAAATGTGACCGGATAAGGCCGGCCAGCCATCTGGTGGCGGACGAATTCATGGTCCCGTAAATCCTCGACCGATGCCGGACGGCCGCGCCGCTCGACATAGGCCGGTGAGGCCACCAGCATGATCGGCAGATTGGCGATCTTGCGCGCGACGAGCCCGGTGTCTGAGAGCGGCCCCATGCGCACCGCAACGTCATAGCCTTCGCGGATCAGATCGGCGTGACGGTCGGTGACGCTGAGCTCCAGTTTGACTGCGCCGTGCTGCGCAAGGAACGCTTGCGCCCATGCCGCGATCAGGCCACGCCCAAGCTCGACCGGCGCTGTAACGCGCAGCAGGCCGCGCGCCGTATCGGCCATCTGAACGATGTCTTCGGCATCGTCCAGCGCCCTGAGCAGCGGCGCCACGCGCTCGTAATAGGCGATGCCTTCGCTGGTCAGCCCGAGCCGGCGCGTCGAGCGCTGGATCAGCCTGACGCCGAGCCGACGCTCGAGCCGCGCCACGCTTTTCGACACTGCCGACGGGCTGGAGCCGACCAGCCGGCTGGCGGCATCGAACGAGCCGGCATCGACCGTGCGGACGAAGGCGACGAGACCGGCGGTCTTTTCGAGGATGGTGGTCATTCCGGAATTCCAGGCACGAAAGATCGGATTGCGGGCACCATAATACGCGTTTCGATCATGATTAAATACGCTCATCGTCAACAAAGGAGAGATTTGATGAGCAAGCTGAACGGCAAGGTCGCCATCGTCACCGGCGCCTCCAAGGGTATCGGCGCCGCCATCGCCAAGAGTCTTGCCACGGCCGGCGCCGCAGTGGTCGTCAACTACGCCTCGTCACGGGAAGGCGCTGACCGCGTTGTCGCCGAGATCGACGACCGTGGCGGCCGCGCCGTCGCCGTCCAGGGCGACGTGTCGCAAGCGGCTGATGTGCGCCGCCTGTTCGAGGCGGCGAAATTGGAGTTTGGCGGGCTCGACATACTGGTCAACAATGCCGGAGTCTTCGCATTCGAGCCGCTGGAAGCGGTTACCGAGGCCGAGTTTCACCGCGAGTTCGACATCAATGTGTTGGGCATCATTCTGACCACGCAAGCAGCAGTGAAGCATTTTGGCGCGGGCGGCGGCAGCATCATCAACATAAGCTCGGTCGCCAGCCGCAATCCGCAGCCGAACTCGCTCGTCTACGCCGCGACCAAAGGTGCGGTGGACACGATCACGCTGTCGATGTCGCGGGAGCTCGGCGCACGCAACATCCGCGTCAACGCCATCGCGCCCGGCGGCATCGATACCGAGGGCCTCGCGCGCATCGGCATCGTCGGCAGCGAATTCGAGAAGCAGATTATAGCCATGACGCCGCTCGGTCGCTTCGGCCTGCCCGACGACGTCGCCCGCGTCGCGGTGTTCCTCGCCTCCGACGAAGCGTCCTGGCTGACCGGCGAGCGCATCACCGCCTCCGGTGGCTGGCGATAGGCATGGAGGGCGCGAACCTGCCGGCTCGCTGACCGTGCTACCCGCGGCGCGACGCACTGCAATCGATGACGAGAGCGATCTAAGCCCTATGTAGCAGCGAGGAAGGAGCGCCGTGCGCCATCGATGACGGCGAGATGCCAGGGAGGTAACGGATGACGGGCGACGAAAAAGCAATCCGAAAGCTGGTCGAGACGTGGATGGATGCGAGCAAGCGTGGAGACATCGCGACCGTCCTCAGCTTAATGACGGACGACGCGATCTTCATGGTTCCCGGCCGGGAACCCTTCGACAAGGAGATCTTCGCGGCAGCCGCGCGGGAGACGGCCGGCGTTCATATCGACGGCACGAGCGATATCGTGGAACTACAGCTTCTCGGCACTTGGGCCTTCATCCGCAGCCGCATCAATATGACCGCGACCCCGCCGAATGGCGAGCCGGTCCATCGATCGGGATATGCGCTGACGCTCCTGCGCAAGGAGGCGGATGGTGAGTGGCGGCTCGCACGCGACGCAAACCTGCTGACCCAGCAAGGCTAGAGCCGGTCTCCGGCATCGCTGCACCTGAAGGCGCGCCAGGGGGGAGCGATTAGATGGCGAAGATGCGATGCAGGTCGCCCTGAACAGCGTTCCCCTCCTCTACCCGATCACACCGGCAAAAGGGCGTTCGGCTTGACATCGGCGATGGAGGCGAACGTGTGCGTTTCGCGCACGCCGGGCAGCGGCAGGATGATCCGCTGCAGGAAATCCTGGAACACCGCCATATCGGCGATCCGCGCCTTGACCAGATAATCGAAACCGCCAACCACCATATGGCACTCCAGAACCTCCGGAGCTTTCGCCACGGCTTCGGCGAAGCGGTCAAAGACATGAGGCGCCGTGTGGTCAAGCCGGACCTCGATGAACACCAGCGTTCCCCGGCCGACCTTGCGCGGATCGAGCATGGCCCTGACCGCGGTGATGAACCCGTCGCGGAACAGGCGCTTAACCCGCTGGCTGGTTCCGGTCGGAGACAGCCCGACACGCCCGGCAAGATCAAGCGTCGTCCGGCGTCCGTCTTCCTGCAGCAACCGGAGCAGGCTGCGGTCTATCTGGTCGAGGTCGCTCATTTCACAATCCACGCTATCTAAGGGATTTGCGTGTTGATTTCACGCAGAGACACCGAAATCAACGTATTTCACAACATAAAACCTCGCAATAGCCTGCGCTTCCCTCACCGCTGAAAGCAAACGTGGTGAGCCGATTTCGAACACAGGAGTGCAGGATGACCAAGGAAGCGTTCAGCCCAGCCGGCAGGAGTGCGGCGGAAATCAGCAAGGGAGCGACCGAGATCCTGGTGCTGAGCGAAGCCGACGTGATGGCATGCATCGACCTCAGCCAGCTTCTCGATGTTCTGGAAGACGGCTTCAAGGTGCTGTCACAAGGCAAGGTCGTCAATCCACCCCGACCACAGCTCGACATCCCCGAGGCCGGCTACAGCCTCGCCATGCCGGCCTGGATGGAGGGCATGAACCTGACCGTCAAGATCGTCAACGTCTTCGAAGGCAACCTGGCCAAGAACCTGCCCAGCCACCTTGCCACCATCAGCCTGTTCGATCCGCTGTCGGGCCTGCCGGTCTGCATCATGGACGGCACCTTCATAACCGCGGTGCGAACCTCCGGCTCCGCCGTGCTGTCGGTGCGCGCGCTTGCGCGCCGGGATGCCAGGATAGCGACCGTGGTCGGCGCCGGCGTGCAGGCCAACCAGCACCTGCATCTGTTGCCGCTGGTGCGCGACTTTGCCGAAATCCGTGTCGCTTCGAAGAGCTTCGACGATGCGGCAGCGCTTGCCCGGCTGCATCCGTCGGTGGTGGCGGTCGCCGATCTCGAGACGGCAGTGCGCAGTTCCGACGTGGTGTGCCTGGCGACCCACTCCTACCAGCCGGTGATCGACGCAGGCTGGGTCCAGCCGGGCACGCATGTCTCCTCGGTCGGGGTGGCGCCGCCCGGCGGTGAAATGCCGATCGAGCTCATCGGCAGATCCAGTCTTTTTGTCGAAACCAAGGATGCATTCAGACCGACCCCGGTCGGATCTTGCGAGCTTGCCGGCTTCGACCCGGATTTCGGCACCGAGCTTGGCGCCATGCTGCTCGACCGCGCGCCGGGCCGCGTTTCGGATCAACAGATCACCACCTACAAGGCGATGGGCATTGCGATGGAAGACATGGTCGCTGCCGACCTCGTCTATCGTTGCGCCCGGCGTCTGCGCAAGGGAAAGCTCGTCGTGCTGTAGGCGCGCGCCGCACGCCGGGCGGGATCGACGGTGCTGACAATGGCGCTTTCGCGCAAGCGGCCGGGCTAGGCCGGCCCCTCAGGCCGGCTCGCGCTTCAGCGCCTGCGCCATGCAGTGGATGCCGCCGCCGGTCTTCGAGATCTCGCTCATGTCGATGGCCGCCACCTCGAAGCCGCGCGCCTTGAGCTGGCCGATCAGTGTCTGGCTCGAGGTCGGGGCGATTACCCTGTCCTTGCCCAGCGACATGAAGTTGCAGCCGAGCGCCATAGTATCCTGGAACGGCACGTCGATGATCTCGTGGCCCTTGCCCTTCAGCCAGTCGACGATGCCGGGCTCTGTACAGGCAAGGCAGACGGCGGTCAGCTTTTCGGCGATCGGCACCACCATCAGGTCGATATGGACGTAATACTCGTCGATGAAGGCGATGCGGGTCTCCCAGCCCTCCTTGTCGAACCAGGCCTGGACCTGGCGCGCGCCCTCCTCCTGCGTGCGGGCGCCACCGCAGCCGATCAGCACGACGCCGTCCTCGATGACGTTGAAGTCGCCGCCCTCGAACGTGCCCGCGGTGACCATGTCGTAGATCGGGATGCCGAGCTTCTTATAGGTGCGGATCGCCGCGTAGTTCTCGCCGCGCCGCCACCATTGCGACATGGCGGTGATGATGGCGCCGTACGGCGTCATGACGCTGGAATCGCGCGAGTAGACCTGCATCGGCAACTCCGGCGTCGGCTCGTGCCAGTGGATGTTGACACCGAAATGCTCATAGGCGGCGACCAAGTCCTTGTGCTGCGCCTGCGCGATCTGGACGTTGCATGGCGCTTCGCGCAGATGCTTGCGCGACAGCGAGCTGGTCGAGAGATGGCGCAGGAAATTCGGCGAGCCGAGCAGCACGTCGGTCAGCACGTCGGTCTCGTTGGCGAAGCCCCAGGCGGTCAGCGGCTTGGTTCCGCCGGCCGGGTTGCGGTGCTGCAGCGAAAACGCCTCGGCGACGATGCGGTCATGGACGGTCATGGGGTTTCTCCTCGTGAAGGGCGGCTTGGTTGATCATGCGGCTTGGTTGCCTGGTATCCACCAATCCCGTCCGCGCGGGGTGGTGATGTATTCCGGCCAGCGAAATCCGATGGGCGGATCGTAGTCGCAGAGCGGCGCGATCCAGTTCGAGCCGCCGATGCCGCCGCCGGTGCGGGCGACGAATTCATCCATCGCCGCGTTGCGCGCGGCATCGTCTTCCAACAGGCGAAGTGCTGCCAGCGCGACCGTCTTTGCGGCGCAGATGACCATCGGGTCGATGGTGGCAGAAATGCCGCCCAGCGCATTCATAGCCCAGGACGGAAACGCGTGGCCGTTCTCGGATCGCAGCGCCGGCCGGGCGACGTAGAATCGTGCCGTCGGTGTATGCCACGACATGTCGGTGTAATCGTCAGAGGTCGAATTGAGCTGCCAAGGCGGCAGGTCGCGGCGCAGGAGCGCCTCGGCCGCCTGTGGTGCAATCAGCCGCTCCAGTTCGTCGATGAATGGTTCCTCGGTCGCCTCGCCCCCGGCATTGAGCTGGACTTCGCGGGCGATCGCCTTGGCCGTCTCGTCCCAGCACGGCGGCCCGACCGCCGCCAGCGCGTCGAAGGCAATACCGGCCATGACGTGATTGGCCAGCCCCGGCCGCGACTTCGACACCCAGTGCCGCTCATGGCGGCAGCCGCTCATCCTGGCTGCGGCTTCCGCATTGCGGTCGAGCACGGCGGTGACCTGCTCGGCCATCGCCAGCGTCGGCACGCGGATCATGTACTGGATCTCGGCCAGCCCGGCCGGCAGATTGTCGGCGGTCGCCTGGCCCGCCGTCAGGATCGCCTCGCTGATCGACCAGCCGCCCTGATGCGGCAGCATGGAATCGCGCAGCGCCTTGGACGCCATATACATCATCATCAGCGCGTCGTTGGCGCCGGGCGCCCTGACTGCCGAATGCGCCTGCGGGATGGGTGCTGCGCCGCCTGCCGCCCTCGCCCAATGTTCCGGCTCGTCGCACACAAAGCGGTAGATCATCGCATAGGCCGCACCGCAATGCGTATCCCAGCGCGCGGTATTGCAGAGCGGCAGCATATAAAAAGGATGGAAGGAGACCATGCCCGCTAGCCCATCGTAATAGCCCTTCGCGGCATGGATCGGCTTCGACCCGCGCACCTTCTCCGCCGGCTCGCCGGTGAAGCGCAGCGTGCCTGATATGCCGTGGCGCTGCATCGCCGCCTTGGTCGCCAGCAGCCCGCCGAGGCTGGCAATGCCGAGGCCGGAATGCGGATCGGTGTGGCCGCCAGCCTGTTCGCCGAGGCCCGGGCGCGGTCGCTTCACCGTCGCAGCATCCTGGCAATTGCCGGGCACTGCATCATACTCGGCATACAGGCCGATGGTCGGCCCCGCGCCGTTGGTCCAGTGGGCGCAGAAGGCGGTCGGCATGCCGCCAGAACCTTCCTCGACGGAAAAGCCTTCGTGCTTCAGATGCTCGACATACCAGGCGGCCGACTGGTATTCGCGCCAGGCGGTCTCGCCGAAGTCGAAGATTGTCCGCGTCCACGCCGACAGCGACGGCTGGATGTCGTCCAGACAGGCAAGTGCGGTCGCTTGCGCGGAGGTCACCGGTTTCTCCATGGTGGAAAGAAAGCAGTGAAGCGCCCCGCCAAAAAGTGATATGTTTTCCCGGCTCATGCAAATTCGGTTCACCTCTTGAGAATTCCCTCGACGCAGGCGCTGCGCGCCCTCGACAGTTTTGCCCGCCACGGCAGCGTCTGGCGCGCCGCCGACGAACTGCATCTGACCCGCAGCGCAGTCAGCCATCAGCTTCGCCTGCTCGAACGCGATCTCGGCTTCGACCTGCTCGAGCGCATTGGCAAGGGCGTGGCGCTGACGCCGCGCGGCCAGCGCTATGCCAGCGACGTGCGCAAGGCGCTGACGGTGCTGGGCGACGCGGTGACACGCCATGCCGGCACCGGCATCGGCGGCTCGTTCAGCGTCAGTTGTACGCCGGGTTTCGCCTCGCTGTTCCTGTGCACCCATATCGGCGAGTTCCGGCAGATGTACCCCGATGTCGCGCTGCGCATCCTGACGCCGCGCCGTCTCGACGACGTGAGCAATGCCGAGGCCGATGCCTTCATCACCTTCGGCGTCGGCAATTGGCCGAACCGCGCGGTCGAGCTGTTGTGCGGGATCTCCTTTACGCCGCTGTGCAGCCCGACGCTGCTCAACAAGATCGGCGGCTTCTCCAAGCCGGCCGACGTGCTGCGCGCCAATCTCCTGCATCTCGGCGATACCGAGGACTGGGCGCGCTGGCTGGCGCTGTCCAAGGTCGAGAACCCCGACCCGGAAGGCGGCATCTTCTTTTCCGACATGAACCTGGTCTTTTCGGCGGCGATCGCCGGCCAGGGCATCGCCATGGGCGACGAGCTGACCAGCGGCCGGGCACTGAGCGAAGGCCGGCTGGTCCGCCCCTTCGACATAGCGATCAATTCACCGCGCTCGTATTTTCTGGTTTCCGAGCACGCCAAGGCGGCGCATCCGGTGCTGGAGGCGTTTGGGCGGTGGCTGCGGTCGAAGCTGTCGGAGAACCAGCGTTAATCTCCCCCCTCGAGGCAGGGGAATCGCATATGGCGATTTTGGGGTTGAGTTTGGGCTGAGAAAGGATTCTTTGGAGAGGCAGTTGAGCGAAG
Organism: Mesorhizobium sp. M1006; assembly: GCF_040318825.1. Classification (NCBI taxonomy): domain Bacteria; kingdom Pseudomonadati; phylum Pseudomonadota; class Alphaproteobacteria; order Hyphomicrobiales; family Phyllobacteriaceae; genus Mesorhizobium; species Mesorhizobium sp. M1006. The sequence continues at coordinate 109,971 of NZ_JAMYMZ010000020.1, forward strand.
GAGCGACTGCCATTTCCTGCCTTGAGAGCTACTTTGGCGCGGTGCC
>NZ_JAMYMZ010000021.1:0-104005 GCF_040318825.1 Mesorhizobium sp. M1006
CCGCCCCCCCACCCACATTATGTTGCTCTCCGCCCCCCCTCAATCGTCGCCTGGTTTTAACCCCCCCCCCCCAACCCCCATGGGTTTTGCCCAACCCCGCCCACCAAAAACCCGGGGGCCCCCGCCCCCCCCCCCCCCACCAGGCTTGGGAGGCTTAGCGAGCCGCGGTCCAGCCCTTGTAATCCTTCAAATTGTCGGCCGTGATCAGCTTCGGGTCGAGCAGCACCGTCGGCTCGGCCGGCTTCTTGCCGGCAAGCAGGTCAGCCGCCATCGTCAGCGACTGGCCGGCCATCACATAGGGATCCTGCGAGGCCGAGGCCTTGATCATCGACGTGCCGGAGGCGAGTTCCTTCTCGATATCGGGTGCACCGTCGACCGCGGTGAAGATGAACTCCGAGCGGTTGAGCTGCTTGGCCGCAAGCTGGGCGCCGATCGCCGTCGGATCGTTGATCGCGAAGACCGCGTCGATCTTGTCGAAACGCGTCAGCAGCGACTGGAACACTTTCAGGCCGCCGTCACGCGAGCCTTCGGCGTTCTGGTCGTCGGAAAGGATCTTGATGTCGGGGTGCTTTGCCAGCACGTCCTTGCAGCCCTTGACCCGCTCCAGGATCGACGACGAGGCCGGGCCATTGAGGATGACATAGTCGCCCTTGCCGCCGGTATTATCGACCAGATACTGGCAGGCCTCTTCGCCGGCCTTGACGTTGTTGGTCATCACGGTGACGTCGGCGCCGGGCGCCGAAACGTCGAAAGCGGCAACGACAATGCCGGCCGCCTGCGCCTTCTTCACCGCCGGCGCGATCGCCTTGGCATCGACTGCGTTGAGCATGATGACGTCGACACCGGCAGCGATGAAGGAATCGACCTGCGATACCTGCTTGTTGAGATCGTAGTCGGCCGATACCGAGGTCACCTGCACATTCGGGTTGATCTTCTTGGCCGCGTCCTCGATGCCCTTGATGGTGGCGACGAAGAACGGGTTGCCGAGCAGTCCGACCGAGATGCCGACTTTGTTCAGATCCTTTGCCGATGCCGGCGCGATGACGGCGGCCGCAAGGGCGACGCCGCAGAGCAGTTTAGCGATGGTCTTCATTGTTTTATTTTCCTCCTGATGCCCCGCGCCTCTCACCGTGCGTTACACATGAAACCGGCTCGTTGGATGCCGGCGACTAAGGGCCATCACGTTCTTGCTCCTGCCTGGAGCCGGTAACGGTCGAGGGCGACCGCCACGATGATGACCAATCCCTTGATGATGTACTGCCAGATGTCCGAAACACCGGCGAGGATGAGCCCGTTGGACAGCACGGCGATGATCAGGCCGCCGATCAGCGTGCCCCAGATCGAGCCGACACCGCCGACGAAACTGGTGCCGCCGAGGATGACTGCGGCAATGGCGTCGAGTTCGTAGGACTGGCCGAGCTGAAGCCCGTTGGCGGCATAGAGCCGGGCCGCCGACATGGCGCCGCCAAGGCCGGCCAGAAGGCCGGAAACGCCGTAGACGAAGAGCAGCACCAGCGGCACCTTGATGCCGGTCAGCCTGGCGGCCTCGGCGTTGCCGCCGACGGCGTAGATCCAGGTGCCGAGCACGGTGCGCTTGAGCACCAGCCAGGACAGGACGACGACCGCCAGCGCGATGATTACCAGCCACGGAATGCCGAACAGCGAACCGTTGCCGATGAAGTCGAACGGCAGGTCCGCGTTGAACACCGTCGTGTCCTGGCCGAGCAGGCGGGCGACGCCGCGCACGGCGGTCAGCGATCCCAGCGTGACGATGAAGGGCGGCAGCTTGATATAGGCGATCAGCAGCCCGTTGATGACGCCGAAACCGAGCCCGACGAGAATGGCCGCGGGCACCCCCAGCAGTCCCCAATCGGGCACCAGCGACACCATCACTGCCACCATCGCCGAGGCGGCAAGGATCGAGCCGACGGACAGGTCGATGCCGCCGGTCAGGATGACGAAGGTCATGCCGGCGGCCAGCACGATGTTGATCGACGATTGCTGCATGACGATCAGCAGATTGGTCTGGGTGAAAAAGCGCGGATTGATGAACTGGAAGCCGACCGCCAGCAGGATCAGGATCGGCAGCATGCCGAGTGCGGCAATGGCGGTACGCCACCTCGTACTCCTGCCGACCGCCCGGTCGTCCGCTTTCATCGTGTCGGCCACCTTGTCGGTCATCGCTGAGCCGCTCCCGTTGCAAGTTCCATGATCGCTTCCTGCCGCAGCGGCTCGCCCTCCGACGCCGTCACCTCGCCGGCAATGGTGCCGTCGCGCATCACCAGCACGCGGTCGGCGATGCCGATCACCTCCGGCAGTTCGCTGGAGATCATCAGGATGGCGATGCCTTTCTTGGCCAGGTTGTCGATCAGCCGATAGATTTCCGACTTGGCCCCGACATCGACGCCGCGGGTCGGCTCATCGAGGATGACGACCTGCGGCTCGGTTTCCAGCAGGCGGGCGAGCAGCACCTTCTGCTGGTTGCCGCCCGACAGCGAGCCGGCATTGGCCTGCACCGAGTTGGTGCGGATGGAGAGGTCTGACACCGCCTTGGCGGCGCGCTTTTCGGCAGCCGTGAAGTCGCGCAAACCGCCGGCCTTCGCGTCCTTTGCCAGCACGCCCATGCTGATATTGTCGGAGATCGACATGTCGAGAAACAGGCCAAGTTGCTTGCGGTCCTCGGTCAGGTAGGCAATGCCGGCATCGAGCGCCTCGCTCGGCGAACCGATGGATATCGGTTTGCCGCCGAGCTCCAGCGTGCCTGATGTGTGCCTGTCGGCGCCGAAGATCAGCCGTGGCAGTTCGGTGCGGCCCGAGCCGACCAGGCCGGCCAGTGCCAGCACCTCGCCCTTGTGGAGGTCGAAGGAACAATTGTTTATGAGATTGCCGCCCGACATGCCGCGCACCGACAGCGCGATGGCGCGCTTGCTGTCCGGCGGACGGTGATCCTTCTTGTAGAACGTCGACAGATCGCGCCCGACCATCATCGATACCAGGCGCGAGGCGTTCAGGTCGGCGCGGTCGAGCGTGCCGACATAGCCGCTGTCGCGTAGCACGCTGACGCGGTCGGCGAGCTGGTAGACCTCTTCCATGCGGTGGCTGATGTAGATGATGGCGATGCCTTGCGACTTCAGCGTCGCAATCACCTCGAACAGCCGGTCGGTCTCACGCGAGGTCAGCGACGTGGTCGGCTCGTCCATGACGATGATGCGCGCATTGGTCGACAGCGCGCGGGCGATTTCCACCAGCTGTCGCTCGCCGAGCGACAGGCTTGCGACCGGAGTGCGCGCCGAGAAGGTCACGCCGAGCCGCGCGATGATCTCGCTGGCGCGCCGATTGCACTGCTCGCGGTCGACAACGCCGAACCGTCGCGGCTCGTTGCCGAGAAAAATGTTCTGCGCTACCGACAGATTAGGCGCCAGCGACAGCTCCTGATAGATGACCGCAATGCCGGCGGCGCGCGCCTTGATCGGGTCGCCCGTCGCGGCCGGCACGCCGTCGATCAGGATTTCGCCGCCGGGGTCCGGCCGGTAGGCGCCGGACAGCACCTTCATCAGCGTCGACTTGCCGGCACCGTTTTCGCCCATCAGCGCGTGCAGCTCGCCGGCGTGAACGGTCAGCGACACATCGTGCAAGGCGCGGATCGCAGCGAACGTCTTGGAGATGTGGCGCATCTCCAGCACCGGCTGGCGCACCGTCTCGATCCGGGCGGCGGCGCTCATCGCGCACCTCCTGCAGCTGCGCTGGCCACAGCCCGGTCGGCGGCAAGGCCGCGCCAGTCGTTGCGATAGCCGGCAAGGCCGCTGAAACTTGCCGCATGCACCGCCTCCGGCGCTTCGGTGGCAAACTCGCGTCCGACGCTTTCGAAGGCAAGTGCGGCAGCACCGGTGGCGCTGCCCTCCAGCGTTGCGCCCTGCAGGAAAGCCTGCCCGGGCCGCAACTGCGCCAGCAACGCGGCAAGCAGCCCGCCATTGTTCAGGCCGCCGTCGACGATCACTGTGTTGTCCGAATGGATCAACTCGAGGCACAGATCGACCATCAGCGCGACATAGAGCAGCGCCATGGCCGCGCGTTCCTCGGCATTGGGCGTACGCCCGACCAGTTCGCCGCGGCGGTGCGGCATCGGGCCGCCGGGCGCGAAGCTCGGCAGCGCCATAATGCCGGCGTCGATCACCCGTTGTATCGATGACGGCGCGATTGCGCCCTGCCAGCCAGCGCTGATCGTGGCGAATTCGCGCCCACCCATGAAGCGGACGGTTGGCACCGGGCCGCCATCGACATCGACATTGACCAGCATGTCGCGCTCGCCGTCGAGTGCGTCGAGCGGGCAGTCGGGATTGAGCACGACCACCCAGGTGCCGGTCGAGACCACGGTCACCGGCCCGAGCTGCTGCCGGCGGTAGGCATGGAGCGCGGCATTGCTGTCGTGGACGCCATTATGGATGGCGACTGGCTTCGCGGCCTGGCCGAAGCGCTGCTCGCCGATCACCGCGCCGGCGCGCTCGAAGGCGGGCATCTGGCCGCGCCAGCCCTCGGCATCGACCAGCGAGCTGAAATCGCGTTTGCGCGGCGCCCATAAATGCGAGTGGCAGCCAAGATACGACACTTCCGATACCGGCCGGCCGCCAAACCGCCAGCTCCAATATTGGGGATAGCCGAGGATCGATTTCGCTGCGGCGAAGGCACCGGGCTCCACCTCCTTCAGCCACAACATGTGGCGGCCGTAGTTGAAGCCAAGCGGCAGGCGCGGCGAAAAGGTCTCGGCAAAATCCGGAATGCGGCGGTCGATCTGCGCGGCGATTTCAGCTGGCGGTTCCTGCTCGTAATCGAGGATCGGATGCGTCAGCACGGCTTCGTCGACCAACGCGAAGGTGCAGCCATGGCCGGATACCATCAGCCCTTCCACGCCATGCATGTCGACTGCATTATCGATGGCGCGAGCCGCCCAGTCGTGCAGCGCTGGCTCGTCGAGCACGCTGAAGCCGCCTTTTCGGATCCAGCTCGGCTGGCTGCGGCGCTCGTCGAGTATCTGTCCGTCCTGGCCGAAGACGAACAGCTTCGAATTGGTCTTGCCGAAATCGAGGACGGCGATGTTCACTGGGCGCCTCCCGAGGAAGCCGCGATCCGCACCATGACGCCGGCATCTTCGAGCATGCGGGCATCTGTCTCGGACAGGCCGTCATCGGTGACCAGCGTGCCGATCCGCGACAGCGGCAGTGCCACATTGCGCGCGTGGATAGACAGTTTTCGGCTGTCGGCCAGCACGACGATCTGGTCGGCGCAGAGGCTGAGCTCGACGATCGAGCGGACCAGCAGCGGGTGCGATTCCAGAAGGCCTTCCTGGCCGATGCCTTGCGCGCCGAGAAAGAACTTCGAGGCGTAGAACGGCACCGTCTGCGTCAGCGAATGGATGATGCCCGGCTCGCGGTGCAGTTCGCCGCCGGCGACGGTGAGGCTGCAATGGCCGTGGTCGCTGAGATAGGCCGCGAGCGGCATCGAGTTGGTGTAGAGCCGGATGTTGCGGTCGGCGAGCTTGACGCCGAGATGGAAGCAGGTCGAACCGCCATGCACGATGACCGCGTCACCGTCGCGCACCATGGTGGCGGCGAGAGCGGCGATCTGCCGCTTCGCCTCGACGGCGAGGTCGCGGTTCTCGTCATAGGGCCTGGCATAGGCGACGCCGGCTTGCGAAGCGCCATCGAGCGCCGAGATGCCGCCATAGACCTTGCGCGCTTCGCCGGCCTCGTCGATCTTGTCGATGTCGCGCCGCACCGTCGCCGCCGATACGCCAAGCCGCTCCTGCAGCTCGCGCACCGATGCGAAAGGCCGGTCCCGCAAAAGCTCGACAATCTGACGCTGGCGGCCGGAGTCGCTCAACCCTTACCTCCCAATGCGCTTGCCTCCCAAGCATTTTGCACGGCATTGCCGTTTTGCATGGCAATTGGTGCAACTTACTCAACGGCCCTCGGATTGCAAGCCTGATTTGACGCGATAACATCACTGTTGACGTAACTTGCTCGCATCTGCGATACCAGCATGGGTCTTCGTCCCGGCACCGGGACGTCCAAAGCCGTGGCCACGCGGCCGGATTGTAGAGGAATTTCGATGACGATCAGTGCGGATGCGCAGGAACTGGCAGCGCTGCGGTCGCTTTCGGCCGCTATCGGCAGCGACGCGCATCTGACCCAGGCCGCCGGCGGCAACACCTCGCTGAAAGCCGGCGACACGCTCTGGATCAAGGCCTCCGGCACCTGGCTGAAGGACGCGCTCATCGCCGACATCATGGTGCCGGTCGGCATCCCGCCATTGCTCGACGCCATCGAACGGCGCGACCCGGCCGCCGAACAGCCGCAGGCCTTCACTGTCGACGCCCTCAGCGCGCGCGGCTTGCGCCCGTCGATCGAGACCACCGTGCATGCGCTGATGCCGCAGCGCATCGTTCTGCATGTTCACTGCGTCGAGACCATTTCGCTGGCCGTGCAGGCCGACTGCGAGGCCGAGGCCGCCAGGCGGCTCAACGGCCATCAATGGGCGTATATTCCCTATCGCCGGCCGGGACTGCCGCTCGCGCAGGGTATCGCCGAGCGCCTTCGGCCAGGCGTGGATATCCTGATCCTCGGCAATCACGGCCTGGTCGTTGCAGCCGAGACCGTCGCCGCGGCCGACATGCTGCTGCGGCGCGTGACACGACTGTTGGCGCGGCCGCCGCGCCAGGTGGCGGAACCGGACATCGCGGCATTGACGGCGCGCGCCGGCGACAGCGACTACAGATTGCCGGCGGACGTTGAGGCGCATGCGGTGGCGATCGACCCCGAAAGCTGCCGCATGGCTTTGGGTGGCAGCCTCTACCCCGACCACGTCATCTTTCTCGGCGAAGGCTCGGTCGTGGCGAGACCGGACGAGGGTGTGAAGCGCGTCATCGAGCGCTGCGGCGCCGCACCCGTGGCGATCCTGTTTCCTGGACTCGGCGTGTTGATGCGCGGCGACGCCGGCGCCGGTGCCGACGCCATGCAGCGCTGCCTTTCCGACGTGACGGCGCGGATCGATGTCTCGGCGAAGCTGAATTATCTGACAGCGGCGGAGAATGACGAGCTGATCAACTGGGACGCCGAAAAATATCGCCAGAAACTCAATGCCGGAGGCAGCTGACATGTCGCGTTCGTCTGGCCCGCTTGCCATCGGCATCGACATCGGCACATCCGGCGCGCGCGCCGTCGCCATGCGTCCGGACTTTTCCGTTGCCGCGCATTCCGCTATTGCCCTCGAGCGATTTGGGCCGAACGGCCGTGACCCCGCAATATGGTGGGAGGCGGTCGGCGCGACTTTGGCGGAACTGCTCAAATGTATCGATCGCGCGGCAGTGCGCTCGATCGCCGTCGACGGTACGTCGGGCACGCTGCTGCCGGTCGACGGCGCCGGGCGGCCGCTGGCCGAACCGCTGATGTACAACGACAAGGTCGCTGACGACACTATTCTGACAGCAATAGCCGGCGCGGCACCGGCAACGAGCGCTGCACTCGGGGCAACCTCCGGTCTCGCCAAGGCGCTGTCTTTCCAGCACCTGCCCGGCGTCGCCACTGTGCTGCACCAGGCAGACTGGATCGCCGGACAGTTTTCCGGCCATTTCGATGTCAGCGACGAGAACAACGCCCTGAAGACCGGCTACGACGTCGAGGCCCGGCGCTGGCCGGACTGGATCGCGGCGACCGGCGTGCGCATGGAATTCCTGCCCCGCGTCGTGCGGCCGGGCGATGTCACGGACACGCTCACCGCCAGCGCCGCGAAAATGTTCGGCCTGCCGCGCGACGTGGTCGTGGTCGCCGGCACGACCGATGGCTGTGCGTCGTTCCTGGCAACCGGCGCGACGGCGGCGGGCGACGGCGTCACTGTGCTCGGCTCGTCGCTGACCATCAAGATCCTCTTCGACCGGCCGATCTCGGCGCCGCAATTCGGCATCTACAGCCATCGGCTGGGTGACACCTACCTGGCGGGCGGCGCCTCGAACTCCGGCGGCAAGGTGCTGGCCCAGCATTTCCCCGTCGCCCGCATTGTCGAACTCAGCAAAAAAATCGACCCGGCGACGAAGACCGGCCTCGATTATTACCCGCTGCCGGCGCCGGGCGAACGCTTCCCCATAGCCGATCCGGCGCTGCCGCCGCGCCTCGAGCCGCGGCCCGCCGACGACGCCGACTATCTGAAAGCGATGTTCGAGGGTATTGCGGCGATCGAAGCGCTCGGCTATCGCCGGCTTGCCGAACTCGGCGCCCCCCGACTGACATCGGTCAGGAGCGTCGGCGGCGGTGCGGCCAATCCGGCCTGGACAGCGATCCGGCAGCGCAAGCTTGGCGTCGCTCTCGTGCCGGCTCTTTCGGAGGAGGCCGCTGCCGGCACGGCGCGGCTGGCGCTGATGGGCGCAAGCGCAGCGGGGCTTTTATGACGGCCAAGGCAATTCAACACCTCGACGGCATCGCCGCGCTGACCGACCGCTATCAGGTGTTCCTGCTCGACCAATTTGGTGTGCTGCACGACGGCACCAGCGCCTATCCAGGTGCTGTCGAAGCGTTGTCGGCACTCAAGCGCGCCGGCAAGACCATCGTACTGATCTCGAATTCCGGCAAGCGGGCGCAACCCAATGAGCACCGCCTGCTGAAGCTCGGCTTCGAACCGGGAAGCTGGGACCACTTTGTCTCCTCCGGCGAGGTGGCATGGCGCTCTTTCCACCAAATGGCAGCATCCGGAGCCCTGCGCCCGCAGACAAAATGCCTGCTGATCCGCCGCGACAATGACCGTTCGGCTGTCGACGGCCTGCCCTTCGTCCTGGCCAAGGACGGCGACGATGCCGAACTGGTGCTGATTTCCGCCAGCGAGGGCGATCGCTACGACCTCGACCATTATCGCCGGCTTCTTGGTCCGGCGGCGGCGCGGCGGGTGCCATGCTTCTGCACCAATCCCGACAAGATCATGCTGACTGCCGTCGGCCCTCGCTTCGGCGCCGGCCGGCTCGCCGATCTCTATGAGAGCCTCGGCGGCAGCGTGTCGCGCATTGGCAAGCCCAATCCGCAGATATTCGAGGCAGCGCTGGCACTGGCGGGCCACCCGGAGCGCGACAGCGTGGTCTGCGTCGGCGACAGCGTCGAGCACGACATCGCCGGCGGCAACGGCGTCGGTGTCGCGACGACGCTGGTCCTGTCGGGCATATTGGCGGGGGCGCCTGACCTGGAGGACGTTTTCGCCACGCTGAATGCCCGTCCCGACTACATCGCGGATAGCTTCAGGTTTCGCTGAGGCGAGACAAAGCTAATCCAGGTTGAAACGCCCGATCACCGGCACATGGTCCGAGGGCCGTTCCCAGCCGCGCGCCGGCCGCAGGATTTCATAGCCGGCAAAATGCGGCACCAGGTTTGGCGACGACCAGACATGGTCGAGGCGGCGGCCGCGATTTGAGGCCTGCCAATCCTGGGCGCGATAGCTCCACCAGGTGTAGAGTTTCTCCTCGTAAGGCACATTGAGCCGCATCAGGTCGATCCAGTCGCCGGCGAGCCGCATTGCCTCGAAGTTTTCTGTCTCGACCGGCGTATGGCTGACGACATTGAGGAGCTGCTTGTGCGACCAGACATCGTGCTCGAGCGGCGCGATGTTGAGGTCGCCGACCAGGATCGAGCCGGAGTGCTCGTCATGCTCGGCCCGCACGGCGTTCATCTCGGCAACGAAATCGAGCTTGTGCTTGAACTTGCGGTTGACGGCCGGGTCGGGCTCGTCGCCGCCGGCCGGAACGTAGAAATTGTGCAGCAGGATCGTTTTGCCGCCGGCGTTGACGGTGACCGACAGATGCCGGCTGTCGTCGATCTCGCAGAAGCGGCGCTTTTCGACCACCTCGATCGGCCGCCGCGCTATGGTGGCAACGCCGTGATAGCCCTTCTGGCCATGGAAGGCGATGTGCTCGTAGCCGAGCTTGCGGAACGCCTTCTCCGGAAACAATTCGTCCGGAACCTTGGTTTCCTGCAGGCAGAGCACGTCCGGCGCCAGCACGACCACCAGGCGCTCGACGATCGGCATGCGCAGCCGGACGGAGTTGATGTTCCAGGTAGCGACGGAAAACGGCATGTGGGGTTCCGGACAACGCAAGATCCGCCGGATGGCTCCGACGGAAGTCAATCGCGGAAACTACTGCCAGCCGCGCACCGCAAAAACAAGCCGCCCGCACCAACGCGGAAAAACCATCCCGCAGCAGTAGGAAGTTACCGCGTCTTGGTGTTCAGCTCGCGGTTCGCCGTATAGTCGATGGCGAAGGTGTCGGGGGCGAAGCTGACGCCCTCCTTGGTGTTGAAGATCATCACCGTCGTGTCCTTGCCTTGCGCATCGGTGATGGTCCACTGCCGCAATTCATAAGATTTCGGATCGAACATCATGGTGATCTTCGAATTGCCGAACACCGATTTGTCGGCAAGCTGGATGGTGGTGAGATCGTCCTCTTCCTTGACGCTTCTGACGCGCCCGCCTGACAGATCGATCTTGTCGTCGAGCAGCAGCTTCAGCGGCGTCTTCGACAGCGGATAGAGGTCGGACGTCCGCAGCTTCTTGTTGAGGATGACCACCGACTTGCCGTCGGAAATCACCCTGAAATTCGAGGCGCCGTCATAATTGAAGCGGATCTTGCCCGGCCGTTCCAGAAAGAACTTGCCGCCGGTCTGCTCGCCCTTGGGTCCGAACTGCACGAACTCGCCGCTCATCGATTTGACCGAGGAGAAATGATCGGCGATCTTCTGCGCCGTCGCCGGAACCGCTGCTTGCGCCGACGCCAGCAGCTGGAAGCCGGGCACGAGGTTGGCGGCCGCCGCACCGGCCAGGACCAGGCCGAGGCCGAGCACCTGCCGGCGGGTTGGGGCGAAATCCCTGCTTGGGGCGAGAGTTGCGTTTTTCATGCCGGTCACCATCATCTGATTGCTTGCTCGTTATATTGGTCTGGCCCCCCAGTTGGGCTTAAGTTTGGCGGCCGCACGGCGCCCGTCGTTGCAACGCGCCAAAAGGTTCAAAGTTGCCGGCGCGGACGCGCTCTAGAACTTGTCGTCCTCCGTCGGCACCAGGATTTCGCGTTTTCCGGCATGGTTGGCCGGGCCGACAATGCCTTCCTTCTCCATCTTCTCGATGATCGAGGCGGCGCGATTGTAGCCGATGCCGAGCCGGCGCTGGATGTAGCTGGTAGAGGCCTTGCCGTCGCGCAGCACCACCGCGACCGCCTGGTCGTAGGGATCGTCGGAATCCTCGAAATTACCGCCGTCGCCGCCGCCACTGCCTTTGCCCGTCGGCTCATCGTCATCCTTGTCGTCGTCCTCGGTGATGGCGTCGAGATATTCCGGCACTCCCTGCAATTTCAGATGCGCGACAATCTTCTCCACCTCGTCGTCGGAGACGAAGGGACCGTGCACGCGCTGGATGCGGCCGCCGCCGGCCATGTAGAGCATGTCGCCCATGCCGAGCAGCTGTTCGGCGCCCTGTTCGCCCAGGATGGTGCGGCTGTCGATCTTCGATGTCACCTGGAAGGAGATGCGGGTCGGGAAATTCGCCTTGATGGTGCCGGTGATGACGTCGACCGATGGCCGCTGCGTCGCCATGATGACATGGATGCCGGCGGCGCGCGCCATCTGCGCCAGGCGCTGCACCGCGCCTTCGATGTCCTTGCCGGCGACCATCATCAGATCGGCCATCTCGTCGATGATGACGACGATGTAGGGCATCGGCTCGAGGTCGAGGTTCTCCGTCTCGTAGATCGCCTCGCCGGTTTGGCGGTCGAAGCCGGTCTGCACGGTGCGCGAGATCCTTTCGCCCTTTTTCTCAGCCTGCTGCACGCGCGCGTTGAAGCCGTCGATGTTGCGGACGCCGACCTTGGACATCTTGCGGTAGCGGTCCTCCATCTCCCGCACGGTCCATTTCAGCGCCACCACCGCCTTCTTCGGATCGGTGACGACCGGCGTCAGAAGATGCGGAATGCCGTCATAGACCGAGAGCTCCAGCATCTTTGGATCGATCATGATCAGCCGGCAGTCCTGCGGCGTCAGCCGGTAGAGCAGCGACAGGATCATGGTGTTGATGGCGACGGACTTGCCCGAGCCGGTGGTGCCGGCGACCAGCACGTGCGGCATCTTGGCGATGTCGACGATCACCGCCTCGCCATTGATGGTCTTGCCCAGCGCCAGCGCCAGCTTGGCCTTGGTGGTTTCGAAATCGCGGCTGGCCATGATCTCGCGCAAATAGACCGTCTCGCGCCTGGCGTTCGGCAATTCGATGCCGATCGCGTTGCGGCCGGGCACCACGGCGACACGGCAGGCGATGGCGCTCATCGAGCGGGCGATGTCGTCGGACAGGCCGATGACCCGCGACGATTTGATGCCGGGCGCCGGTTCCAGCTCGTAGAGCGTGACGACCGGACCCGGACGCACATGGATGATTTCGCCCTTGACGCCGAAATCCTCCAGCACGCCCTCAAGCAGGCGGGCGTTCTGCTCCAGCGCATCCTTGGACAGGCTGGCGTCGCGCACCACGTTCTTTGGTTCCGACAGGAAGTGCAGCGACGGCATCTCGAATTTTTCCGAGCCGATCAGCGAAGTCTGCGCCTCGCGCTGGACGCGGGCGCCGGGGGCCGGCCGCGGCGCCGGCGCCTCGACGCGTGTCGCCGCGTCGGAACGGAAGTTCTGCACCCTGGCCGTTGGCGCGGCGCGGCGCTGGCCGGCCGGCTCGGGCGCGAAATCCATGTCGTCGTCATTGTCGTCGTTATCGAAGACGTCGGCATCGTCAGGGTCGATCGAGGCACTGCGGTCGTTGACCATGGCGGCGAAGAATTCCGGCTCGACGCGGGCGCGCCCGCCCGGGCTCATCCGCGCCTCGGCGAACTCGGCCGATTCGACCCGTTCGGCCGCCCGCCGCCAGGCGCTGGGGCGCGGTTCCATCTCCGGCTCGAAATCGTCGCGCTCGCGCCGGCGCGCGGCGCGGCGGCGCAGATAGGCCCGCAGCGACAGCCACCAGTGGGTGATGGCGCCAAGCGCCAATATACCTTCGTCGCCCTCGTCCTCTTCATTGTCGAAAAGCAGGTCGTCCTGCGGATCGGGCACTGCGGGCTGTTCGAGGACGGCAAAGCCGTTCTTGCGCGAAATCAGCGCCGAGCCATACAAGAATACCCACAGCGCCGGCGCTGCCAGGAGCACGGCGAGCACGCTGGCGACGAGGCCGGTCGGATAGCCGCCGATGACCAGGCCCGGGATATTGAGCACCATGTCGCCGAAGACGCCGCCGAGGCCGGTCGGCAGCGGCCAGGTCTTGGGCGGCACCACGCAGCCGGCAATTGCCGCGCCAAGCAGCGAAAACCCGAACCAGGCCAGTGCCCGTTTCGGCAGCCGGTCGACGCCGCGCGCGGTAAACAGCAGAAATCCCCAGATCACCGCCGGCACCAGCGCCGCAACGGCGGCAAGTCCGAAGAACTGCATGGCAATGTCGGAAAAGACGGCGCCGGCATAACCCATTGCATTGGTGACGATATTGTCGGTGGCGTGCGAAAAGCTCGGATCGGCGACGTTCCAGGTGGCAAGGGCGGCGACGCCGAAACCAACCAGAGCAAACAGCCCGGCACCGACCAGCCGCCCGACCTGGCGCCTCGCGAACGACCGGATGCCGTGCTCCGTATCGGCCAGCGCAAGCGGTGCTGAAGCCCCTGAACGCATGCTTTTCCTCGTCTGTCGTTGCCCGGCCGGGCGCGGACGCGCAACACGGCAGATTCGGCTGTCAGACTAGCGGCGGGAAGGTTAAGGGCGCATTAACCATGGGCATTCTGCGTCACCGGAACGGGCGACCGCCACCACAGTTCGGAGCGTTGCGGCCGCTGTTTCACGCCGCCGGCGGATCGAGCCACCTTGATCAAGCGATTGTATGATCGAGCCATAACGGCCGCCTGCACACAAAAAAGAGGCCCGGAAGGTTTCCGGGCCTCAAGGCGTGAGCCCTTTCGGGAGCATCACGACGGGATCTTCCCGGCACCGGCAAAACGCCGGTGCCAGCCGATAAACCTCACGGCACCACTTCGCCGTGCTGGCTGATGTCGAGGCCTTCGACCTCTTCCTGGGTGGAAGGACGCAGGCCGACCAGCGCCTTGACGATATAGAGGATCACGAAGCTCGCGATCGCCGTCCACAGGATGGTGAAGACGATACCGTAGAGCTGCTTGCCGACAGAGGCACCCGAGCCAAGGCTGTTGATCGCCGGATCGGCGAGCACGCCGGTCAGCAATGCACCGATGATGCCGCCGATGCCGTGCACGCCGAATGCATCGAGCGAGTCGTCATAGCCGAACGCGTGCTTGAGCTTGACGGCCGAGACGTAGCAGAGCACGCCGGCGACGATGCCGACGATGAAGGCGCCGGTCGGATTGACGAAACCGGAAGCCGGCGTCACCGCGACCAGGCCGGCGACGGCGCCCGAGATGATGCCAAGCACGCTCGGCTTCTTGGCGACGATCCATTCGGCGAACATCCAGGCGAGCGCCGCAGCGGCAGCGGCAACCTGGGTGTTCAGCATCGCGGCACCGGCAAGGCCGTCGGCGGCCAGTTCCGAGCCGGCGTTGAAGCCGAACCAGCCGACCCACAGCAGCGAAGCGCCGATGACGGAGTAGACGAGGTTGTGCGGCGCCATGTTGGTGGTGCCGTAGCCTTCACGTTTGCCGAGAACCAGCGCGCAGACCAGGCCGGCAACGCCGGCGTTGATGTGAACGACCGTGCCGCCGGCGAAATCGAGAACGCCGGCTGTGCCGAGGAAGCCGCCGCCCCACACCCAGTGCGCGATCGGGGCGTAGACCACCAGCAGCCACGCGCCCATGAAGATGAGCAGCGCCGAGAACTTCATGCGTTCGGCGAAGGCGCCGGCAATCAGCGCCGGCGTAATGATGGCGAAGGTCATCTGGAACATCGAGAAGACGAACTCAGGAATGTTCGCCACGCCCGGCAGCCACAGCGAGGAGGTGGTGATGCCGTTGTGGAAGAACTTCGAGAAGCCGCCGAGATAGGCATTCATGCCGCCGCCATCCGAGAAGGCCAGCGAGTAGCCGAACATGAACCACAGCACCGTCACCAGGCAGGTGATGGCAAAGCTCTGCATGATGGTGGCGAGCACGTTCTTTTTGCGCACCATGCCGCCATAAAACAGCGCCAGGCCCGGTACGGTCATCATCAGCACCAGCGCCGTCGAGGTCAGCATCCAGGCTGTGTTGCCGGTGTCGAGCGCGGGCGCAGGGGCTGCCGGTGCCGCCGGTGCCGCTTCCTGCGCGAACGCAGCAACCGTGCCCAGTGCAGCGAGAGCGAGCGAACTTAAAACGGCCGCGCGTCCCGTTATCTTCAAGGTAGAAGGAATATTCATTGAACTCTCCATTGGAATACGTATCCGCAGCTCAAAGCGCGTCGGTGTCTGTTTCGCCGGTGCGAATGCGCACCGCCTGGTCGATGCCGAAAACGAAGATCTTGCCGTCGCCGATCTGGCCGGTCTTGGCCGCCGCGGTGATGGCTTCGACGGCCTTGTCGACCATGTCGACAGCGACCGCGACTTCGATCTTGATCTTCGGCAGGAAGCTGACCGCGTATTCCGCCCCGCGATAGATTTCCGTGTGACCCTTCTGACGTCCGTAGCCTTTTACTTCGGTGACGGTCAGGCCCTGGATGCCGACTGCGGTGAGCGCCTCGCGCACCTCGTCGAGCTTGAACGGCTTTATGATTGCCATCACGATCTTCATAAGGTTTCACCCTTTGCTGTTGCGGGTCCCCGCGTTTGCACGACTTCGCCGATCCCCATGAGAGCCGGAGAGTGCCCGCTAGGATTCAAGCTCCGTGCCAATTGCCGAAGCAGGGTGTTAAGCTGTTGTTAAACAACGAAATCGAGAAGGTCTGGCAGCTGCCTGTTCACAGGCGCGGCAGTGCATATGCTTAAAAAATAGGCAAATTTCGAAAAATGCCTACTCCGCAGGCGGCCGCTTCAGCCGGATGAGTCCTTCTTGGGCAACCGAGGCGATCAAGGTGCCGTCGCGGGCAAACAGCGAGCCGCGGGTAAAGCCACGCGATCCTTGCGTCGACGGACTGTCTTGCGTGTACAGCATCCAGTCGTCGAGCGGATGGCTGCGGTGGAACCACATGGCGTGGTCGAGGCTGGCTGCCTGGATATCACGATCGAAAATGGCGCGGCCATGAGCAAAGGTCGAGGTGTCGAGCAGCGTCATATCCGAGAGGTAAGCGAGCACGGCCGCCTGCGTGGCGCGGTCGGCCGGCACCGGGCCGGTGGTGCGGATCCAGATGTTCTGCTTCGGCTCGAGTTTTTCCCGGCTGGTATAATGCTTCAGCATCACCGGCTTCATCTCGATCGGCCGGTCGCGCTCCCAATAGCGCTTGATGCCGTCGGGCACGGCTTCGCCGAACTTGCCCAGCAATTCGCGCTGCGACAGCAACGTGTCGGGCGCCGGCACGTCCTGCGGCATCGGCACCTGATGTTCCAGGCCGACCTCATCCTGCTGGAACGAGGCTTCCAGCGAAAAGATCGCCTGGCCGTGCTGGATCGCCACGACGCGGCGCGTGGTGAAGGAGCCGCCGTCACGGATGCGGTCGACCTCGTAGATGATAGGCACCTTGGTGTCGCCCGGCCGCATGAAATAGCCATGCAGCGAATGCACGTGGCGCTCGGGCTCGACCGTTCGCTGCGCGGCGACCAGCGCCTGGGCGATGGTCTGGCCGCCGAAGATGCGCTGCCAATCGAGCTTGGGGCTGCGACCACGATACAGGTTGTGTTCCAGCTGCTCGAGGTCGAGAATGCCGAGAAGCTCGTCCATGGCTGCCGTCATCTTGACCTCGCCGCAAAATTACCATGGCGGTTTCCGACAGGAACAGCGGGCAGTCAAGGGCGGAATGCCCGGCGACAGTCAGGCTGCGAAAGGAATTGCCATGCTCGACAGCAAGAATTCGCTCGACGTTCTGGTCGCCGGCGCCGGTTATGTCGGCCTGGCCGCCGCCGTGTCGCTGAAGCAGGCGCGGCCGAGCCTCGCCGTCGCCGTCGTCGATGCAGCACCCGCCAGGGTCTGGCAGAAGGACGGCCGCGCCTCGGCGATTGCCGCCGCCGCGTGCCGCATGCTCGACCAGCTCGGCGTCTGGAACGAGATCGCGCCGGGGGCGCAGGCGATCACCGAAATGATCGTCACCGATTCGCGCACATCCGATCCGGTCCGCCCGGTGTTCCTCACCTTCGACGGCGAGGTCGCGCCCGGCGAACCCTTTGCGCATATGGTCGCCAACAAGGATTTGAACGGCGCCTTGCGCCGGCGCGCCGAACAACTCGGCATCGGCATCATCGAAGGCGTCGCCGTCAGCGCCTTCGACATCAACGGCGCCGGCATCACCGTGCATCTTGCCGACGGCGCGACGCTGAAGGCGCGGCTGCTGGTTGCCGCCGACGGCGTCAATTCGAAGCTGCGCGACATGGCCGGCATCAAGACGGTGAAATGGGAGTATGGCCAGTCCGGCATCGTCTGCACGGTGGCGCACGAGCGGCCGCACAACGGCCGCGCCGAAGAGCATTTCCTCCCCGCAGGCCCGTTTGCCACGCTGCCACTCAAGCCGGGCAAGGACGGCACCAACCGCTCGTCGATCGTCTGGGTCGAACGGTCGCAGGATGCCGAGAAACTGGTCAGTGGCGACACGCTGGTCCTGGAATATGAGCTCGAGCAGCGCTTTGGCCTGAAACTCGGCGAAATCCATCTCGCCGACAAGCCGCGTGCCTGGCCGCTCGGGCTGATCATTGCGCGCGCCTTCGTCGCGCCGCGCATCGCCTTGGCCGGCGACGCCGCCCACGGCATCCACCCGATCGCCGGCCAGGGTCTCAATCTCGGCTTCAAGGACGTGGCGGCGCTGGCCGAAGTGGTGGTCGAGGCCGACCGGCTCGGCCAGGACATCGGCGCGCTCGACGTGCTCGAGCGCTACCAGCAATGGCGGCGTTTCGACACGGTGCAGATGGGCATCACCACCGATGTGCTGAACCGGATGTTTTCCAACGATTTCGGCCCGCTGCGCACTTTGCGCGACATCGGCCTCGGCCTCGTCGAGCGCATGCCCCGGCTGAAGGGGTTTTTCATCCGCCAGGCGTCGGGTCTGTCCGGCGACACGCCGAAATTGTTGAAGGGCGAGGCGATCTAAACAGGCCCTGAAGCTTCCCCAACTTCGTCATCCCTGGGCGTAGCGACGCGAAGCGGAGAGAAGACCCAGGATGACGAAGCGATCAGGCGTCTCGGCTTAATCGCCATGCGGTCTGCCGAATTTCGTATCAGGGGACTTAGTTGACCTCGAAGCCCAGCTTCTGGCGCAGCCGCAGCATGCGCTGGTCGGGAATCTGCAGGTTTTGTCCGCCGGCTTCCGCCGCACGGCTGACCATCCGCAGCAGATCGCTCCTTTCGACCGCGTCGAGCCGTTCGCGCAGGAACGGTGCCAGCTTGTCGATGACGACCGTGGCGTCGTCGATTTGCGATGCCGCCCATTTGGCGTAGATCACCGCTTCATCGGTCTGTTTTTTGTCGGCAATCTCCGAGATCACCGATCGAATGGCAGCTTCGCGTTGCGGCAGCGCAGGACCATGTTCGGAAACGATGGCGGTGATCAGCGTCGCGGCGGCGACGACCGGATCGTCGATCGCTGTCAGCGGCGAGAGCGCCGCCTGCTTGCGCAGTTTCTTGCGGCGGACGTTGCCCTGGACGCGGCCAACCACGTCGGCAACCTCACGCGCCGCGTCGTTCATGATCTTCAGCCGGTACCACCAGAACGCCGCCGCCCCAAGCAGGCCGATTGCAGCAATCAATATATGCATGCCCAAGATCCCCCAATCTCGGGCGACGATAGGAGAAGTATTGCTTCGCTTCAACACGCAAAAGTTGCGCCGATTGAAGAAAACGACAGCCTGCGCCAGTCGTTGGTCGCCACCGCTCCGCGGAGGAACTTATCGAGACATCTCTATGACCCGGGCACCTTGTAGATCGCCCGCACCTCGATCGTGCCGATTTCGGCGAGCGGAATCTCGCCCGCGATCCCCAGCGCCTCGTCGAGGCTCTCGGCCTCGATCATGACGAAACCGAGCAACTGCTCCTTGGTTTCGGCGAAGGGGCCGTCGGTGACCAGCCGCTTGCCCTTGCGCCTGCGAACGGTTTTCGACGTTTTCACCGATTGCAGCGCCTGCGCGATGATCAGCATCCCGCGTTGGTCCAATGACCGGTCATGGGCCATCGAATCGGCGTCGAGCTTGGCCAGCCTCTCGGGGGTCATTGCGTAGAGATCTTTTTCTTCACCATAGACTAGGCAAACATACTTCATTTTTATCTCCATTCCTGGCTTGAAGCCGAAGACGAGGCTACGGAAATCTCCGCGGAGCCCTTGCCTGCCGCAGAATCGAGACCGGCCGCAGCATAGTCGAGAAGAGATACCGCAATCCCAATGATGGCAATCGCCGCAAGCAGTCGGCCGAAGCCGGAAGGCTGCAGGCGCGACCAGTCGGCTTGTTGTTCACCGGCCCTGTGGCCGGTGCTTGTCCAGTGAGCAGAAAACAGATTGTTCATGTGGTCCTCCATCCGGCCACCAAGTCCATGGCCGCCCGCAGGACGGCCGGGACAGATGGAAGTCGACATTTTTGCACGCATATTTTTTTCGAATTTTTTTCGCTCGACATGATGTGTCACGCCGCCGCCGATACGAAAGCGTGGGTGGCCTTCGCTCCCGCGCGCGCTATAGTCGACTGGATGCCGATCACGGGCTCAGCCACGACAATCAAGGAGGAATTGATGGACCGCACCGCCAACGCCGTTTGGAAAGGCAGTTTCAAGGAAGGCAAGGGCACACTCGAAACCCAGAGCGGGGTGCTGAAGGGCACACCCTATTCGGCCAAGACGCGTTTCGAGGATGAAAGCGGCAAATCCGGCACAAACCCGGAAGAGCTGATCGCCGCCGCCCATGCCGGCTGCTACGCCATGCAGCTTTCGCATTTTCTCGCCGAGAACGGCACTCCGGCTGCCGAGCTCGACGCCAAGGCCGTGGTAACGCTGGTCCCCGGCACCGGCATCACCGGCAGCGCGATCACGCTGGTCGGCAAGGTACCGGGCATTGATGCCGCCAAGTTCAAGGAATTGGCCGAGAAGGCCAAGGCCGAATGCCCGGTCTCGAAAGCGCTCGGCGCCATCAAAGTATCGCTCGACGCCAGGCTCGGGTGAGAGCTGGTCTGCGAAGCGGGCGATCCTTCGCGCCCCCTCTCGAATGATTATTGGCTTTTTTCGCCAACGAGCGCGTCGAGGCGGGCGCGCAATGCCGCGACCTCCTCCTCGAGGGCCCGCACGCGCATTTCCATATCCGACGCCGGCGAGGACGACTGCAGGGGTGCTGCGGCAGCCGACAGCTGCGGCGGCCCGCTGAGCAGATGGACGTAGCGATCCTCGCGCTGGCCTGGGCCGCGATCGATCTGCTGCACCAGCGGTGGCCGGCGGCCGATCAGCAGATCGAGATTGCCGCGAAGCTCGTCGATCGACGGCAGCCGCGCCATGCGCTCGCTTCGCGCCAGCAATTCATAGGCCGTCTGCGGGCCGCGCAGCAGCAACAGGCCGAGCAGCGCGATCTGCGCCGAGGTCAGGGAAAAGCGCTGCGCCACGATATGCTCGTAGCGCTCGACGCGCGACGCGAACACTTGCCTGACGAGGCCCTTCTGCTCCAGCTGGCCAAGCGCCCGCCTGACCTCGGCAAGCTCGACCGACATTACCGGCTCGCGCGCCGTCTTCTGGTTGGCCGCCGCATGTGCCGCATTGAGCGTCAGCGGATAGACGTCCGGCGTCAGCTCCTTCTTCTCGATCAGGCAGCCGAGCACGCGGGCTTCGATGGGAGAGAGGATGGGAAGGTCGGAATCGGTCATAAGTTTGCTATCCTTTCGAACTCGGCGGGACAGCGCCCCCCTCTGTCCTGCCGGCCAATCTCCCCCTCTAGTGGGGAGATTGGCTGTCATCACCGCTTCGCCACTTTTCAAGGCTGCAGAAAGGGCGCTGTCCTCCAAGCTGCTAATCTCCCCCCTCAAGGGGCCTCAAGGGGGGAGATGTCCGGCAGGACAGAGGGGGGCGCGAAGGATCGCTGCGGACGAGACGATCTCGGCTGCAACCCGCCCGCCGCCTAAACCCGTCGCTCCACCATCATCTTCTTGATCTCGGCGATCGCCTTGGCCGGGTTGAGCCCCTTGGGGCAAGTCTGGGCGCAGTTCATGATGGTGTGGCAGCGATAGAGCCGGAACGGGTCTTCGAGATTGTCGAGCCGCTCGCCCGTCGCCTCGTCCCTGGAATCGATCAGCCAGCGATAGGCCTGCAGCAGCGTCGCCGGGCCGAGATAGCGCTCGCCGTTCCACCAGTAGCTCGGGCAGGAGGTCGAGCAGCAGGCGCACAATATGCACTCGTAGAGCCCGTCGAGCTTTTCGCGGTCCTCATGGCTCTGCAGCCATTCCTTGGCCGGCTCGGGCGACACCGTCTTCAGCCACGGCTCGATCGAGGCGTGCTGGGCGTAGAAATTGGTGAGGTCGGGCACCAGGTCCTTGACCACGGCCATGTGCGGTAGCGGATAGACCTTGATCGCGCCGGAAATGTCGTCGCAGCCCTTGGTGCAGGCCAGCGTGTTCGACCCGTCGATGTTCATGGCGCACGAGCCGCAAATGCCTTCGCGGCAGGAGCGGCGCAGCGTCAGCGTCGGATCGATCTTGTTCTTGATCCAGAGCAGCGCGTCGAGCACCATCGGCCCGCAATCGTCCATGTCGACGAAATACGTATCCATGCGCGGGTTCTCGTCATCGTCCGGCGACCAGCGGTAGATGCGATATTCGCGCAGGTTGGTCGCGCCCTCCGGCTTCGGCCAAGTTTTTCCGGCCATGATCTTCGAGTTTTTCGGAAGCGTGAGTTCGACCATTACCTCAGGTCCTTTCGGATGACGAGCTTCAGCCCGGACCAGATCTCGTTCACGGCGGCGACCTTGACGTCGACAAGGTCGAGCTTCAGCGCCTCTGTGCGGATAACGTCCTCGGTGACGTCGGTCGGCACTTTCGATGCCTTCTTCGGCCATGACACCCAGACCATGCCGTCCCGCTTGATTGCCGCTTCGACGTCGCCAAGACGGTCCTCGATCTCGACACGCTGCCGGGTGAAAGCATGTACGGCATCGTATTTCTCATGAACGCCCGAAATCGCCGACCAGTTGGCCAGCCGATCGAGCTCGGCAAAATCCACGGCTTCGGCCAAATCCTCGAGTTCGGCCGGCAAGGCGACGAAAGCGGCAATCATCCCGTCCTTCAGGCCGAGCTTGGCCGGAAGGGGCGTGCCGGAATATCCCGCAACCGCCAGCAGCCTCATCTCAATACACCCTGGCCTTCGGCGCGATCTTGGCCGGGTTGATGCCGCCGTCTGCTTCCTTGAGCAGCGTTTCGGTGTGCACCGGCCGGTAGGTGAGCGCCACCTCGCCGGCCTCGTTGAGCCGGGCCAGCGTATGCTTGCGCCAGTTGGCGTCGTCGCGGGCCGAAAAGTCCTCCCGCGCGTGCGCGCCGCGGCTTTCCTTGCGCGCCTCGGCGCCGTAGACGGTGGTAATGGCGTTGGTCATCAGGTTTTCCAGCTCCAGCGTCTCGACCAGATCGGAGTTCCAGATCATCGAGCGGTCGAACACTTTTACGTCCTTGAGCTCGCCCCAGATCTGGGAAATGCGCCTGCAGCCGCTTTCCAGCGAGTCCTGGGTGCGGAACACCGCCGCGTCCTCCTGCATCGCCTTCTGCATCTTTTCGCGCAACACCGCGGTCGGCGTCGAGCCGTTGGCGTGACGCAGCCGGTCGAAGCGGTCCATGATCTTTTCGACGGCGGCCTCGTTGGGCGAAGGGATCGCCGATGTGCGGTCGATCACCTGGCCGGCCCGGATTGCCGCCGCACGGCCGAACACCACCAGGTCGATCAGCGAGTTGGAGCCCAGCCGGTTAGCACCGTGCACCGAGGCGCAGCCGGCTTCGCCGACCGCCATCAGCCCGGGCGACACCTGGTCCGGATTCGACGCCGTCGGGTTCAGCACCTCGCCCCAGTAATTGGTCGGCACGCCGCCCATATTGTAGTGGACCGTCGGCAGCACCGGGATCGGCTCCTTGGTCAGGTCGACGCCGGCAAAGATCTTTGCCGATTCCGAAATACCCGGAAGCCTCTCGTGCAGAACGGCCGGGTCGAGATGGTCGAGATGCAGGAAAATGTGATCCTTCTTCGGGCCGACGCCGCGGCCCTCGCGGATTTCCAGCGTCATGCAGCGCGAGACCACGTCGCGCGAAGCCAGATCCTTGGCTGACGGCGCGTAGCGCTCCATGAAGCGCTCGCCCTCGGAATTGACGAGATAGCCGCCCTCGCCGCGCGCGCCCTCGGTGATCAGGCAGCCGGCGCCGTATATGCCGGTCGGGTGGAACTGCACGAACTCCATATCCTGCAGCGGCAGGCTTGCGCGTGCGGCCATGCCGCCGCCATCGCCGGTGCAGGTATGCGCCGAGGTGGCCGAGAAATAGGCGCGGCCATAGCCGCCGGTCGCCAACACCACCATCTTGGCCGAAAAGCGGTGGATGGTGCCGTCGTCGAGGTTCCAGGCGACCACGCCGGTGCAGGTGCCGTCCGGCTCCGTGATCAGGTCGAGCGCGAAATACTCGATGAAGAACTGCGCATTGTGCTTCAGCGACTGGCCGTAGAGCGTGTGCAGCATGGCGTGGCCGGTGCGGTCGGCGGCCGCACAGGTGCGCTGCACCGGCGGCCCCTCGCCGAAATTCATCATCATGCCGCCGAACGGCCGCTGGTAGATTTTCCCGTCCTCGGTGCGGCTGAAGGGAACGCCGTAGTGCTCGAGCTCGTAGACCGCCGCCGGCGCTTCGCGCACCATGTATTCTTGAGCGTCGGTGTCGCCCAGCCAATCTGAGCCTTTGACGGTGTCGAAGAGATGCCACTGCCAGTTGTCGGGCCCCATATTGGCGAGCGAGGCGGCGATGCCGCCCTGCGCCGCAACCGTATGCGAGCGCGTCGGGAACACTTTGGTGATGCAGGCGGTGCGCAGGCCTTGCTCGGCCATGCCGAGCGCGGCGCGCAGGCCGGCGCCGCCGGCGCCGACGACCACGACGTCGAATTTGTGATCGACATAGCTATAGGCGGAAGCCGTGTTGGCGTTCTTCGCGTCCTTGGCCAAAAAATCAGCCTCCAAATGCCAGTTTAAGCAGGGCGAAGACCGAAGCGACGCCGACGACTACGGGAAAGAATGTGTTGAGGGCAAGCAGCGCCAGCCTGGTGCCTTCGCCATGCACATAGTCTTCGATGATCGCCTGCATGCCGAGCCGCATGTGGTAGAGCACCGACAACAGCACCAGCGCCAGCACCAGTGCAACGAACGGATTGGCAAGTGCGGCGCGCACCTCGAGATAGCTGGCGCCGTTGAGTGCGATCAGGAAGCCGACGAAGAACAGGACCAGCGGGATGTTGGAGATCGCCGTCAGCCGCTGGCGCCAGAAATGGCCGGTGCCCTCGCGGGCGGAACCGAGGCCGCGGACCTTGGCCAGCGGCGTGCGCATGTCGGTGTTCTTGCCGTTCATGTCAGGCTCCCCGCGCCATGTAGCCGGCGATCCAGATCAGCAGCGTCAGCGTGACCGAGCCGGCAAGCGTCGCCCAGGCGATCCTCGATGCCGTATGCTTTTCCAGCCCTGCCCCAGTGTCCCAGATAAGATGGCGCACACCGCCCAGCATGTGGTGCATCAGCGCCCAGCTGTAGCCGAACAGCACCAGCCGTCCCAGCCACGAGCCGAAGGCCCAGTTTACGGCGTTGAAGGTCGCCTCCGAGCTCGCCGCCGCCATCAGCCACAGCGCGACCAGCAGCGTGCCGAAATAGAGCGCCCCGCCGGTGATGCGGTGGACGATCGACATCGTCATGGTGATCGGCGGCCGATAGACGGTCAGATGCGGCGAAAGCGGCCGTTCACGCCTGGCAAATTCGCGGGTGGCTGGTGATTTGCTCATGGCTCCCCCAGTTCGGCGTCTCTGGAGCCTCAGGTGGGAATGCGGCATTACCGCTTCCGGTTGCGACTTCGGACAGCCGGTTTCTAATGCTCTTTTTGCACCGCGTCAAAGCCGGAAAACCGTTTCGAAAACGTAATTTAGTCTGATGAAAGCGAGGCTTTCAGCTTCAATCGATTAGGGCTGTCGCCTTGCGCCGGCACAATGTCGTCGCACTGCAAAATATGGCTGGCGCAAGGGGCGGATCAGCGCTTGCAGGCCAGCGGTGGTGCACCGCCCTTCATCACCAGCGCCTCACGCCCATCGATCACGATTGCGTCATGCGCCTCGCCGTAACGGCTGGTCTGATTGGCCGGTGAGGCCGGCAGCTCGGCGCTGGCGCCGTTCTGGCCGAGGACGCGCACCGACGTGCCGAGATTCTCGATGGTCATCACGCTGCCGTCGGCGCAGTTGTAAGTAGCTGTGCGCGGCTGCGGTGCCGTCGGTTCGCTAGCAGCCGGAGCAAGCGACACGGAAGCGGCGGCCGTGTTGCCGAGCTTGGGCGCGCTGGTCTGCGGCGCGCAGGCGGCTGCAGCCAGCAGCG
Source organism: Mesorhizobium sp. M1006 (assembly GCF_040318825.1). Taxonomy (NCBI): domain Bacteria; kingdom Pseudomonadati; phylum Pseudomonadota; class Alphaproteobacteria; order Hyphomicrobiales; family Phyllobacteriaceae; genus Mesorhizobium; species Mesorhizobium sp. M1006. The sequence goes on from NZ_JAMYMZ010000021.1 coordinate 25,662, forward strand.
GCGGAATGGCCAGCGCCATCCGAAACGTGCGGCGTAATCTCATTTGCTGCCTTCCCCACCGCGTATCGAGCCCGCCGCGATGCTCCGGCAAGCCACCGGATTTCATGCTTTTTGAGTCGCGCCCGATGCTGGGAATGGTGGGAACAAGGCGTGGCCGAATGATGGCCGGTGGGCGATCGGGTATTAACCATATTTTCCGAGACCTCGCCCGTGCTGCGGTTGCCCTCTTAACAAAGGTTAATAAAAGGTTAATTTCTGATTCGAGGAGGCTTGCCTCTCAGCAACTGGAGCAGCACGCCATGCATTCGAATTCAGCAGGATCGCGCCTTCCCTGGTTCCTATTGGCGGCGCTCGCCGTCGGCGTCGTCGCACCGGCATTCGCCGGGACGCGCCATCATGACCGCGTCTATGCCGATTCCTTCGGCAATCTCGTCATCGACAGCGCCGCCGGCTACAAGCGTATCCTCGTTGGCGAGGGCAGGCTGGCCAAGGAATTGTCCGACTACACCAGCGCCGGCCAGCCCGACGTGATCTACGAAAACGAATCGGACGATGTCCGCGGCGGCGACTGCTATAGGCCGCCGGTTTTCGTCAAGGGCCGCAGCTATATGTACGGCCTCTCCGACGGCGAAATGCCGGAGCTCAGCCCCTGCCGCTGACGGCCACGCCGCCCTTGGTTGACGGCGCCGGCAGGGCAACAGCCGGCCCCACCGAGACACGCACGCAATCGCGACCGCTGCCCTTCGCCTGATAGAGCGCTTTGTCGGCGCGCCGCAACAGGTCGGAAAAGCTTTCGCCCGGACCAAGCTCGGCAACGCCGAAGCTGGCGCTGCAGCGGTGATCCGCGGGCAGGCAGTCGATCGGCGTGGCACCGAAGGCGCTCCGCGTGCCCTCGGCAAAGAGCCGGGCGGCGGCTAGATTGGTCCCCGGCAGGAAAATCGCGAATTCCTCGCCGCCGATGCGGCCGGCGACATGATGGTCGGCCGCGGCATCGCGGAGAAAACCGGCAAAGGTCTCGATGACCCGATCGCCCGACGCGTGGCCGTAAGTATCGTTGATGCGCTTGAAATGGTCGAGATCGGCAATGACCAGTGCGGCTGGAACGGCGCGCCGCATGGCGTCACGCAGTGCGATCTCGGCATGGCGCTCGAAGCCCCCACGGTTGAGCAGCCGCGAAAGCGTGTCGGTTTCCGATTTCGACGTCGCCTCGGCGAGCACGTCGCGGACCAGGATAGCCAATGTCACCAGCGCAAGCGCCAGGCCGAACACGGTGCCGACCGACTGCGACACCAACGCATAGCTGGTCTGCGCATAAGATTGCGGGTTGGCGCCCCAGCCACCAAGCGCATGGGCGATGAAGGGTTTGCTGGCGAACTGCAAGGTGCTGGCCGCAAGGACAGCCATCAGCATATAGTCGAGCCGCTCGCGTCTTTGCCTGGACGACAAGACGATCGCCAGCCCGGTGAACTGCATGGCCGCATAGGGAAGCTGGTAGGCCGCCATTCGCACGAACGATTGGCGTGGCAGGTCCTGCACGAAGTAGACCGCGAGGGTGGCGAAGACCAGGAAGAACAGCATCGGCGGCCAAGGCGGCGAAACGCGGTATTTATGGGCAAGCCCGCCATTGAAGGCGACGGTAGCGCCAAGGAAGGCGGCAAAGGCGGCGACAACCACGGGGCGCGCATTGTCGAAGGCAGGAATGCTGAACTCGATCGCGAAATAAGCCGTGCCGAGCACATAGCCGAACGCCAGCCAGCGTGCCGACACCCGGCCGGCGTCATAGACCGCGATCGTCATGAAGGCCGCCGCCAGCAGCCCGGCAACGAACAGGTTGATCAGCAGGATGAAATTAGCGCTGCCCATGGCGTTTTGGCACTCCCCCGAACAGCAAATCACCAACGCGCGAAAAAGACGTTAATTCGAAGCCGTCGCTGACGCTCAGCCAGCACTGGTCCTATTGGGAAGGACGACCGTCTCAGGCCGCTGATAGGACAGGCATACGCTGTCGCGGCCACTCCTTTTGGCTCTGTAGAGCGCTTCGTCGGCGCGGCGCATCAGCGGGTCCAGCCCTTCGTCGCTGGCGCGGGCGGCCACGCCGAAGCTGGCGGTCACTCTTGTCTCGGGCGGAAGCCCGTCGATTCTGTCCGCCGAATAGAGCGTGCGAATGGTTTCGGCAAACAGTCTTGCCGCGCCAAGGTCGCTGAGCGGCAAAAGCACGGCGAACTCTTCGCCGCCGATGCGGCCGGCAACGCCGCGCGTACCTGCAGCCGACAGAAGCTTGGCAGCGAAGTCGGCGATGACGCGATCGCCGGCCGCGTGGCCATGTTGATCGTTGAGCGCCTTGAAATGATCGAGATCGGCAAGCACCAGAGCAACCGGCAATTGCGCCGTGGCACAGTGCTGCAGGACAAGCATGGCGCGCTCCTCGAAGCCGCGGCGGTTGAGCAGGCCCGACAGCGGGTCTGTCAGGGTTTCGGTCTTCAGGGCCTTCATCACATCGAGCGCGGCGGCGCCGAACAGGCAAAGCGCAATAAGCAGCGACAGCAATGCATGCGACAGCAGAGCCGTCGTCCAGTAGGACGAGGAGTAAAGCCCTTCATAGCTGGTGAACGGCCCATGCGCGATGACGACGGCAAGCGTCCGCCCCAGGAAGTTCAGGCCGGAAAGCAGCGACAGCACGAACAGGATCATTTCCGTCGGGCCGTTGTTGCGCACCACGCGCAACTCGGCGGCGACAGCCAGGCTGATGCCGCCGAAGCTGAAATTGATGGCAAGGATGCGCCAGGTGAGATCCGGCCGGGCAAAAAGAAACCACGAGAACGCGGCCAGGCCGCCGCAGGCCAGAATGCCGACCGCCGGGTAAGGCACGCGCCGCCCATAGCGCGCAATGACCGCGCCGGCGAGACAGCAGGTGGCGAAGGTGAAGCACAGGATCGAGATGAGCTTGGTCGGCGCCATGCCGACCGGCAGCGTGAAATACTGGAGCAGGAAGCCTGCGGCCGAGGCCGAGTAGCCCGCCGCCAGCACAGCCAGATAGGGACGGTGGCGCTGATAGAACCACAGCACGAGAAATGCCGCGCCGAGTGTGAGGGCGATGCCTGGATTGAGCAGCGCTATGAGCAGGCCGGTGTCCAAGCGCTGTAATTTCCCCTCGCTTCCCCTTGGAGGACCTTAGAGCGGAAGCCCAAACAAGCGGTTAAGCGAAAGCGAATATACGACAGGTGCGTCGACAAAGCCGCTGGGCGGAACCGCGAACGGCGAGCGGCGTTTCACGACGGCAACCAGGAGACGCTCCGATGGCCGACACGATCATGCTGACCGATCACGATGCAATTCGCTCATGGGCCGCGGCACGCGCCGGCTTTCCGGCGATCGTCGACGTGTCGCCCGAAGCCGGAACGCAGCCCATGCTGAGGCTGGTCTTCGGCCAGCATGCCTATCAGGACCAGGATGAGGCCGAACGTCCGGTCAATGCCGGCGGCTACGAACTGGTCGAATGGGATGAATGGTTCAAACTCTTCGACGAGCGCCAACTGGCGCTGGTCGTCGCAAAGGACCAACCCGGCCGTCGTGAGGGATTCCACGAATTCGTCAGGCGGCCCGACTGAAGAATGCCCGAACCGCAATGCGGCTCGGGCTCCTCATATCCGACTGCGCGCGCCTGCCCTATTTCCACTCGCGGATGTCGACGAAATGGCCGGCGATCGCCGCCGCCGCGGCCATTGCCGGCGACACCAGATGCGTCCGGCCCTTGAAGCCTTGGCGCCCTTCGAAATTGCGGTTCGAGGTCGAGGCGCAGCGCTCATGCGGCTTCAGCCGGTCGTCGTTCATGGCAAGGCACATCGAGCAGCCCGGCTCACGCCAGTCAAAGCCGGCGGCGACAAAGATCTTGTCGAGGCCTTCGGCCTCTGCCTGTTCCTTGACCAGGCCGGAGCCCGGCACGATCATCGCACTGACCCGCGGATTGACTTGTCTGCCCTCGATCACCTTGGCGGCGGCGCGCAGATCCTCGATGCGGCCATTGGTGCAGGAGCCGATGAAGACGCGATCGAGTTCGATATCGGTGATCTTGGTGCCCGGCTTCAGGCCCATATAGTCGAGTGCGCGCTGCTTGGAGGTGCGCTTGTTCTCATCAGTGATGTCGTCCGGGTTCGGCACGATGCCTTGCACCGAGACCACGTCCTCGGGCGAGGAGCCCCAGGAGACGATCGGCGGCAGCTTTGCCGCGTCGAGCACGACCACCTTGTTGAAATGCGCGCCTTCGTCGGACTGCAGCGTCTTCCAGTAGGCGAGCGCGGCGTCCCAGGCTTCGCCCTTGGGGGCGCGCGGCTTGTCCTTGACATAGGCGAAGGTGGTCTCGTCGGGCGCGATCAGGCCGGCGCGCGCGCCGGCTTCGATCGACATGTTGCAGATCGTCATGCGGCCTTCCATCGACAGCGCACGGATTGCCTCGCCCGCATATTCGATGACATAGCCGGTGCCGCCGGCCGTGCCGATCTCGCCGATGATGGCGAGGATGATGTCCTTGGCGGTGACGCCTTCCGGCAGTGCGCCGTCGACGCGCACCAGCATGTTCTTGGCCTTGCGCTGGATCAGCGTCTGCGTCGCCAGCACATGCTCGACTTCCGAGGTGCCGATGCCATGCGCCAGCGCCCCGAACGCGCCATGCGTCGAGGTGTGACTGTCGCCGCAGACGATGGTCATGCCGGGCAGCGTAAAGCCTTGCTCGGGACCGATGATGTGGACGATGCCCTGGCGGATATCCTTCTCGGAATAATATTCGATACCGAAATCCTTGGCGTTCTTGGCCAGCGCCTCGACCTGGATGCGGCTTTCCTCGTTCTTGATGCCGAACTTGCGCTCGGGCGAGGTCGACACATTGTGGTCGACCACGGCCAGCGTCTTTTCCGGATGCCGAACCTTGCGGCCGGTCATGCGCAGGCCTTCGAAAGCCTGCGGGCTGGTGACTTCGTGGACCAGATGGCGGTCGATATAGAGCAGGCAGGTGCCGTCGTCCTGGCGGTCGACGACATGGTCGTCGAAAATCTTGTCGTAGAGGGTGCGCGGTGCGCTCATTTGCTTAAATCCGTCGATTTAAAAAGGGAAAACGACGCCGGTCGGACCGGCGAAACAGCCTGGCGAGTCTGCCCTAGCTAAGTCGGCTGGTCAGCGCCCCGCAGACGCGCGCGGAAAATCGCGACGGCAGGCGTTTTCTGTCCTGCAGCACGAAACCCTTATAGGCCGGATCGCCAAAAAGCTCTTCCATGGCGCTGCTCATATCAATGTTTTGGCTTTTCAGCAATCGTGGCGGCCTTCGCAGGCGCTTCACAGCACCTCGAACACAAACGTCTTCACCAGCGCGTCGGGCTCGGCGATTGCGTAGCAGCGGAACCACGGGCTCTCCTCGACCGGCCGCCATTTTTTCGCCTGCTCCAGTTCGCCAAACACGGCTTGAAACCCGCCGCTTTCAAAAACCTGGTCGCGGACCGTGAAGATGGCGTGGCCGCCCGTCCTGGTGATGCGTACCAGTTCATGCAGGCCCGACGCCGGTGCGTGGCTGATGGTGAACACGCCGGTCGAGAAAAAGGCGCGGAAATACCCGTCCGCCCAAGGCAATGGCCCGCCGAGCATCGCCTGTTTCAGCTCGCTGTAGGCCTGCCGGCTGCCGGCGATTTTCAGCATGTCCTGCGACAGGTCGAGCCCGGCAATATCGTGGTAGCCGAGTGCCTTGAGCGACGGCCCCGACAGGCCGGTGCCGCAACCGGCGTCGAGCAGCGGCCCTTCGCCCGGCGGCACATGGCGCGCCACCCAGGCGGTGATCAGGAACGGCAGGAGATAGCCGAGCGCCGCGGTTTCGCCGTCATAGGTCGCGGCCCATTGCGCATAGGCCTTGGCGAGCGTCTCAGGCGTGTCGGCCGTATAGACCGCTTCCAGCGCCGCATTGGCCTTGTCGATGATCATGGGTCCTTCCCGGTCGCGTCCGCTCGATGGTAGCGCCGTTTTCGCCTGCCTTCTATTCCCCATGCTGGTGGCGCAGCCGCTTCTCCAGCGCCCGCAAGGCCAACGACAGGCCGACGGTCAGGATGAGATAGATATAGGCGACGATCGAATAGGTTTCGAAGAAGCGGAACGAGCCGGCGGCGTAGATCTTGCCCATCTGGGTGATGTCGGCGACGCCGAGCACCGAGACCAGCGAGGAATCCTTGACCATGGCGACGAAATCATTGCCGAGCGGCGGCAGGATGGTGCGGATCGCCTGCGGAAAGATGACCAGCCGGAAGCGCTGGGTGCGCGTCAGCCCGAGCGCCTTGGCCGCCTCGATCTGCCCCTTCTCGACCGCCTGGATGCCGGCGCGGAACACCTCCGAAATGAAGGCGGAATAGCCGATGGTCAGCGCCATGACGGCGCGCCAAAGCAACGACACGTCGCGTACCAGCAGCTCACCGAAGAGGCCGGCGCTTTGCAGCGGCGCCGTCAGCGCGTTCCATGCCGCGACGAAGGCCGGCGCGCCGGCAAAGGCGATCCAGAACAACAGCACCAGCATCGGCACGCCGCGGATGATCTCGACGTACAAGCGGGCGATCTGGCTGAGCCAGCGTGAGCCCGACAGGCCCATCAGCGCGACGCCGAGGCCGATCGCGCAAGCCAGCGCGAAGGCGACCACCGTGACGAAGATGGTGACGCCGATGCCCTTGGCGACGGTTGCGAAGACCTGGGCATAGACGTCGCTGGCAGCGATGAAGATGGCGGCGGCCAAGGCGATCGCCACGGCCACGGCAAGCCACCACGGGAAGTCGGATTTGGCTGAGGCGAGAGGCGCCGACGGCATCAAGCGGTACCGATAACAGAGTCACGAAGGCAGCGTTCTGTCACACCCCCCTCTGGCCTGCCGGCCATCTCCCCCTCAAGGGGGGAGATCGGCAGCTTTGACCTCGCGGCCCGTTCTGCAACACTGAAAATTGGCGAAAGCCGATGCGAAAGCCGATCTCCCCCCTTGAGGGGGAGATGTCCGGCAGGACAGAGGGGGGTGTACGAGCGCAGAGTCAGCGCGAGTTCCCGCGCACAATCGTCATGAAATGCGCGCAACAAGCGGGCCTACTGCCCCATCTTGTAATCAAGGAACCACTTCTTGTTGAGCGCGTCGAGCGTACCGTCGGCCTTGAGCGCAGCGATTGCCGCGTTGACCGGCTTCACCAGGTCGGAGCCCTTGGGGAAGATGAAGCCGAAATCCTCGGTGCCGAGTGGGCCGCCGATCAGCTTAAGGCCGCCATTGGACGCATCGACATAGCCCTTGCCGGCAGTGCCGTCGGTGAGCACGACGTCGACGTCGCCGGCCTTCAGCGCCTGCACCGTCGCGCCGAATGTCTCGAACAGCTTGATGCGCGGGTTCTGCTCGTTGCCGTCGAGCACGCTGTAGACGGCGGTGTAGAAGGGCGTGGTGCCGGCCTGCGCGCCGATCAGCCCGTCCTTGAAGGCGGCGAACGTCTTTGCATCGGTGAAGCGCTTCTCGTCGCCGCGCACCAGCATGAACTGTTCCGAGCGCATATACGGATCGGAGAAATCGACCTTCTGCTTGCGGTCGTCCTTGATGGTGATGCCGGTCATGCCGATGTTGTACTGATTGTCGGAAACCGCCTGGATCATCGCGTCCCAGGAGGTATTCTGGTATTCGACCTTGAAATTCAGCCGTTTGGCGATCTCGTTCATCGCGTCATATTCCCAACCGATCTGCTTGCCGGTCTTGGCATCGATGAACTGCAGCGGCGGATAGGCGTTTTCGGTCACCACCACCACTTTCTTGCCGCCGAGGTCGGGCAGCGCCTGCGCCAGAGCCGCGACAGGCACGAGAAGGCAAGCCAGCAGGCCGGCCAGCAGCAGTTTCGAATTGATCATGACGATGCTCCCCAGGAACTGAACCGCCTCGATCGGCCGAGGCATGCAGGAAATCCGGCGCCGACTTTAGCTTTCCGCCGGCGCCTTGCAAGCCGCTCCGATGCGGCGTTCGGCACGAAAATGGATTTCAATGCTTTCATCGGCGGCATTACGGAACGATCCGTATCGATTGCGGCCGATGCAGCCCGGCAAAATAGAATCCGCCTCGCGAAACAAAAAGGCGGCCGAAGCCGCCTTTCCGAAAATAAGTTCTTGAAGAGCCTTATTCGGCGGCAGCTGCTTCCGCGGCCTTGGCGGCCTCGTCGGCGGCCTTCTTCTCGGCGGCGTCCTGCGCGGCCTTCTCGGCGGCCAGCGCCTGGGCGGCGGCCACTTTCTCGGCCTCGATGCGCGCCTTCTCGGCGTTCAGCGCATCGCGCTCTTCGTCGTTCAGCTTGCGGGCGCGCACGCCGGTGTTTTCCGAAATGCGGGCCGATTTGCCGCGACGGTCACGCAAATAGTACAGCTTGGCGCGACGCACCTTGCCGCGGCGCACGATCTCGACGCCTTCGACCATCGGTGAATAGACCGGGAACACCCGCTCCACGCCTTCGCCGTAGGAGATCTTGCGGACGGTGAAGTTTTCCTGGAAGCCGGCGCCGGCGCGGGCGATGACGACGCCCTCATAGGCCTGGACGCGGGTGCGGGTGCCTTCGGTCACACGGACCTGGACGCGCACGGTATCGCCGGGCTGGAATTCGGGGAGCTTGCGCTTGGCTTCGATCTTGGCGGCCTGCTCGGCCTCGAGCTGACGGAGGATGTCCATCTCAATAATCCACTTCTTGTTCTTCCGACAGTCAGAGCGTCCGACACTCGCCTTGCAGTCGCATCGACCGCTCGGCTATGCCCTTCGTTCGAGAACTTCTGTTCGAGAACATCGGGCAGGGGCGACTACACCGTCATTGTTGACGGGCCAGAAGATCGCTCTTGGCATATTTTCTTCCGGTTCGGCGCGCACATACAGCTATTTCGGCGCTTTGTCACGCCTTCGCTGTTTCTTTTTTGGCGCTGTTTCTTTTTGGCTGAGGCCGCTGTGGCAATCCCGTGATCGCTTGTGGTCCAGGGGGTTGCGCCCGCGCGTCAAGCTTCCTAAGCCGGAAGATAAGCATTTTCCTCCAGCGACGACACCCTCATGCCAATCTTGGACGCGGTCCTGCTCTTTCTCGCCGGCTTTCTATCAGGCGCGGTCAATGCCGTTGCCGGCGGCGGCACGTTCATAACCTTTGGCGCCATGACCCTGGCCGGCCTGCCGCCGATCGTCGCCAATGCGACATCGTCGGTGACGCAATTTCCTGGCTACATCACCTCGACGCTCGCCTATTGGCACGACATCAAGCATTTCTGGCGTGGCGCACTGCTGCTCAGCCTCATTTCGGCTCTCGGTGCGCTGTCTGGCGCGCTCATCCTTCTAGGGCTCGACAACCCGTCGTTCCGCGCCTTGGTGCCGTGGCTGCTGCTGGCGGCAACCGCATTGTTCGCTGCCGGGCCATGGCTGAAGCCGGCGCCCAAGCCGGAGCATGAGGCCGCGGTAGGTTCGCTGGTCGGGTCGCTGGCGCAGTTCGCCACCGCCGTCTATGGCGGCTTCTTCGGCGCCGGCATGGGCGTCATGATGCTGGCGACGCTCGGTCTCACCCAGTCCGGCGACTATCACCGGCTGAACGCATTGAAGAACATGCTGGCCGTGGTCATTGCTGCGGTTGCCATCCTCGTCTTCGTCTCGGGCGGCGTCATTGCCTGGCTGCAGGCGATCATCATGATCCCGGGTGGCGCGCTGGGTGGCTATGCCGGCGTCTGGATCGCCAGGCGCGTGCCGCAGAACGCGGTGCGCGGCTTCGTCATCGCCGTCGGCCTGTTCCTGGCTTTCTACTATTTCGATAAGGGCTGAGCGGCTGACAGATCCGGGCGTCGCTCCTTCGTCAGCCTCTCCGCTTCGGCCCGCCGCCACGCCGCGATCTTCCTGTGATTGCCCGAAATCAGCACTTCGGGGATCGGCCGCCCCTCGAATTCCTGCGGCCGTGTGTAATGCGGATGTTCGAGCAGGCCGTTTTCAAAGCTCTCTTCCTCGCCCGATTCCGCATTGCCCATGACGCCGGGCAACAGCCGCACCACCGCATCGAGCAGCACAAGTGCTGCCGGCTCGCCGCCGGACAGGATGAAGTCGCCGATCGACACTTCTTCGAGCCCCCGCGCTTCGATGACCCGCTGGTCGACGCCTTCGAAGCGACCGCAGACGATCACCGCACCCGGCCCAGCGGCGAGCTCGCGCACTCGCGCCTGTGTCAGCGGTTTTCCACGCGGACTCATTAGCAGTTTTGGACGCCGATCGCCCGGCGGCGAGGCATGGTCGATGGCGCTGGCCAGCACGTCCGCCCGCATCACCATGCCGGCGCCGCCGCCGGCCGGCGTGTCGTCGACGGTACGATGGCGATCGCTGGCGAAGTCGCGGATCTGGATTGCTTCGAGCGACCAGATGCCGGTCTCCAGCGCGCGTCCGGCCAGCGACAGCCCAAGCACGCCGGGAAACATCTCGGGATAGAGCGTCAGCACCGAAGCGGAAAAGCTCACCGGTTGCCTCCGGCGTCCTTCGGCCCGCGCGGCCTGCCCTTGGGGTCGAAGCTGTCGCGGTCGGCAGACGCTCCGTCGTCGTCCTCGACCAGCCCTGCCGCGGCCGGATCGACGCGGACAAAGCCACTGGCGATCGACACTTCCGGAACGGCGGCCTGCGTAAACGGAATAAGCACGCCTTTGCGCCCCGCCAGCGTCACGTCGAGAATGTCGCCGCCGCCGAAATTGTGCACGGCGACGACCTCGCCGATGGCGGCACCCGTGTCATCCCTGACCTCCAGCCCGACGAGGTCGGCATGATAGAATTCGTTCTCTTCGCCCTCGTCCGGCAACACCGAACGGTCGACGAACAATTCGGTGCCGGCGAGCGCCTCGGCGGCATTACGATCGCTGATGCCTTTGAAGCGCACCACCACCACGGTGTTGGCGGGCCTGATGTCGACGATCTGGAAGGCGCGGCCGTCCCTGGCATAGAGCGGACCGTAATCGGCCAGCGCCAGCGGATCGCCGGTAAAGCTCTTGACGCGCAACTCGCCCTTGATGCCATGCGCGGCACCGATCACGGCCATCTGGACGGGGTTTTGCGGCTTGCTCATCTGCGGAAAATCCTTTGCCTTGCTCTAACCCCAGCCCGTCGTCATTTCAATGACGCCGCTCTTCACCGCTTCCTAACCCGAGTGCCGGAAGATGGTAGGGAATTGGAAGAGCGCAATGCAGGAATTCCTCATCCCGGCAAAACCCGACCTTCAGGCGGCGCGCGAGGCCTGGCTGAAGATGCTGGCGCGAGAACGCCGGCTGTCGCCCGAAACCGTCGAGGCCTATGAGCGCGACACGCGCCAGTTCCTGCATTTCCTCACCGGCCATTGCGGCGGCTCGCCCGGCATTTCCGACATCGCCGATCTGCGCCCCGCCGATCTGCGCGGCTTTCTCGCTGCTCGCCGTGCCGGAGGCGCCGGCCCGCGTACGCTCGGGCGGGGGCTGGCCGGCATCCGCTCGCTGCTGCGTTTCCTGGAACGGCGCGGCCTCGCCAATGCGGCGGGTGCGGCGGCCTTGCGGGCGCCGCGGCAGCCGAAATCACTGCCCAAGCCGCTGACGGCAAGCGATGCAAAACACGTCGTCTCGGTGGAAGGCCAGGTGGCGGAGGAGCCGTGGATCGCCGCCCGCAACGCTGCCGTGCTGACATTGCTTTACGGTTCGGGCCTGCGCATTTCCGAGGCGCTCGGCCTGTCGAGCGCCGATCTGTCCTCGCCTGGTGATACCGTGCTGCGCGTCACCGGCAAGGGTGGCAAGACCCGGCTGGTGCCGGTTCTGCCGGTGGCGCTGCGGGCGATTGCTGAATACCGCCGCCTCTGCCCCTGGTATCTCGATCCCAAGGGCCTGCTGTTTCGCGGTGCCCGCGGCGGCCCGCTCAACCCGGCGATCGTCCAGCGCGACATGGCCAAGCTGCGCTCGGCGCTCAACCTGCCCGACACGGCGACGCCGCATGCGCTGCGCCATTCCTTCGCCACGCATCTGCTAGGGCGCGGCGGCGACCTGCGCACCATCCAGGAGTTGCTCGGCCACGCCAGCCTGTCGACAACCCAGATATACACCGGCGTCGACACCGCCAGGCTGCTCGAGATTTACGAAGCAGCTCATCCTCGTGCGTGATCGATGCATGTGTCGGTGGCCATCTCGCAACAATTTTGATGCGCCGGTTAACCGTTTTGCCGCTTTTTGCGCCTAGAACCGCAGCATGAAACGCCTCATCGCCATCGCCGACCGCGCGACCCATGTGTCGCTGAAGCTGCTCGTCGCGCTGAACGCCCTGTTTTTCCTCTCTTTCCTCATCGTCGCGCTGCTCGCGGCGGGCAAGGCACGCGCCGAGACTTCGGCCTGCACCGGTAGCGATATGCTGAGCGCGCTGCAAAAGGACGACCCGGCTGCCTACCGCAAGATCGAGGCGGAGGCGGCAGCGACGCCGAACGGCAAGGGCCTGCTGTGGAAGCTCGAAAAATCGGGCGAAAAACCGTCCTTCCTGTTCGGCACCATGCACGTTACCGACCCGCGCGTCACCACGCTGCCACCCGCCGCACAGAAGGCATTCGATGCGGCTGGCACCGTCATCATCGAGACCACCGAAGTGCTCGACAAGCAGAAGATGATGGCAGCAATGCTGAAAGAGCCGGATCTGATGATGTTCACCGACAAGACGACGCTTTCGTCGCTGCTGTCGCCGGAGGATGCGGCGGTGGTCAACAAGGCGCTCGATGCGCGTGGCATCCCGCCAGCGACCGTCGCCAAGATGAAACCTTGGTTGCTGTCGGCGATGGTGGCGCTACCTGCATGCGAAGTCGCCCGCCAGGCTGGCGGTGCGCCAGTGCTCGACGTCAAGCTTGCCAAGGACGCCGAGGCTTCGGGCAAATCGGTCGAGGGGCTGGAGACAATCGCCGACCAGCTGCGCGCCATGGCTTCGCTGCCGATCGCCTTTCACCTGAAGGGACTGGTCGATACGCTGAAGCTTGGCGACAAGGTGAACGACGTCAACGAAACCATGATCGTGCTTTACCGGCGTGGCGACACTGGCATGTATGTACCGCTGTTTCGGGCTATCGTCCCCGAACAGGTAGACGACCAATCGGGTTACGCCGAATTCGAGCAGACCATGATCACCAGCCGCAACAAGGTGATGGTCGATCGTGCAGCGCCGATCCTCGCCCACGGCAATGTCTTCATGGCGGTCGGCGCCATGCACCTTCCCGGAGCGCAAGGCTTGGTCGAGGGTTTCCGCAAGACCGGCTATACGGTGACCGCCGTCAACTGAACGACACGGCGGAGTTGCGCACCGAATCATTGCCGAGGCGGGACCAGCCCTTACGCGTGGCGCGACGGCGGACCAGCCGCGCTTCGTACCAAGAAACCGAAAAAGGTTCGGTTTGGCTCGATCGAACCCATTTTGCGGTGGAAATGCATGCCTGCGAGCGATTCCGGATCAGAATTGCCCTGTTTTCGGCGTTTTCAACGCCTAATGTGAAACCGATTCAACGATTGTACGTTGATGGCTATTACTTGATGTTTTTCATCCACGGAGGACACTTTTATGGCGAACACACCCAATCCGAACGACCCATTCACCTCGCCGGGCTCCGCACGGCCAAGCGGCGGCGGCAGCGGCTGGCTGATTGCCCTGGTCGTCGTTATCCTGGCAATTGTCGCCTATTATGTTTTTGGAAGACGTAGCGAGGCACCTGCGCCTGCCGAACCGCCCGCAGCCAGCACACCAGCTCCGGCCCCAGCGCCGGCCGAGCCGATGAAACCAGCCGAACCGGCTCCTGCGCCAGCTCCGGCAACACCCGCTCCGGCTCCGGCCCCGGCAACACCGGCTCCGGCTCCGGCCCCTGCGCCAGCCCCGGCACCAGCACCAGCGCCGGCACCGGCTCAGTAATCAGACTGCTGATTTAATATATGAACGGTCCGCTGAAAGGCGGGCCGTTTTTTTGGGGAGCAGCCGTCGATGCTCTGAGCTGCGATTAGCCATGGGCCAACTTCATCTTCGTCATCCAGCGCGGAGCAGGAGCGAAGCGACATCGCGGAGACCCTGGAATCCATCTGCGGTTGAGAATGGAAGCCGTCTGTGGTGATCCTTCGCGCCCCTCTCTGTCCTGCCGGACATCTCCCCACTTGGGGCCACTTGGGGGAGATTGGCTATTTCGCCAATCGCCACCGTCGCCTGCGATTCAACCGCTCAGATATGGATCGGCTTGAAGAACGTCGCCAATGCCGCCTCCTTTACCGCTTCCGACATTGTCGGATGGGCGTGACAGGTGCGGGCTAGGTCTTCCGACGAGCCGCCAAATTCCATCAGCACGGCCGCCTCGTGGATCATCTCGCCGGCGCCGAAGCCGACGATGTGGACGCCGAGTACACGGTCGCTGGCCTTGTCGGCCAGGATTTTCACAAAGCCGTCGGTGTGCAGCATGGCGCGCGCGCGGCCATTGGCGCTGAACGGGAATTTTCCGGCCTTGTAGTCGATGCCGGCCTTCTTCAATTCTTCTTCGGTCTTGCCGATCGTGGCGATTTCCGGCGTGGTGTAGACGACGCTCGGAATCACGTCATAGTTCACATGACCGGCCTGGCCGGCGATGGTCTCGGCCACCGCCACGCCCTCGTCTTCGGCCTTGTGGGCAAGCATCGGCCCGGCGATGACATCGCCGATGGCGTAGATGCCGGGCACGTTGGTCCTGAGATGGCCGTCGGTCTTGACCCGGCCGCGCTCGTCGACGTCGACGCCGGCCTCCTTCAGCCCGAGAGCGTCCGAATAGGCCCGTCGTCCCGTCGCAATCAGCACCGCGTCCGCCTCGATCGTCTCGGCCGCACCGCCCTTGACCGGCTCGAAGGTAACCGTCGCCCCCTTCTTGGCCTTGGCGACGCCGGTCACCTTGGCGCCCAGCCTGAATTCAAAGCCCTGCTTCGACAGCAGGCGCTGGAACTGCTTGGAGACCTCGCCATCCATGCCGCCCAGGATGGTATCGAGGAACTCGACCACGGTGACCTTGGCGCCGAGCCGCGCCCATACCGAGCCGAGCTCCAGACCGATGACACCACCGCCGACCACCACCAGATGGCCCGGCACCTTGTCCAGCGACAGCGCGCCGGTCGACGAGACGATCACCTTCTCATCGAAATCGACCTCGACGCCGGGAATGCCGGCGACGTCGGAGCCGGTGGCGATGACGATGTTCTTGGTCTCGATCTCCTCGACCTTGCCGTCATCGGAGGTCACCGACACCTTGCCGGCCGCAACCACCTTGCCGGTGCCACGAAAACTGTCGATCTTGTTCTTCTTGAACAGGAAGGCGACGCCATTGACGTTGGCCGTCACCGTCGCATCCTTGTGTGCCATCATCTTCCCAAGGTTGAGCTTGGGCGCGCCGATCTCGACGCCGAGCGCCTCGAAGGAATGGCCGGCCTCGGCAAACATCTCGGACGCATGCAGCAGCGCCTTTGACGGGATGCAGCCGATGTTGAGGCAGGTGCCGCCGAAGGTCGGGTTCTTTTCGACCACCGCCGTCTTCAGACCGAGCTGCGCCGCCTTGACGGCGCAGACATAGCCGCCTGGTCCCGATCCGATGATAACGACGTCATAGGCCATGATACTGTCCCCTTTTGCTTTAGCGGCCGCCGCCGATTTCCAGATTGGCGCCGGTTGTGTAGGACGCCTCGTCCGACAGCAGCCAGAGAATTGCGGCTGCGACTTCCTCGGCGGTGCCGACGCGCTGCATAGGCACCACCTTGCGCATTCTCTCGGCCCGATCCGGCTGACCGCCGGAGGCATGAATTTCGGTGTCGATGATGCCCGGGCTGACCGCGTTGACACGAATGCCTTCGCCGGCCACTTCGCGGGCAAGCCCGACGGTGAAGGAATCGACCGCGCCCTTGGAGGCGGCGTAGTCGACATATTGACCCGGCCCGCCAAGCCTTGCCGCGATCGAAGAAACATTGGCGATGGCACCGCCCTTGCCGCCATGCCTGGTCGACATCCGCTTCACCGCCTCGCGGGCGCAAAGCATCGGCGCGATCACATTGATGCGCATCATGCGCTCCAGCCTCGCAGCGCTCAGCTCGTCGACGCGCGCGCTCTGGTCGACCACGCCGGCATTGTTGACGAGCGCGTCGAGCCGACCGAAACGGGCATCGACAGCCTCGAACATGGCCAACACGTCCGTCTCGCTGCCGACATCGCCCTTGACCGCAAAGGCTTCTCCGCCAGCAGCCTCGATGTCGGCGACCACCGTTTCGGCGGCTTTTGCATTCGACATGTAATTGACCGCAATACGATAGCCGGCCCTGGCGGCAAGCCTGCATGTAGCGGCGCCGATGCCGCGGCTGCCGCCGGTCACCAGCAGGATCTTTCCGCTCGCGCTCATTCCTGACATCCTTTCAGGGCAAAGACGTCCCAGGGCACCTTGGAAAAGCCGTTGGCGCCGTAGGCCGCCGACATCTGCAACGACGCTCCCAGATCGGGCAGGATCAGCTTCTTCGGCGCATCCTTTCCTTCGCCCGGCAGCAACGCGATATTGCCCTGGTCGTCGGCAGTGTAGATGACGCCCTCCCACACGGTGCAGGCGGCGAGCTCGTCGCCGGTGACGTCGCCGGCCGGGCATTTGTACATCAGCGAGCCATGCGGCCGCGCCGCGCTCTCGGTCCACATGACGATGCCGTCGAGCACGACGCCCTTGTCGAGCACCATCTTGAAGCTGTTGGTGACGGCGGCCGACTCGCCGGTCGGCCTGAAATCGATCTCGGCGGCGTTTTCAGGATCGCCATAGACGGCGAGCTCGAGCGGGCAGGCGGCGTGCGCGACCGCCGGGATCATCGCCGCGCCGACCGCTATCGATGCGGTCGACAGGCTTTCGGACAAGAAAGAACGGATCGTCACTGCTATCCGCCTTGAACAGCTTGATCGAGGATGAAGACCGTCGAAAGAAAATAGTCTATCTCAAACGCTACGTTTTCATTCCTGTCGACCGGAACCGCGTTCACCTCGTATTTGAGGGTCAAGATGCGAGAACTCTCCGCCAGCTCAATATAGACGTCGCGCTCACGACCGCCGCCGATTGCCCACTTGAACTCGCTCTTGTTCAGGAACTGCAGTGCCTTGGGCAAGGTATGTATGGCAATCGGTTTTGTGCCTGCAAAAGTCACGGGATGCCGGCCCACATCGACGTTAAGATGGCCGTACCAAGTCGCCATCGTTCCACCCGATTCCAGTCTTCCGAAGACAGGCTCGACACTAATCGACCTCAGACGAAAATCGGGACTGAAGAAGAACTCGCAATTGGCACCATAGATGCACCACGCCGATCCGGCGTCCCCGTGGCGATAATGATTGTCCGCCCGCAGATCCTCCGGATCTATCAAGCTGCGAACCGTCTCGCGGTCGCTCTTGCCGAGCTCGATTGGGCCAGCACGGCCTGTCGACAATAGTTCGAACAGATCTATCGGGTCGATCGGCTCAGCCACCGGAGCCCCCTAGAGGTCGAGCACCAGCCGCTCGGGATCCTCCAGGCTTTCCTTGACCCGGACCAGGAAAGTCACCGCTTCCTTGCCGTCGACGATGCGGTGGTCGTAGGACAGCGCCAGATACATCATCGGCCGGATCACGATCTGGCCGCCGACCACCACCGGCCGCTCCTGGATCTTGTGCATGCCCAAAATGCCCGACTGCGGCGCATTGAGGATCGGCGTCGACATCAGCGACCCGTAAACGCCACCGTTGGAAATCGTGAACGTGCCGCCTTGCATATCGGCGACGGAGAGCTTGCCGTCGCGCGCCGCAAGCCCCAGCCTGCCGATGTCCTTCTCGATTTCGGCGATGGACATCTGGTCGGCATTGCGCACAACCGGCACGACAAGGCCTTTCTCTGTACCGACGGCAACGCCGATATGAGCGTAGTTCTTGAAGATGATGTCGGTGCCGTCGATCTCGGCATTGACCGACGGGATCTCCTTCAGCGCATGGGTGACGGCCTTGGTGAAGAAGCCCATGAAGCCGAGCTTCACGCCGTGCTTCTTCTCGAACACGTCCTTGTATTTGCCCCTCAGCGCCATCACCGCGCTCATGTCGACCTCGTTGAAGGTGGTCAGCATGGCGGCGGTCGATTGCGCTTCCTTGAGGCGGCGCGCGATCGTCTGGCGCAGCTTGGTCATGCGCACGCGCTCCTCGCGCGACGCATCGTCGGCCGGGGACGGCGCGCGCGCGGCAACGGGTGCCGGTACAGGCGCTGCCTTCGGCATTTCGGCCGGCTGCGACGGCGCGCCCCTGGCGATAAGGTCGAGCACGTCGCCTTTCAGCACCTGGCCGCGCTTGCCCGAGCCCGACACCTGGTCGACCGCGAGATTGTGCTCGGCCAGCAGCTTTGCCGCCGACGGCGCCGGCGGCATTGTGCGCGTCTCGATCGCGCCGGCGTCGCCGGCGATCTTGGCCGTCTCGGCAGCGGCCTGCTTGACGCTCGAGGCTGCGGTGGGAGCCGAAGCCTGCGATACCGCATCCTGTTTGTCCGCCGGAGCGGCGGCGGCATTGGCTGCCGCGCCGGCGCCCGCCGAAATCGTGCCGAGCAGTGCGCCGACGCCGACCGTCTCGCCTTCCTTGACGGCGATCTCGGCGAGCGTGCCCGCGGCGGCGGCCGGCACTTCCACCGTCACCTTGTCGGTTTCGAGCTCAACCAGCGGCTCATCGGCGGCGATCGCGTCGCCGACCTTCTTGAACCATTTGCCGATGGTCGCCTCGGTGACGGATTCACCAAGTGTCGGGACGCGGATTTCGGTTGCCATTGTGCCTGTCCGTTTCTTTCGGTTCTGTTCTATTCACCAAGCGCGTCGTCGAGCAAGGCGGCAAGCTGGGCGAGATGCTTCGACATCAATCCGGTCGCCGGCGAGGCGGCGGCTGGCCGGCCTGTATAGCGCACCCGCTGATGCTTGGCGTCGATATGCGCCAGCACCCATTCGAGATACGGGTCGATGAACGACCATGCGCCCATGTTCTTGGGCTCCTCCTGGCACCACACCATCTCGGCATTGCGAAAGCGCGACAGTTCGGTGATCAGCGCCTTGGCCGGGAACGGATAGAGCTGCTCGACGCGCAGCAAATAGATGTCGTTGATGCCGCGCTTCTCGCGCTCTTCGTAGAGGTCGTAATAGACCTTGCCCGAACAGAGCACGACACGGCGGATTTTCGAATCCTTGGTGAGCTTGATGGCCTGGCCTGACAGCAGCTGGGCATCGTCCCACAACAGCCGGTGAAAGGCGCTTTCGCCCGACATTTCCGGCAGCGTCGATACCGCCCGCTTGTGGCGCAGCAGCGACTTCGGCGTCATCAGGATCAGCGGCTTACGGAAGTCCCGCTTCAATTGCCGGCGCAAGATGTGGAAGTAATTGGCCGGCGTCGTGACGTTGGCGACCTGCATATTGTCTTCGGCGCAAAGCTGCAGGAAGCGCTCGAGCCGGGCCGACGAGTGCTCCGGCCCCTGGCCTTCATAGCCATGCGGCAGCAGGCAGACGAGGCCCGACATTCTGAGCCATTTGCGCTCGCCCGACGAGATGAACTGGTCGAACACCACCTGGGCGCCGTTGGCGAAGTCGCCGAACTGCGCTTCCCACAGCGTCAGCGCCTTCGGCTCGGCCAGCGAGTAGCCATATTCAAAGCCGAGCACGGCCTCTTCCGACAGCATCGAGTTGATGACCTCGAAGCCGGCCTGCGCCGCCGACAGATTGTTGAGCGGAATGTAGCGTGTCTCGTCGCGCTGGTCGTAGAGCACGGAATGGCGCTGCGAGAAGGTGCCGCGCTCCGAATCCTGTCCGGACAGCCGGATCGGATTGCCGTCGAGCAGGATGGCGCCGAAGGCCAGCGCCTCGGCCGTCGACCAGTCGATGCCTTCGCCGGACTCGATCGCCTGGCGGCGGTTGTCGAGGAAGCGGATGATCGTCCTGTGCGCCTCGAAATCCTTCGGCACCTCGGTCAGTTTCTTGCCGATCTCCTTCAGCATCTTGACCGGCACGGCGGTCTTGCCGCGCCGCTGTTCGTCCTGGTTGTCGGCCGAGCGCAGGCCGGACCACGCGCCGTCCAGCCAGTCCGCCTTGTTCGGCTTGTAATGCTGGCCCACCTCGAATTCCTGCTCGAGATGCGCCCGCCAATCGGCCTTCATCTTTTCGAACTCGGCCTGGGTGATGTGGCCTTCGGAAATCAGCCGGTCGGCATAGATCTGCACCGTCGTCTTCTGGTTGCGGATCTTGCGATACATGATCGGTTGGGTGAAGGCGGGCTCGTCGCCCTCATTGTGGCCGAAGCGGCGGTAGCAGAACATGTCCACCACGACAGGCTTGTGGAACTTCATGCGGAATTCGATCGCCACCTTGGTGGCATGGACCACGGCTTCCGGATCGTCGCCATTGACGTGGAAGATCGGCGCCTCGATCATCTTGGCCACGTCGGACGGATAGGGCGACGAGCGCGAGAAGCGCGGGTTGGTGGTGAAGCCGATCTGGTTGTTGATGATGAAATGCAGCGTGCCGGCGACGCGGTGGCCGCGCAGGCCCGACAGGCCGAGGATTTCGGCAATCACGCCCTGACCGGCAAAGGCGGCGTCGCCATGCAACAGCAGCGGCAGCACCTTGGCGCGCTCTTCCAGCGGCACGATCTCCTCGCGGCTGCGGCCGAACAGATAGTCCTGCTTGGCGCGCGCCTTGCCCATCACCACCGGGTCGACGATTTCCAGATGCGAGGGATTGGCGGTCAGCGACAGATGCACCTTGTTGCCGTCGAACTCGCGATCCGACGAGGCACCGAGATGGTACTTCACATCGCCCGAGCCCTCGACCTCGTCGGGCGCAGCCGAGCCGCCCTTGAACTCATGGAAAATGGCGCGGTGCGGCTTGGCCATCACCTGCGACAGCACGTTCAGCCGGCCGCGATGCGCCATGCCGAGCACGATCTCCTTCATGCCGAGCTGGCCGCCGCGCTTGATGATCTGCTCCAGCGCCGGGATCAGCGACTCGCCGCCATCGAGGCCGAAGCGCTTGGTGCCCTTGTACTTGACATCGATGAATTGCTCGAAGCCTTCCGCCTCGACAAGCTTCTGCAGGATCGCCTTCTTGCCGGCGGCGGTGAAGGAGATCTCCTTGTCGGTGCCCTCGATGCGCGCCTGGATCCAGGCCTTCTCCTCGGGATCGGAAATATGCATGAATTCGACGCCGAGCGTCGAGCAATAGGTCCGGGTCAGGATATCGAGCATCTGCCGGATGGTGCCGAATTCCAGCCCGAGCACATTGTCGAGGAAGATCGGCCGGTCGTAATCGGCTTCGGTGAAGCCGTAATTCTCCGGCGACAGCTCGTTATAATCCTCGAGCGGCTTGGCAATGCCCAGCGGATCGAGATTGGCGTGCAAATGGCCGCGCATGCGGAAGGCGCGGATCATCATGATGGCGCGGACGGAATCGCGCGTCGCCTGATGCACGTCGGCGTCGGAAAGCGCTGCGCCGTTGCCGACCGCCCTGTCCTTGACCTTCTTTTCGATGTGCTTTTCGACCAGGCCCCAATTGCCGTCCAGCGCCGAGACCAGCTCGCCATTGGCCTGCATCGGCCAGGAGGGCTTGGCCCAAGAGGCGCCCTTGGCGTTCCTGCGCACGTCGCCGGCGTCATCCTTCAGCGCCGCGAAGAAGTCCTGCCATTCGGGATCGACCGACGCGGGATCGTCCTCATAGGCGGCATAGAGCGCGTCGATATAATCGGCATTGCCGCCATAGAGGAAAGAGGTAAGCGAAAACTGGTCGTTGGCCTGATCTTGTCTTGCCATGTCACTGTCGAAGCCTTTGCTTCGTCTCCTTTGTTGGAGGGGAGTAAGGGAATAGGGGAGTAAGGGAGTAGGGCAATGCCCTCGTCTTGTTCCCTACTCCCCTATTCCCGTACTCCCTTACTCCCCTAACCCTTGATCGCCTCGACCAGCGTCGTGCCGAGCCGGGCCGGCGAGGGCGAAACCTTGATGCCGGCCGATTCCATCGCCGCGATCTTGTCTTCCGCGCCGCCCTTGCCGCCGGAGATGACCGCGCCCGCATGGCCCATAGTGCGGCCCGCCGGTGCGGTGCGCCCGGCGATGAAGCCGGCCATCGGCTTGCTGCGGCCGCGCTTTGCCTCGTCCTTGAGGAATTGCGCGGCGTCTTCCTCGGCCGAACCGCCGATTTCACCGATCATGATGATCGACTTGGTCTCGTCGTCGGCGAGGAACATCTCCAGCACATCGATGAACTCCGTGCCTTTGACCGGGTCGCCGCCGATGCCGACAGCGGTGGTCTGGCCGAGGCCGACATTCGTGGTCTGGAACACCGCCTCATAGGTAAGCGTTCCCGAGCGGGAAACAACGCCGACCGAGCCCTTGCGGAAGATGCTGCCGGGCATGATGCCTATCTTGCATTCGTCGGGGGTCAGCACGCCGGGGCAGTTCGGCCCGATCAGCCGCGACGTCGAACGGTCGAGCCTCGCCTTGACCTTGATCATGTCCATCACCGGTATGCCCTCGGTGATGCAGACGATCAGCGGGATCTCGGCCTCGATCGCTTCCAGGATCGCTTCGGCAGCACCCGCCGGCGGCACGTAGACGACCGAAGCGTTGGCGCCGGTCCTGGCCTTGCCTTCGGCTACGGTGGCGAAGATCGGAAGCGCCTCGCCTTTGGCGCCGGTCCAGGTTTCGCCGCCCTTCTTGGGGTGGATGCCGCCGACCATCTTTGTGCCGTGATAGGCGAGCGCCTGTTCGGTATGGAACGTGCCGGTCTTGCCGGTCAGGCCCTGCACCAGCACCTTGGTGTTCTTGTCGACGAGAATGGACATCGGAGCCCTTTTCTAAAAACCGTTGATCGAGGAAGGCGAGACGCGCCGATAGACGCCGCTCACCATGTCTTGCCAGCCATCGCCGCCGGCAGGTTTGAAATGCAGTCGCATGCGGAAGGCATCGGCATTGTCGAAAATATAAGTCACACGCGCGGAGCCGCGCTGCGACGACCGCTCCAGAGCCAGCTCCGTGCCGTTCCAGCTGCCTTTGGCCGGCGACATCGGCACGAAACCCATCGAATCGAACTGGTGCATGGTGACGATTTTGTTTTGCTGGTCGAAGCCGAACACGCTGTACGCGCCGAACGAAACCGTGCCGTCGCGGCGCTGGCGATAGCGCTGCACTACGAACAGGCCGCCGAACTGTGCCTCTGCCAGTATTTCCGAACTCGCTGTTCCGCCATCGGCCCATTTCGTGGCCGACACCTCTTCCTCGCCGCGCCACGCTCCGACCAGCGCCCGCAGGCGCTGGTGATCGGCCGAGAGTGAGGAGAAGGGCGCAGCGTTCATGGTCAGAGCCGCTTGAGATCGGCGACGGTGAGGTCGCTCTTAGCGTTGCCGGTGTTGAGCGTCGTCGCCGGCTCGAACATCAGCACGACAGGCTCCTCGCTCAGTGAGCGCGGACGGTGCTCGACGGCGCGCGGCACAACGATGAACTCGCCGCTGCCAAGCTCAACCGTGCCGTCGCGGAAATCGATGGCGATGCGGCCGCGCAGCACCAGGAATGCTTCGTCTTCATTGTCATGCGCGTGCCAGTCGAAGACATCGCCGAACTTGGCGATCTTGACCTGGCTGTCGTTCACGTCGCCGGCGATATGCGGATCGAAGACCTTCTTGATCTTCTGATCCGCCGCCTCGACGAGGTTTATCTTGTGCGGAGGCATCGCCTATCGACCTCTGACTCGCTCTGTTCTCACTGGATAATCCGAAACAGCAACAGGAGGCCCACCAAGAAGAGCATGACGCTCACGCCAAGATGCACCCCAAGGTCAAGCGATCTTGGAAGAACAATTCTGAACGAGGTGTGGCGGCGCATCTTTTCCGACATCTTTCTCCGCTCGGGAAAGGCCCACAGTCCGCCGATACCCATGGCAATCATAAATATTGACCATATTGGATGGGCAAACGGAGCGTTTTCCAAATGCTCAGCCCTTCACCGCCGCGACAATCTTCTTGGCTGCGTCATCGAGGTCATCGGCCGACACCACGTTCAGCCCGCTGTCGTTGATGATCTTCTTGCCGAGCTCGGCATTGGTGCCTTCCAGCCGCACCACCAGCGGCACTTGCAGGCCGACCTCCTTGACCGCGGCGATGACGCCCTCGGCGATGATGTCGCACTTCATGATGCCGCCGAAGATGTTGATCAGGATGCCTTTGACCGCCGGATCCTTGGTGATGATCTTGAACGCCGCCGTCACCTTTTCTTTCGACGCGCCGCCGCCGACATCGAGGAAGTTGGCCGGCTCGGCGCCATAGAGCTTGATGATGTCCATCGTTGCCATGGCAAGGCCGGCGCCGTTGACCATGCAGCCGATATTGCCGTCGAGCGCGACATAGGCGAGGTCGTATTTCGACGCCTCGATCTCCTTCTCGTCCTCTTCGGTGGTGTCGCGCAATTCGAGCACGTCGGGGTGGCGGAACAGCGCATTGTTGTCGAACGACACTTTGGCGTCGAGCACGCGCAGCCGGCCGTTCTTCATGACGATCAAAGGGTTGACCTCGAGCAGGCTCATGTCCTTCTCGACAAACGCCTTGTAGAGGATCGGAAACAGGGTCGCGCCATCCCTGGCGGCGTCGCCGTCGAGCTTCAGCGCCGCGTTGAGTTTCTTCACATCGTCGGCCGTCACGCCCTTTTCCGGGTCGATGGCGACGGTAATGATCTTTTCCGGCGTGTCGTGGGCGACCGCCTCGATGTCCATGCCGCCCTCGGTCGAGACGACGAAGGCGACGCGCCCGACCGAGCGGTCGACCAGGATCGACAGATAGAGCTCGCGGTCGATGTCGGCGCCGTCCTCGACGTAGAGCCGGTTGACCTGCTTGCCGGCCGGGCCGGTCTGCTTGGTGACCAGCGTATGGCCGAGCATCTCCTCGGCGTTGGCGACGACCTCGGCCACCGACTTCGCCAGCCTGACGCCGCCCTTGGCATCGGGCCCGAGCTCCCTGAACTTGCCCTTGCCGCGGCCGCCGGCATGGATCTGGCTCTTGACCACATAGAGTGGGCCGGGCAGCGCCTTGGCGGCAGCTTCCGCCTCGCTCGCCTTGAACACCGGCACGCCCTCGGCCACGGGTGCGCCAAAGCCTTTCAGCAGCGCCTTGCCCTGATACTCATGGATGTTCATGCGCTATGTCTCCAGCTTGCTTGGCGGGCTTGGTTACCGGCTTACTTGGCCGCGAGATGCGGAGCGATCTTGACGCAGGCGTCGCACAGGCCCTGCACCGCCGCGACCGAATTGTCGAACATCTTCTGCTCGCTCTTCGCGAGCTCGATCTCGATGATCCGCTCGACGCCGCCGGCGCCGATTACCACGGGAACGCCGACATAGGTGTTCTTGACGCCATATTGGCCGGAGAGGTACGCCGCACAGGGCAGCACCCGCTTCTTGTCCTTGAGATAGGCTTCGGCCATGGCGATGGCCGAGGCGGCCGGCGCATAAAAGGCAGAGCCGGTCTTGAGCAGGCCGACGATCTCGGCGCCGCCGTCGCGGGTGCGCTGCACGATCTGGTCGAGCCGCTCTTTCGAGGTCCAGCCCATCTTGATGAGGTCGGGCAGCGGGATGCCGGCAACCGTCGAATAGCGGATCATCGGCACCATGGAATCGCCATGGCCGCCGAGCACGAAGGCGGTGACGTCCTCGACCGAGACCTTGAATTCCTCGGCCAGGAAATAACGAAAGCGCGAACTGTCGAGCACGCCGGCCATGCCGACGACATGGCTCTTGGGCAGGCCGGAAAACTTCTGCAGCGCCCAGACCATGGCGTCGAGCGGATTGGTGATGCAGATGACGAAGGCTTTCGGCGCGTATTTCTTGAGGCCGGCGCCGACCTGCTCCATCACCTTCAGATTGATGCCTAGAAGATCGTCGCGGCTCATGCCGGGCTTACGCGGCACGCCGGCGGTGACGATGCAGACATCGGCGCCCTCGATGCCGGCATAGTCGTTGACGCCGGTCAGCCTCGAGTCGAACCCATCGACCGGCGACGACTGCGCGATGTCCAGTCCCTTGCCTTGGGGGATGCCTTCGGCGATATCGAACAGCACGACGTCGCCGAGATCCTTGAGGCCGACCATGTGGGCGAGGGTGCCGCCGATCATGCCCGAGCCGATGAGCGCTATCTTGTTGCGTGCCATGTCAGGATGTTTTCCCTTTGACTATGACGGCGCCCAAATCCTTGACGATTTGATGACGGCGTCGGAGGAAGAGGCCGGAATGCTGCGGAACCGCGAAATTCGCCGCACGCAATAGCCCCGGCCGCACAAAAATTCAAACGATTATTTTGGAGTGAGTAATTTCAATCGGTTAGAAACAATGGGACTTACGTAAACGTCAAAATTCTGAAGCCGACTAGAGGAATTCTACACAATGGCACTGGAAATCAGAAGGCTGTTTCCTGGCGATGACGCCCTTGTGATGCGGGTTGCCGACGAAGTCTTCGACGAGCCGGTCAGGCCGGATCGGCTCTCCGCCTATCTCGCGGAGCCCGGTCATTTCATGGTCGTGGCCCTCGCCGACGGCATCGTCGTTGGCCAATGCGCAGCCGTCATCCACCGCCACCCGGACAAGGTGAGCGAACTCTACGTAGACGAGGTCGGCGTGGCGCCGGCCTTTCAACGCCAGGGCATTGCGACGAGGATGCTCGGCGCCATGTTCGCACTCGGTCGCGAGCATTGTGAGGAGGCGTGGGTCGGCACCGAGCCGGACAATGTTGCTGCTCGCGCACTTTACGAGTCGCGAAAAGAGCCGCATGGGCCGGCGGAGGGGTTCGTCATGTATGTTTATCGATTATAGGCGCCGGCGGCAGCGCCCCCTTCGGTACTATCCCTCACGCCTGTGCCTGCCGTGCCTCCGTCGATGATCCCTGCGCCCTCTGCCTCTTCGCCCAGTCCTCCAGCCAGTCGTGGCTCTGCATCTCGATCAGCCGCGATGCGGTGCGCTCGAACTCGAAGACTTCGTTGCCGCGCTTGGCCGTATAGAGCTGCGCCGGCGGTGCCGCGGCGCTCATCACCAGCCGTACATGATGATCGTAGAGCGTATCGACCAGCAGGATGAAGCGCTTGGCTTCGTTGCGCTTGCCTTCGCCGAGCACCGGCACATGGTCGATGAAGATGGTCGAGAAGCGGGCGGCAATGGCAAGATAGTCGCGGGCGCCGAGCGGCCTCTCGCAGAGATCGGCGAAGGAAAACCGCGCAGCCTCCCCTGCAGCCCGCGGCACCATGACGTGCCGGCCCTTCACCGTCAGCATCGTCTCGGCCGTCGGCCTGCCATGTGTCATCACCGCCCACGCGTCGTCGAGCGCATGGTCGGCGGCGGCATCGGCCGGGGTGACGTAGACCGGCATGCGGCTGAGCTTGTCGAGGCGGTAATCCTTGTCGGCGTCAAGCGCCAGCACCTGCGCGTGGCGCTCCAGGATAGCGACAAACGGCAAAAACAACTGACGGTTCAGGCCGTCGCGGTAGAGATCCTGCGGCGCAACATTGGAAGTGGCAACCAGCACCACGCCATTGGCAAACAACGCCGAAAACAACCTTGACAGGATCATCGCATCGGCGATGTCGGTGACGGAGAACTCGTCGAAGCATAGCACCCAGGCTTCCTCGGCCAGCGCGCGCGCCACCGGCGGGATCGGATCGTCCTCCTTGGCCGTGCCGTTCTTGCGAGCCTGTCGGTGCTTCTGGATGCGGTCCTGCACGTCGGCCATGAAGTCGTTGAAATGCACCCGGCGCTTGCGCCGCACCGGCAGCAGCTCGAAAAACATGTCCATCAGCATGGTCTTGCCGCGGCCGACGCCGCCATGGATATAAAGGCCCTTGACCGCCTCGTGCACCTCGCGCTTGCGGGCGAACAACCACCCCAGCGCGCTTGATTTCTGCGCCAGCCGCTTTGCCGATATCTCTTCGATCAGCCGGTCGAGCGCAGCGGCGATCCGCTCCTGCGCCGGATCGCGCCCGATGGCGCCCGTCTCGACCAGATGGTCACAGCGCTGCTTGACGGTCGCATGGGTCTGGAGGCCGTCACGCAGATGCATTGGTCACGTCGTTCCGGAGCAATTCCAAGAAAAGTGTGCAGCGGTTTTCTGTCCGGAATTGCGTAAAAACAAAAGAGGCAATTCCAGGAAAAGTGTGTAACGGTTTTCCGTCCGGAATTGCGTAACAATGGGGGCCGTTCTCTTACCTTGTAAGCGAGATCGGCAGGCCGTTGGAAGTCTGGCCGTCGAATTTCTCGCCGCCCGAAGAATAGAGCCGTGCCAGCGTGCCGCCATTCTCGTCAAAGAGCGTCAGCTGTTTGCCGGCGACGTTCCACGATTTGATGCCATCGAGCGGCGCCGGGCAATGCAGCGGTCCGGCGCGGTAGCCCGAACCGAATTTGGTCTGCGGCGTCGCCACCTGACAGCTCTGGCCGGACACGCTTGCCTTCCACACGCCGGCGACGCTGGACGCGGTAAGGTCGGCCGCACCGGCAGGCGCCGTCCCGTCCGGCGGCAGCGAGGCGACCTGGGTGTTCTGCGGCGCGGTAGGAAATTTCGACGGATCGGCCGGGCCGGGTGTCGCCGGCGGCGGCAGCTGGTTTGCGGTCACCTTGCCGGCGGGCGCAGCTTCCAGCGGCGCCGGCTGCTGCTCGTCCATCGATGTGAACCGTGAGGTTGAACAGCCGCTCGCAACGAGCGCGGCCAGCGATACGGCCAGCAGGCCGGTTTTCGAAAATTTCATTCTTCAACCTCCGTCGGATCGGGCTGGGGGTGCCGTCCGCGCAATGTCCCCCTCACCAAGATGGAGAAGGTGGCGAAATTTCAACCCGATATGGTTAAAATACGGTTTGCGCCGGTAATGTTGCAAATTTGTCGCAAAATGCACATTGTCTGAAATTGCGTTACGCCTTGGCCGTTTGGCCGACACCTCCGGTTGATTCGATACGGCGCGCTGGCGCCAAATCCCTGGCGTTCACCTCAAATGCTTGTGCGGGCCGGCGCCGGCATTATCTCTTGGCGATCAGCAAACTGCAGGGAGCCGATTTCTTGGCCGCGAGAAAGAGAGCCGCCAACCGCTATTACAGCGGGCCGCCCAGCGATCATTTCGACGGCACCTTGTTCTTCAATCCCGACGGACGGCCGCCGGGTCGCTTTGCCGATCTGTTGAAATGGCAATTGAGCCGCGAGCGCTCGAAATGGCCGGCGGCGGATCCGAGCCCGTTTCCACCGGCAAGACCGGTCGAGCGCATCGATGGTTCTGCGCTGCGCCTCACCATGGTCGGTCATTCCTCGCTGCTCGTCCAGACAGCCGGCCTGAACATCCTGACCGACCCAGTCTGGTCGCGACGCGTCTCGCCGCTCTCCTTCGCCGGTCCGAAACGCGTCAATCCGCCGGGCATCGCGTTTTCGCATTTGCCGCCGATCGACCTCGTGCTGGTCAGCCACAACCATTACGACCATCTCGACCTCGCCACGCTGAAGCGCCTGACGACAAGACACGACCCGCTGCTGCTGACGCCGCTCGGCAACGACACGATCATCGGCGCTGCCGTGCCCCGTATGAGGCTTTCCGCGCATGACTGGGGCGACCGGGTCGATATCGGCGATGGCGTCGCCGTCCATGTCGAGCCGGTGCACCACTGGTCGGCCCGCGGTACTCGCGACCGGCGCATGGCGCTGTGGGCGGGTTTCGTCGTCGAGACGCCCGACGCAAAGATCTATTTCGCCGGTGATACCGGCTTCCACGGTGGCATCAATTACCGGCTGATGGCGCAAAAGCACGGCGGCTTCCGCCTCGCCATCCTGCCGATCGGCGCCTACGAGCCGCGCTGGTTCATGGCGCCACATCACCAGGATCCGGAGGAGGCGGTGCAAGGCATGCTTTTGTGCAACGCCGCCTATGCAGCCGGCTGTCACTGGGGCACGTTCCGGCTCACCAACGAGCCGATCGACGAGCCGCCCAGAAAGCTCGGCGAAGCGCTCGATGCTGCCGGCCTGCCGCGGCAACGTTTTCGCGCCTTGCGGCCGGGCGAAGTCTGGGACGTGCCGGCGGTCTAGCGCGGCGGAACCTAAGGCATCACATAGACGTTTGTAGGTGTTCAAACCTGTCGGCTGCGAGGTGTCTCTCATGATCAGGTGGATCATCATTCTTTTGATTATCGCGGCCGCGGCGAGCCTGCTCGGCATGCCGGCACTGGCCGGAGCCGCCGCCACCGGCGCGCGCATCCTCATCGGCATCGTGCTGATCATCTTCCTGCTGATCGTGCTTGGCGTCTTCGCGGTGACTTGAAAATCACGCCGCGCTGGTAATTTCTGCCGCTATCCGCCATATAGGCGCCAAACCGGCAAGAGACCTTTCGATCGATGGCAAGCGCGGCCCCTTTCGCCAAGATGAACGGCATCGGCAACGAAATCATCGTTGCCGATATGCGTGGCCGTGCCGATCGCGTGGCGCCTGCGGCAGCCGTCGCGCTTAATGCCGATGCGGCGACCAGGTTCGACCAGATCATGGCGATCCACGACCCCAGGACGCCGGGCACCGCCTTTTTCATCGACATCTTGAATTCCGACGGAACCAGGGCGCAAGCCTGCGGCAACGGCATGCGTTGTGTCGTCCAGGCGCTCGCCGCCGAGACCGGCCAGAAGACATTTGCCTTTGAAACAGTCGCCGGCATCCTCAATGCCGAGGAACATGCCGACGGAATGATCTCGGTCGACATGGGCAGGCCGCGCTTTGGCTGGCAGGACATCCCGCTGGCCGAGGAATTCCGCGACACCCGCATGATCGAGCTGCAGATCGGCCCGATCGATGCCCCGGTGCTGCATTCGCCGTCGGTCGTCTCGATGGGCAATCCGCACGCCATCTTCTGGGTCGACCGCGAAGTCTGGTCGTACGAGCTCGAGCGCTTCGGCCCGCTGCTCGAAAACCATCCGATCTTCCCCGAGCGCGCCAACATCACCATCGCGCAGGTGACCTCGCCGGAGACCATGGCCATCCGCACCTGGGAGCGTGGCGCCGGCCTGACCAAGGCCTGCGGCACGGCTGCTTGCGCCGCTGTGGTCGCCGCGTCCCGCACCCGGCGTACCGGCCGCGGCGTCACGCTGATGACGCCCGGCGGCGGCTCGCTGCATGTTTTGTGGCGCGACGACGACCACGTCATCCTCACCGGTGCCGCCGAATGGGAATTTTCCGGCAGCTTCGATCCGTCGACCGGGGCGTGGGCGCGCGACACCGAAAGCGCCGCCTGATGGCTCCTCTTGGCAACAAGGGTATCGAGGTCGTCACCTTCGGCTGCCGGCTGAACACCTATGAATCCGAGGTGATGCGGCGTGAAGCCGAAAGTGCGGGCCTCGGCGGCCTCGAAGGCGGTGCCATCATCTTCAACACCTGCGCCGTCACCGGCGAGGCTGTACGCCAGGCCAAGCAGTCGATCAGAAAAGCCCGCCGTGAGAACCCGGCCGCCCGCATCATCGTCACCGGCTGCGCCGCGCAGACCGGCCCGCAGGATTTCGTCGCCATGGACGAGGTCGATCTCGTCCTCGGCAATGAGGAAAAGCTGAAGGCGCATTCCTATCGCGCGCTGCCGGATTTCGGCATCAACGACACTGAGAAGGCGCGCGTCAACGATATCTTTTCGGTGCGCGAGACGGCCGCCCACATGGTCGACGCCATCGAGGGCCGGGCGCGCGCTTTTGTCCAGGTGCAGAACGGCTGCGACCACCGCTGCACCTTCTGCATCATTCCGTACGGTCGCGGCAATTCGCGCTCGGTGCCGATGGGCGCCGTGGTCGAGCAGATCAAGCGACTCGTCGGCAATGGTTATGCCGAGATCGTGCTGACGGGCGTCGACATGACCAGTTTTGGCGCCGATCTGCCGGGCGCACCGAAGCTCGGCAAATTGGTCAAGACCATCCTGAAGCAGGTGCCAGACGTGAAACGCCTGCGGCTTTCCTCGATCGACTCGATCGAAGCCGACGACGATCTGCTGGACGCCATCGCCACCGAGCCGAGGCTGATGCCGCATCTGCATCTGTCGCTGCAATCGGGTGACGACATGATCCTGAAGCGGATGAAGCGCCGGCACAGCCGCGACCAGTCGATCCGCTTTTGCGAGGATGTGCGCAAACTGCGCCCCGGCATTGTTTTCGGCGCCGACATCATCGCCGGCTTCCCGACCGAGACGGACGCCATGTTCGAAAACTCGCTGGAGATCGTCGAGGAATGCGGCCTGACGCATCTCCACGTCTTCCCGTTTTCGCCGCGCCAGGGCACGCCCGCCGCGCGCATGCCGCAGCTCCGCCGCGTCGTCGTCAAGCAACGCGCGGCACGCCTGCGCGCCGCCGGCGAGGCCGCCTATCGCCGCCATCTTGCCTCGCTCGCTGGAACGCATCAGTCGATCCTGATCGAGCGTGACGGCCTTGGCCGCACCGAAGGGTTTACGCTGGCCGCGGTCTCTGCCGGCGCTCCGGGCGACATTGTCGAGGCTGATATCGCCGGCCATGACGGTATCCGACTGATCGCCGCGCCGCTTGCCGCCCGCGCCGCCTGAGAGCGCAAGACATGGCTGGGTTTTTCAAGAAGATATTTTCGTTCGGCAAGAAGGAAGTCGTCGAGGAGCGGCCAGACGAGGCCGCGCCGCTGCCGCCGATCAAATGGGACGAACTGGAGGCGCTGAAACCGGCCGCCGAGCAGGCCGTCCCGGAGTTTTTGAAACGCGAAGAATCGCGGCCCGAAGTCGAAGCCGTACCTCCACCGCCAGTCGAACCAGAGTTGCCTCCGGCACCGCAACCGGCGCCGGAAGAGCAGAAGCCTGAGCCGCCGCCGACCATTCCACCCGAGCCGGAAACGCCTGCTGAGGAACCGGAGGAGATCCGGGCCGAGCCGCAGCAGCCAGAAATCGTCCCCTCCCAGCCGGAACCTGCACCCGTCGAAGTGCCGGTAGTGCCCACCGAGGCTCCCTCACCAGCGCCAGTGCACGAAGTCCCGCCCGCCGAAATACCGCCCCCGATCCGCCAGCCAGCGCCGGCCGAGACGAAACCGATCTTGACCGAGATCGCGCCCGAACCGGAGGTCGTGCCGGCGCCCCACCCTCCCATCGAGGGGGAGGTAAAGCCCGAGCCGGAAGCCGTTCCGCAACCTGAGCCAAAGCCCGCCCCCGGCAAAGTCACCGTAACCAAGAAGGTCGAGCAGAAAGCCGAGCCGCAGAAGGCGCCCGAACCGGCGCCGAGGCGCTCCTGGTTCCAGCGCATGCGAGACGGGCTTGCCCGCTCTTCCAAGGAGTTGTCGGGCAACATCGCCGGCGTCTTCACCAAGCGGAAGCTTGACGAGGACACGCTGCAGGACCTGGAGGATGTGCTGATCCGCGCCGATCTCGGCATGGAGACGGCTTTGCGCGTTACCGACGCGCTCTCCGCCAGCCGCTACGGCAAGGACGTCTCCGACACCGAAGTCCGCGCCATCATGGCGGCCGAGGTGGAGAAGGTACTAACCCATGTCGCCATGCCGCTAGAACTCGATCTCAGCCACAAGCCGCATGTCATCCTGGTCGTCGGTGTCAACGGAACCGGCAAGACCACAACCATCGGCAAGCTGGCGGCAAAGCTGACCGATGGCGGCCTCTCGGTGATGCTCGCCGCCGGCGACACTTTTCGCGCCGCCGCGATCGAGCAGCTGAAGATCTGGGGCGAGCGTACCAACTCGCCGGTCATTGCCTCGAAGCTCGGCGCCGATGCCGCCGGCCTCGCCTACGATGCATTCGAGCGCGCGAAGGAGGCCGGCTCCGACGTGCTGATCATCGACACCGCCGGGCGGCTGCAGAACAAGACCGAACTGATGGCGGAACTGGAAAAGATCGTCCGGGTGCTGGGCAAGCTCGATCCGGAAGCGCCGCACACCGTGCTGCAGACGGTCGATGCCACCACCGGCCAGAATGCGCTCAACCAGGTCGAGATCTTCCGCAATGTCGCCGGCGTCAACGGCCTGGTAATGACCAAGCTGGACGGCACGGCGCGCGGCGGTATTCTGGTGGCGATCGCGGCAAAGCACAAATTGCCGGTCTATTTCATCGGCGTCGGCGAACAGGTCGACGACCTCGAACCCTTTTCCGCAAGCGAATT
Organism: Mesorhizobium sp. M1006; assembly: GCF_040318825.1. Taxonomy (NCBI): domain Bacteria; kingdom Pseudomonadati; phylum Pseudomonadota; class Alphaproteobacteria; order Hyphomicrobiales; family Phyllobacteriaceae; genus Mesorhizobium; species Mesorhizobium sp. M1006. The sequence goes on from NZ_JAMYMZ010000021.1 coordinate 59,815, forward strand.
CGCCAGGGCGATCGCTGGAGTGGCTTGACGAGCATGATTCCGAAAAGTTGCAGGCTCTTTGGATTGGATCATGCGTAAGAAGGACGCTATGAACCCACCCATCCTCGAAGGCGACCCGTCCGATCCGCGACGCAGGGCGTTGAACCCCGGCCTGAAATTCCTGCTCGAACTCGGGCCTGGCCTGGTGTTCTTTTTCACCACCATCCGCGGCGCGTGGCTTGTCGGGAAGTTTCCGATCCTCGGCCATATCGGCGAGCCTATCCTGATTGCCACAGCGTTCTTTATGGTGGCGACGGCGCTATCGCTCAGCGTTTCGTGGATTTTGACGCGAAGCTGGCCGATCATGCCGTTGGTCTCGGCCATCGTGGTGTTTGTGTTTGGCGCGCTGGCGCTGTGGCTGCAGGACAAGACCTTCGCTTTCATGAAGCCGACAATCATCAACAGCCTGTTCGGCATCACGTTGCTTGGCGGGTTGGCGTTTGGCAGATCGCTGTTGGGCTATGTCTTTGATTCCGCCTTCAATCTCGACGCCGAAGGCTGGCGCAAGCTCACTTTCCGATGGGGACTCTTCTTCCTTTTTCTGGCTGCGCTGAACGAGATCGTGTGGCGCAACTTTTCTGAGGAAGCCTGGCTTTATTTCAAGGTCTGGGGCACGATTCCCATTACCCTTGTCTTCACGTTAAGCCAAATGCCGTTGATCCTGCGCCATTCGCTCGAGGACAAGGCCGGCAAGGAAGAGAAGGCCGGCAAATAGAGCAATTCCAGGAAAGTGTGTAGCGGTTTTCCCGGGAAAGCGCGTAGCGTTTTCCCTAGGGAATTGCATCAGAATAAGGGGAGAGGGCATGGAATTCATCACCACTCGCGACGAGTTGAGGACGATCTACAAGACGCCTCGGCTGACCGACGGCTCGATCCGCAAGGAATTGAAGACATTGGACGGCCACTGCCGTTCATTCATCGGCAAGAGCCCGTTCGTGCTGATCGGCTCGTCCGACGGCGCCGGCAATGCCGATGTGACGCCCAAGGGCGACAGGCCGGGTTTTGTGGCAGTGCTCGACGAGAAGACCATCGCCATCCCCGACCGGCCGGGCAACAACCGGCTCGACACGCTGGAGAACATCCTTCTCAATCGCTCGGTCGGGCTGCTCTTCCTCATTCCCGGCATGAACGAGACGCTGCGTGTCAACGGCGATGCCCGCATCACCGTCGATGCGGCGTTACGCGAGCGGCTGGCGGTCGACGGCAAGGCGCCGCAAAGCGTCGTCGTGGTGACGGTCAAGGCCGCCTATATGCATTGCGCCAAGGCCTTCATGCGCTCCGAACTGTGGAAGCCGGAGAGCTGGTACGACCGCGCGACGCTGCCGACGCTCGGCCAGATCCTGCGCGACCAGCTGGCGCTCGCCGATTCGGCCGAGGCGACCGACCGCTGGCTGGATGAGGAATACAGGGAGACCATGTGGTAGCGTGCCCGGCAACGAATCGCCCAAGCCGGTCTCCATTCCTTTGCTGAACATCCTCGCCATCTCCGGCAGCCTGCGCGCCGCCTCGACCAATTCGGCCCTGGTCGCGGCACTCGCGCAAAACGCGCCGCCGGACTGTCACGTCTTCGTCTACGATGGACTTGGCCGGCTGCCGATCTTCAACCCCGACGACGAAGGCGAGCGGACGCCGCCGCAAGCAGCAGTGCTGATCGATGCGGTCACCGCCGCTGACGGCGTCATCGTCTCCTGCCCGGAATATGCCCACGGTGTGCCAGGCGGCCTGAAGAACGCGCTTGACTGGCTGGTGTCGCGCGATGCCGCCGTTGGCAAGCCAGCCATGCTGGTGCATGCCTCGCCGCGCTCGCTGTTTGCCCGCGCCGCACTGGTCGAGATCATGCGGACAATGTCTTTTGCGCTCCATGAGGAAGCAGCGCTCGAAATAGCGCTGCTCGGCAAGAAGCCGCCGGAGGTGGAGGATATCTTGTCGCAGCCGGAAAACCGGCTGACGATGCGCGATGCCCTATCCGCCTTCGCGGAGTTCATCCGCTCGCGGTGAACGCCGGACCGTGCTTTCGCCATCCCAGGGTCTCCGCGACGGAGTTTCGCTCCTGCTCCGCCCCCGGGATGACGACGCTAGGAGCTGCGGCCAATCTGTGCCGGGAACTATCCCTTGCTCCTCCGCGTCTCGACGTCGGTCCCGCCGACGAACCAGTCGCGTGCAGCGACCTCCTCGAAAACCACCCAGACATCGTTGTTGGTCAGGCCGGTGACGCCGGTGATGGCCGCCGTCACCTGGGCGGCGATCGCGGCCTTTTTGCCGGCCGGGTCGTCGGCAATCACCTCCTTGACCAGGCGGATATTCACGAATGGCATGGTTCCCTCCCTTGCATATGCTTGGCGGCCGCTCAGTAGGTTTTGGCGCCGTTGACCATGAGCCGGACCATGTAGAGCGAGGTCGTGCCGGCGATGTAGAGGCAGTTCAGCTTGTTGCCGCCGAACACGCAATTAGCAACGACTTCCGGTACCTTGACCTTGCCGATCAGCGTCCCGTCTGGATCGTAGCAATGGACCCCGTCGGCGGCACTGGTCCAGATGCGGCCGTCCGCATCCAGCCTGAAACCGTCGAACAGGCCGGCGGTGCAGTCGGCAAAGACCTTTTCGCCTGAGACCGTCTTGCCGCCCTGGCCGACATTGAACACCCGGATGTGTGCCGGATTTTGCGCACCATGCGTGCGGCCGGTATCCGCGACATAGAGTTGGCGCTCGTCGAGCGAGAAGGCGAGCCCGTTGGGCCTGACCATGTCGGTGATCACCGCCTCGGTCTCGCCGGTGCCGGGATCGACCCGGTAGACATGGCAGGCGCCGATTTCGCTTTCGGCCTTGTCGCCCTCGTAATCGGTATCGATGCCGTAGCTCGGATCGGTGAACCAGATCGAGCCATCGGACTTGACCACCGCGTCATTGGGCGAGTTCAGCCGCTTGCCGCGCCATTTGTCGGTGATGGTGATGACCGAGCCGTCATGCTCGGTGCGGCTGACGCGGCGGCCGGAATGCTCGCAAGTAACCAGCCGGCCTTGCCGGTCGACGGTGTTGCCGTTGGAATTGCCGGACGGCTGACGGAACACGCTGACGCTGCCGTCGGTCTCGTCGTAACGCAGCATGCGATTGTTCGGGATGTCGGACCAAACCACATAGCGCCCGGCTGCAAACCAGGCCGGTCCTTCCGCCCATCGGCAGCCGGTAAACAGCCTGTCCACCTGTGCATTGCCGTTGAAAAGCCGCGAAAAGCGCGGATCGAGAACTTCGTAGAATTCGCTGGCCATGGTTCCTCCCGGTAGCAGTCGCTTGGCAAGGGCGCGATCAAGCCAGCCTGCGATCGATATGGCAAGATCGATGATGCGTCAGAGCATTATGGAATGCGAATGCTGGCCCGGACGGCAGGTCACATCCCGTTAACCGGCTATGCGCCCAGCGCAATGGTGCATTGCAACATCTTATTTTTGCAATGCACCATAACTATGTCATGCTCCGTATCGATCAAGGGAGGAACAACTGGCCGCGAAATGCGGCGCAAAAGGAAACTCGCTATGATCATCGACAGCCTCATGAGCCGCGCTCGCGCCAGCATCGCCAAGCGCCGGCATTACAACCGCCTCGTCGCCGAAATCGACAGCTTCAGCAGCCGCGACCTCGCCGACATGCGCGCCGACCGCTCAGAAATGCTCTACCAGGTCCACAAGCAGATCTACGGCTGAGTGAATGGGATCGGGCTTAGCCCACCCATTCGATCCAGCGGCCGTGGTAATCGCAATGGGCCAGGCGGTGCGTCTCGCCGCCCGGCCATAAAGTCAGGCTGAGTACCGCCCAATTGTTTGTGGGATCGCGCGGCTCCATCCTCAGCCTTGCGATAGGCGCAGCGGCCGTGGCCTGTCTGCCCGCCTGCTCCAGGGCGACGATGATCGCGTCCTTGGTCGCCCGCGGCAGGTATTGCCACATGATCGAATGATAGAGCACAAAAGCGCCACCCTCCTGCCGCGCGGCCAGCGCCTTCCCGACAAAATCCGCCGCGTCCGCTTTGACAAGTGGCGGTCGAAACTTTTCGGCAAGTGACAGCGCAGCGTCGAGCCGGGCCAGCCGCGTAGCCTGATCGGCCCAGACGTAAGACCGAAGCCGTAACCGTGTGGCTGCGTCGGCGACATCTACCGGCGCGATGTCACAGCCGGCGCGGTGGCGGACGTCGATCGCTCCACCAAGCGGAACAGCGAGTCCGCGCACCTCCGGCGCCAACCGAACGGTGGAGGTCCGGTCGCCCCACTCGGCATCGCCGTAGCGGTAGTGAAAGCTGTCGAACAGGAGATTGAGCCCAGCGCTGGCGCCAATCTCGCACAAGTCCAGCGGCAGGCCGGTTTCCCGCGCGACTGTCAGAAATCCAGGCAGCAGCATCGCCGACCGGGCGATTTCATTGGTCTGCGGCGCACCGGCGAGGCCGGCGACGATCCGCTCGTCGGATCGCGCAATTGCCTCCGGCAGCACCGCCGCGATCTCGGATTCGCTTGTCTGGTTGGGCGGATAGATCAGTGCCAATCGCTCATTGGCACCCGTCAGGACCAACCCATGCAGCGCGCCGCAAAGCCGCAATGCGAGGGCGTCGGCGCGCGCGTCGCCCGGCCAACCGAGCACCGCCTGCCCGGTCCTGGTGTTTGCGTCGAGAACCTTAGCGAGCGCACGGCATAAATTCGCGGTGAAAGGCGAGCCAAGTCCATCGCAGGCTTTCGCCTGTGCCAGAAAATGATCGCGGATGTCTCGTTCGTCCATCGCGTTTCAGGTGTCTCAGCCCGGAGCCGCGAGCGCCTTCTCGATTTCGGGTAACAGCAGCGTCCGCGCCGAGTCCGGCGTCAGCGGCCCTACATGCTTATAGGCGATCTTGCCATCCTTGCCGATGACGAAGGTTTCCGGCACGCCGTAGACACCCCAGTCGATCGCCGTGCGTCCGGCTTGGTCGACGCCGATCGCCTGGAATGGATTGCCGAGATCGCCAAGGAACCGACGGGCGTTTTCCGGCTGGTCCTTGTAGTTCAGCGCCGCCATGACGAAGCGTCTGTCCTGCGACAGCGCCAGCAGCACCGGATGCTCTTCGCGGCACGGCGCGCACCAGGACGCGAAGACGTTGACCAGCGTCACCTTGCCGGCGAACTGTTTTGAATCGAGGCCCGGCAAATTGGTGCCTTCGAGCGCCGGCAGGTTGGTCTGCGGCGCCGGCAGGCCGATCAGCGCTGACGGCACTTCCGACACGTCGCGCCCGGACAAAAGCTGCGCCAGGAACAATCCCGCCAGCCCGAGAAAGACCACCAGCGGCAGCAGCACGATCAGGCGGCGGCGCGCCGGTGTTTGGGTTTCCGTGCTCATGATTTTACTGCCTTATCGGAGCGCCGGCGCACGCCGGATGCCTCCAGCTCGGCAAGCTCTCGCTTGCGGCCGCGCTGGTCGAGCAGAATCCAGCCGATCAGCCCACCCAGCACCACGGCCGTGATCGCATAGGCGGCGGTGACATAAAGGGCGTGAACGCTCATTTTCCCGATCCAAGGCTTCTCACGGCGGAATTCATAGCCTCACCGGCTGTTTGTCGCAATGAACGGGTCTGCGGCAGATTTGCGGTTATCGCAAGCCGAAGGTCACTGCGAACGCAAAACACCTGATATGTTTTTGATACGCATGTATTGGCACGTCAGAGACAGCCTGACAGCCCCTTCGCAGGTAAGCAGGATTCTACCGGCGTCATCCCACATCCTGATTGCACTCCAGCCATGGCTCCGGAACTTGCGAAGGCTAATCGATTCGACCGCGATGAACTCAAGCCCGAAAGACACGGCATTGAACGCCGCCCATTTGGCGGGGGGCCGGTAGGGGAGGACGGTCGAGATGAAGGAAAGGTACATGCTAGGCCCTTCACGATTGATTTCGGCCTTGGTTACCTGGACGGAAGACAGGTCCGGATAGTTGCCGTAGATTGTCTGGAGAAAGATCGGGTTCTCTATGCGCAGCGGCCACATCAATCCGTTCCGTGCCGAAGCGCCAGCGCCGCCGCCACCGGCCCGAGCACGGCAAGGAACAGGGTCAGCGCGGCGAGAATGAGGAAGGGCTGCAGAAAAGGATCGGGGTTCGCCACCGCGCCATAGCTTGCTGATACGCCGAAGATCAGCACGGGAATGGTTAGCGGCAGCACCAGCACCGAGATCAGCAGGCCCCCGCGCGGCAGCGCCACCGCCACCGCGGCACCGGCGGCACCGATGAAGGTGATCGCCGGCGTACCGACCAGAAGCGTCAGCGCCGTCGCACCGATGCCGATGGGCTCCATGTTCATGAACAGGCCGAGCAAGGGAGCGGCGATGACCAGCGGCAGCACGCTTCCCGCCCAATGCGCCAGGCATTTCGTCAGAACGGTCAAGGCCAGCATGTGCCGGTCGTTGCCAAGCACCAGAAGATCGAGCGAGCCGTCCTCGCGGTCGGCCTGGAACAGCCGGTCGAGGCCGAGCAGGCAGGCCAGCAATGCGGCGATCCACAGGATCGCCGGGCCGATGCGGGCCAGCAGCTTCAGCTCGGGACCGACGCCGAAGGGGATGGTCGCGATAACGGCGAGAAAGAAAATCACGCCGGTAAGCGCCCCGCCGCCGGCGCGGATACTCAGGCGGATGTCGCGCAGGAAGAGGGCTAGCATGATGTGAGATGCTTTCGCCTGGGCACCCCCCTCTGTCCTGCCGGACATCTCCCCCTCAAGGGCGGAGATTGGCTGTCACGACTGCCTTCGCCAATCTCGATCGTTGAGAGTTGAGCGCAGCGACGAAGCTGCCAATCTCCCCCCTCGTGGGGGAGATGTCCGGCAGGACAGAGGGGGGCGCCGTAGAGCACCAACATCAAACGGCCTCGCCCATCACCAGCCCTTGTGCCCCCTCGATCCCCAGCGGCAAATGCGTCGCCGCAACCACGATCCCGCCCCTCTCGAGGTGCTTCCCCATCAATTCGCCGAATCTCTCCTCGGAAGCCTTGTCCAGTCCTGCCGTCGGCTCATCGAGCAGCCACAATGGCCGGTGGCTTACCAGCAGTTTTGCAATCGCCGCGCGGCGGCGTTGCCCGGTCGAGAGATAGCCGAACGGCAGATGGCCGATGCCGCCCAGCCCGACGGTTTCCAGCGCCTCTTCAACAGCCGCGGAACCGGCGCCCGAAAAATCGCGCCAGAAGCACAGGTTTTCCGTAACGCTCAGCGCCGTCTTCATCGCGTTGAGGTGGCCGAGATAGTGACAGGCCGAGGCGGCCGACGGAAAGTCCTCGCCACCACCTTCGAACCGCACACGGCCTGCCGCCACTGGCAATAGTCCGGCGACGATCCTGAGCAGCGTCGATTTGCCGGCGCCGTTCGGCCCGGTGACGACCAGCGCCTGGCCATCCCCCAGCGCGAATTCGATGCCGGAAAATACCGTCTCGCCGCCGCGTTCGCCGCCCAGATTTTCGGCGATCAGCCGCATCCGTCCCCCTTCGCCGAAAGTTCAGGCGCGGCTTCGGTGCGCCGCACCAAAAATGGCGATTCCGTGTCTAGAACTATTCCAGAAAATTCTCTATATCCGCATCATCCGTGCCAGCGGTCGGCACGGGAACCGAATTTGCGCCGAACCAGCGCGCGTGCCGCCTTGAACGGCCCGGACGCTTGGGAACGGATAGCGGAAATGGCCGTACCCGCACCTTTGCGCGTGATTTGCATGCCCACTGGCGTCCGTTCCCTTCCGGCAACCGACAGTTAGGGATCGCACGTGTCCAAATCACTCGACAGCTTCAATTGCCGCCGCACGCTGACCGCCAGCGGCACCGAGTACATCTACTATGACCTTGTCGAGGCCGAAAAGAACGGCCTCACCGGTATTGCCCAATTGCCCTATTCGATGAAGGTGCTGCTGGAGAATCTGCTGCGCAACGAGGACGGCCGTTCCGTTACCAAGGAGAGCATCCAGGCGGTCGCCGGCTGGCTGACTGACCGGGGCACCGCCGGCGTCGAGATCGCCTATCGCCCGGCTCGCGTGCTGATGCAGGATTTCACCGGCGTTCCAGCCGTGGTCGACCTTGCCGCTATGCGCGACGCCATGGCCTCGCTCGGCGGCGATCCGCAAAGCATCAATCCGCTGGTGCCGGTCGATCTGGTCATCGACCACTCGGTCATCGTCGACGAATTCGGCACGCCACTGGCTTTCGCCCGCAATGTCGAGCTTGAATATGAGCGCAACGAGGAACGCTACAAGTTCCTGAAATGGGGCCAGCAGGCGTTCCGCAATTTCCGCGTCGTGCCGCCCGGCACCGGCATCTGCCATCAGGTCAATCTCGAATATCTCGGTCAGGTCGTGTGGACCAACAGCGAAGACGGCGAGACCACCGCCTATCCCGACACCTGCGTCGGCACCGATTCACATACCACGATGATCAACGGCCTCGGCGTGCTCGGCTGGGGTGTCGGCGGCATCGAGGCGGAGGCCGCGATGCTTGGCCAGCCGGTCTCCATGCTGCTGCCTGAAGTCATCGGCTTCCGGCTCACCGGCAGGCTGAGGGAAGGCGTCACCGCCACCGACCTGGTGCTCACCGTCACCCAGATGCTGCGCAAGAAGGGCGTCGTCGGCAAGTTCGTCGAATTCTTCGGGCCGGGCCTGTCCAACATGACGCTGGCCGACCGCGCCACCATCGGCAACATGGCGCCGGAATATGGCGCCACCTGCGGCTTCTTCCCGGTCGACAGCGAAACCATCCGCTATCTGACAATGTCCGGTCGCGACGAAAGCCGCATCGCCCTGGTCGAGGCTTATTCGAAGGCGCAAGGCTTGTGGCGCGATGCCGGCTCGGCCGATCCGGTCTTCACCGACCTGCTGGAGCTCGATCTCGGCAGTGTCGTCCCGTCGATGGCCGGCCCGAAGCGGCCGGAAGGCCGGGTCGCACTTGAAGACATTCCGGCTGGCTTCGCCAAGGCCATGGAGTCCGAATACAGGAAGGCCGCCGAAATCGACAAGCGCTATGCCGTCGAGGGCACGAGCTACGATCTTGGCCATGGCGATGTGGTCATCGCCGCCATCACCTCCTGCACCAACACCTCGAACCCGAGCGTGCTGATCGGCGCCGGGCTGTTGGCGCGCAATGCCAACCGGCTCGGCCTCAAGCAGAAGCCGTGGGTCAAGACCTCATTGGCGCCGGGCAGCCAGGTCGTCGCCGAATATCTCGAGAAATCCGGCCTGCAGAAGGAGCTCGACCAGATCGGCTTCAACCTGGTCGGCTTCGGCTGCACCACCTGCATCGGCAATTCCGGCCCATTGCCGGCGCCGATCTCCAAGACCATCAACGATAAGGGCTTGATTGCTGCGGCAGTCTTGTCCGGCAACCGCAATTTCGAAGGCCGCGTCTCGCCCGACGTGCAAGCGAACTATCTCGCCTCGCCGCCACTGGTCGTCGCCCACGCGCTGGCCGGGACAGTGACCAAGGATCTGACCACCGAGCCGCTCGGCGAGGATCGCAACGGCAATCCGGTCTATCTCAAGGATATCTGGCCGAGTTCGGTCGAGATCCAGGAATTCATCGAGAAGAACGTCACGCGCGAATTGTTCGCCCGCAAGTATGCCGACGTCTTCAAGGGCGACGAGTACTGGCAGAACGTCAAGGCGCCGGAAGGCCAGACCTATGCCTGGGACGACAATTCCACCTATGTGCAGAACCCGCCCTATTTCGCCGGCATGACGTCGGGCTTCGGCAAGATCGGCGATATCAAGGGCGCGCGTGTGCTCGGTCTGTTCGGCGACAAGATCACCACCGACCACATTTCGCCGGCCGGTTCGATCAAGGCGGCCTCGCCGGCCGGCAAGTATCTCACCGACCACGGCGTCGGCGTCGCCGATTTCAACCAGTACGGCACACGCCGCGGCAATCATGAGGTAATGATGCGCGGCACCTTCGCCAATATCCGCATCCGCAACCATATGCTGGGCGAGAACGGCCGCGAGGGCGGCTACACCATCCATTACCCGTCGAAAGAAGAGGAATCGATCTACGACGCCGCCATGCGGTACAAGAAGGAAGGCGTGCCGCTGGTCATCTTCGCCGGCGTCGAATATGGCAACGGCTCGTCGCGCGACTGGGCGGCCAAGGGCACCAATTTGCTGGGCGTCCGCGCGGTCATCGCCCAGTCCTTCGAGCGCATCCACCGCTCCAATTTGGTAGGCATGGGCGTGATCCCCTTCGTCTTCGAGGAAGGCACCTCATGGGCCTCGCTCAACCTCAAGGGCGACGAACTGGTCGAGATCGACGGACTGGGCAACATCAAGCCGCGGCAGAAGATGATCGCCAGGATCACCTACGGCGACGGCAGCGTCAAAGAGGTTCCGATCATCTGCCGCATCGATACGCTGGACGAGCTCGACTACTTCAAGAATGGCGGCATCCTGCAATACGTGCTGCGCGATCTGGCCGCTTAAGGGAGTAGGGCAATAAGGGAGTAGGGCAGTAGGGTGAAGCAAGGAGAAGCGACTTATTCCCCTACTGCCCTACTGCCCTACTGCCCTAATTCCCGGCTTTCCAAACCGCGCTGTCGCCGCCAGCAGCACGCCGAGCATCAGCCCGTTGAATATGTGCCACAGGAAATGCGTGCCGAGCGGAAAGCCGCCGCAGACCAGCGGATCGATCATCCGGCAGATGACCGACACGACGAAGATCGCCGAGCCCGCCAGATTGTACCAGCCGGCACGGTTGCCGCTGGCCGCCACCATGGCGCCGAAGAAGGCGAGCGCCAGGAAGGGCGGCAGATAGCCGGTCGTCCCGTTCGACGCCTGGCGCAGCCAGTCGGGCACGGCAAAGGTCACCAGCCCGGCGACGGCATAGAAGGCGACGAAAATGGCGATCGCCTTGCCCCATTTCATGCCGAGAAAACGCCGCAGGTTGAACAGCGTGTAGGCCAGCGTGAACCCGGCGATCGGCAGCACGTCGGCCCAGACCGTGCCACGGTTGGCAAAGGTGTGGAACAGCGACGAGCCGACGCCGATCGCCACCACCCACCAGGCCAGCACTTCGGCGAAGGTGCCGGTGCCGCGCTTGCGCACCTGCCAGACACCCCATAGCCCGGCGGCAAAAAAAGCCAGATTGCTCAGCGCATTTAGCGGTTCGGCCCAGAATTCCGGCCCCGTCCGTTCGCAATAGAGGTCGACCGGCGCCAGGAGAGATTGCCACATGCTGATTGCCGCCCGAATCGCTTCCATCGTAAAGTGCAAGTCCACCTATTGCGCCCTTGCCAGCGGTTGCAACGGCAAAATTTCACCGCAACGTGACTTCCCGTTGACTGCCGCTTCTGCCACATATTTCGACAACCAGAACAAAGCCGGCGTCACCGGCGGGATCGGAACGGCTATGCCATCTCGAAGACCATTGCGGCTTGCGGCCCTTGCGCTGGCCCTCTCGGCGTTTGCCGGCAGGGCCCTTGCCGAGCCAACCGACAAGCCATTAGGCGTCGTCGAGCTCTTCACCAGCCAGGGATGCAACTCCTGTCCGCCGGCAGATGAATTCTTCGCCGAGCTCGCCGCCAAAGAGGACATCGTCGCGCTCGCCTATCATGTCGATTATTGGGATTACCTCGGCTGGCAGGACACGCTGAGCCGCAAGGAAAATACCGAGCGGCAATACGAGTATATGCGCGCCTTCGGCAGTCGTTCCGTCTACACCCCGCAAGCCGTCATAAACGGCCGCAGCCATGTCAACGGCGCCAGCCGCAAGGAAGTCGACGGCGCGCTGGCCCGCATGGAGAGGGTCGGCGAAGGCATGCGCGTCGGCATCAAGGTCAGCCGGACCAGCGATCGCGTCATGATCGATGCCGGCGACGCTGTGACCGGCCCAACCGACGCGCATGTCGTCATCGTCTATTTCAATCCGCCGCAGACGATAAAGATCGGCAAGGGCGAAAACAGCGGCCGCAGCATGACCTACTGGAACGCCGTCTCCAGCATCCAGACCGCCGGCATGTGGCACGGCAAGGCGCAGCGCTACGAACTGCCGATGAGCGAGATCGCCAAGAAGGGCGGCTGCGCCGTGCTGCTGCAGTCGGTCGGCAAGGACGGCATGCCCGGGCCGATCCTGGGCGCGGCCTTTATCCGCAAGCCTTAAGCGGGGACCTCTCCTTCTCCCCTTGTGGGAGAAGGTGGATCGGCGCGCAGCGCCGAGACGGTTGAGGGGTGCTGGAAGAATTGAGGCGGCGGCGATTTCAAGGAAATTGCCAAGCTGGAACACCCCTCATCCGTCGCCTTCGGCGATAACCGCGCTCAAGCCTCCGACGACAGCCTATCTGGATGGATCGCATCGCCACGGCTAATAAAGAACCGGCGTCAGCTTGCTTCTGACGCCGGTCATTTAGGTTTTGGGATCGTCGCACCCGATCTTTCCAAGGAAAAACCGAGGTTGGTTCGATCCGACGCAGACCCGTGGGCGGGGGGCTTGGGGTTTACGAGCCGGTGCCGGACCGAACCGTCTCAGGCAACGCCGGTAAATTCGTCGGACATTGGGGCATGAGCACGGATAAAAAAAGGCAGGATTGTGGCAAAGCATCACCAATTTCAACAGGCGTTTCGCAAACGTGACTGGACGCTGGAGAAACCGCGCGGTGCTGCCGTTGCCCGGCCGGGCCTTGCAATTCGGCAACGAAAGCGCCAACTTTGGTCGGCGTACGATTCATTGCGAGGATCCAGGCATGACTGATCGCAGCAGCGGGACGGAGGATGGGGACGCATCCGCAATATTGATCCCGCTGCATGAGGCAAGACGCGAACGCCTCGACCAGCCGGTGCGGTTCGACCGGCGCGAACTGGACCAGATCCTCAGGCTCTACGGCCGTATGGTTGCCGCCAATGAGTGGCGCGACTATGCCATCGACCATCTCGCCGACCGCGCCGTTTTTTCCGTCTTCCGCCGCACCAGCGAAGTGCCGCTTTTCCAGATCGTCAAGGATCCGAAGCTGGCGCGCCGGCAAGGCGCGTTCGCCGTCATCGCCGCCGGCGGGCGCATCCTCAAGCGCGGCCAGGAACTCGGCCGGGTGCTTGGCGTGTTCGACCGAACACTGAAGCTGGTCGAGGCGTAACCCTTTATTTTTGCAGGCGGAACTTGCGCTCGGGCAGCGATTGCGGATCAGGCGGGATGGACGCCCCGCCGTTGATCGGCAGCTGCATGAAAACCGTGTCCAGCCAGCGTCCGTGCTTATAGCCTGAGCCTTCCAGGCGGCCGGAATGACGAAAGCCGAGCTTCTCGTGCAACCGTACCGAGGCGCTGTCGGGCCGGCCGTCGCCGATCACCGCGATGATCTGGCGAAAACCCGCCGCCTTGGCCGCTTCGATCAGCCCTTGCATCAAGAGCAGCCCGACGCCTTGCCCTTTGGCCTCGGGCGCGACATAGACGGAATCCTCGACGACGAAGCGGTAGGCCGGGCGCGGCCGGAACGCCCCGGCATAGGCATAGCCGAGCACGCCGCCGGCCTTTTCCGCAACGAGATAGGGAAAGCCGCCCGCCATCAGAGTGTCGAAGCGCGTGCCCATCTCGGCGCGGCTCGGCGGTTCGAGTTCATAGCTCGCCGTGCCATTCGTCACCGCGTCGGCATAGATTTCCGTGATCCGGTCGAGATCGGCCGACGTCGCGGCCCGCAAGGTGATGCAGCTCATAATTTAGGCACGTCGTTCATCTGCCCTATATCACAGCAAAAGCCGGTACAAAAGAAAAGGGCGGCCATTGGGCCGCCCTTTTCGAACTCGCTGGTCCAGGAAAACCGTATTTAGCGACGGTCGCCCATGAACTGCAGCAGAAACATAAACAGGTTGATGAAGTCGAGATAGAGCCTCAATGCGCCCATAATCGCCTTGCGGCCGGCGACATCAGTCTCGTCGCCCTCGAAGTACATCTCCTTGATGTTCTGCGTGTCGTAGGCGGTGAGGCCCGCGAAGATCAGCACGCCGATCGCCGAAACGGCGAAGGAAAGCGCCGATGACTGCAGGAAGATGTTGATTACCATCGCGATGATCAGGCCGACCAGGCCCATGACCAGGAACGACCCGAACGCCGAGAGATCGCGCTTGGTCGTGTAGCCGTAGAGCGACAGCCCGCCAAAGGCGGCGGCGGTGGCGAAGAAGGTCTGCGAGATGCTGGCGGTGGTGTAGACCAGGAAGATCGACGACAGCGACAGGCCGACGAGGCCGGCGTAGACCCAGAATGTCGTCTGCGCGGCCGAAACGCTCATCGACTGGACGCGGAACGACAGGAACATCACCGCTGCCAGCGGGGCGAAGATCACCAGCCATTTCAGTGGCGAGCCGAAGATCGCGTAGCCGAACGAGGTCAGCATCTCGCCGCTTGGCAACGTCGCGACCGCCGAGGCGGGATCGCTGGTAGTGGCCAGCATGATTGTGCCGACCGCGGCAAGACCGGTGATGAGGAGGCCAAGCCCCATCAGATTGTAGACCTTGATCATGTAGGCCCGCAGGCCCTGGTCGATGGCAGCATCGACGCCGGCGCCGGGCACGGCGCGCGTCTGATAATTGCGAACGGGATCAGCCATGGAAATCCTCATATTGCTTCTGCCCCGTCCGGTGTCAGGTCCTTTTGAACCCAGGCGCCGCTGGCGGGGCTCCAGCATGCCTGCGCCGAAATATGATGGTTCTTGGCGTAAAGGACAAGACCGTAACCAAGCGTAATGCTCCGTGAAGTGCCGGAGATACGGTTTTATTGGCCTTCCCGCCCGGAACATTACCGAGATTTAATCGAAACCGGCTCTGGCTCAAAGATTCCGCAGCACCGGCGCCGCCTTGTGGCCCAGCACCCGCCACGTGCCGGCAAGGCCGATGCCGACCGTGACCACCAGCGAAAAGCCGATGGTCGCCACCGCCACCTCGGGCATGAAGTGCGATGGCAGCGTCATGATGCGCGCGACGACGAACCATGCCGCCACAGCGCCCGCCGCCAGCGCGAAGATCGCGGTAGCAAGGCCGATCAGCATATATTCCAGCGAAAACGCGGCGATCAGCGTTTTTCTGGTCGCACCCAGGGTCTTCAGCACCACCGCGTCGTGAATGCGAGCCCGGTTGCCGGCGGCGAGCGCCCCGGCCAGCACCAGCACCGAGGCGATCAATGCCACCCCCGCTGCTGCCCTGATTGCTGTGCCGAGTTGCGCCACCAGCCGGTTGATGATTTCGAGCGCGTCCTTGACCCTGACCGTCGTCACTGCGGGAAAGGCACGCGTGACGGCGTTGAGAAGATGCGCATCGTCGGCTGCCGACGCATTCGTCTCGGTCAGCGTCGCCAACCAGCCATGCGGCGCACCGGCGAACGTGTTGGGCGAGAACACCATGACGAAATTGATGCCCATGGTTTCCCATTCGACCTGGCGGAAATTGGCGATCTTGGCCGTGATGTTGCGGCCGAGCACGTTGACGGTGATGGTGTCGCCGAGCTTCAGCCCGATCTCTTTGCCTTCCTCGG
Source organism: Mesorhizobium sp. M1006 (assembly GCF_040318825.1). NCBI lineage: Bacteria > Pseudomonadati > Pseudomonadota > Alphaproteobacteria > Hyphomicrobiales > Phyllobacteriaceae > Mesorhizobium > Mesorhizobium sp. M1006. The sequence goes on from NZ_JAMYMZ010000021.1 coordinate 75,315, forward strand.
CGGAAAACGAGACCAGCGGCTCGCCGGCATAGTTCTCCGGCCACCAGCTGCCCTCGGTCAGCGTCGCATTCTCCGGCAGCTTTGCGTCATAGGTCAGGCCGCGATCGCCGCGCAGTACCCAGGCGCCTTCGGCCGGAACCTTGACCTTGTCGACATCGACGCCGTTGAGCGCCATCACCCGGCCGCGCAGCATCGGCACCTTGATCAGCCTGCCTTGCGGTGCCTCTTTGCCGACCAGCGCGGAGAAGGCATCGACGTCACTGCTCTGGATATCGACGAAGAAGAAGTTCGGTGCCCTTTCCGGCAGGCTGCCCGAGATCTGCCGCCTGAGATTGCCGTCGATCAGCGCCAGCGTCACCAGCAGCGTCAGCCCGAGTCCCAACGACAGCACCACGGACGGCGTCAAGGCGCCAGGCCGATGGATGTTGCCGATGGCGAGCCTGAGCGCGGTCGAGCGCACGCGCGGGCTTTTCTTCGCCGCCCACTGCACCAGCGAGCCGACCACACGCAGCACCAGGAACGAAAAGATCGTGGCGCCAACGAAGATCGAGGCAATACGGCGGTCGCCGGAAAACAGGATCGCCAGTACCGCGAGCAGCAGCGCGATGCCCAATGCCGCGGCGATATAGAGCGGGCGGGGAAAACCGCGGCCCTCGAATCCCATTTCGCGAAACAGCGCCGTTGCCGGCACGTCGCGGGCGCGGCCGAGCGGCAGCAAGGCGAAAGCCAGCGTCACCAGCAGCCCGAACAGCGCTGCCATGCCGAGGGCGCCGGGATAGAACCCACCTTCCGCCGGCACTGGAATGACCGATTGGAGTGCCGCGCTGGCCGCGAACGGCATCAGCGCGCCAAGCACAAGGCCTAGCGTGATGCCGAGGGCGGCGATCATCAGGATCTGCACCAGATAGACGGCAAAGACGAAGCCGCCCGAAGCCCCCAGGCTCTTGAAGGTGGCGATGACGCCGCGCTTGCCGTCGAGATAGGCACGCACCGCATTGGCCACGCCGACGCCGCCGACCACCAGCGCCGTCAACCCAACCAGCGTCAGGAATTGCGAAAACCGTTCGATATTCGAGGACAGCGCCGGTGCTGCGTTGCTGCGGGTGCGGATCGACCAGCCGGCCTGCGGGAACTCTTTTGCCGCCTGGTCCTGGATCGCCTTGATCAGTGCCTCGCCGGTGCCGCCGGGCAGGCGGACCTTATAGGCGTTCTCGACCAGGCTGCCCGGCTGGATCAGGCCGGAAGCGGCAAGCCCGTCGGTCGACACCATCAGCCGCGGCGCAAAACCGAAGCCATCCGACACTGCATCCGGCTCGTTGACCAGCCTGGCACGCAGCTCGAACGTCGCGCTGCCGAGCTTCAGCCGGTCACCGATGCCAAGGTTCAGCCGCTCGAACAAGAGGTCCGGCGCGGCGGCGCCGAAGACCCCGGATTTTTCGCCGAACAGATCTTCTCGCGACAGCACCGGCTCGGTCTCCAGCGCGCCGTAGAGCGGATAGGCGCCGTCGACCGCCTTGGCCTCGACCAGCGCCTGGTCGGAGCCGTCCTCGAGCCTCGCCATCGAGCGCATATTGGCACTGTGCGAAACCGTGCCAAGCTGGTCGAGGAAGCTGCGTTCCGATCTGGTCGGATCGCGCTGGTTGAGCTGGAAGCGGAGATCGCCGCCGAGCAGCGTCTGGCCCTGGTCGGCAACACCGGCGGAAATCGCTTGCGCCACCGAATTGACGCCGCCGATCGCAGCGACGCCGAGCGCGATGCAGGCAAGGAAGATCAGGAAGCCGGACAGCCCGCCACGCATTTCTCGCAGCGAAAACCGAAAGGCGAGCCTCAGCGTGCGCGCCAGCGGCATCATGCGGTCACCCTGCCAGCCCTGGTGGCCGGCTTAGGCGCGTCTTCGATCCGCCCCGACCGCATCGACACCTGGCGCGAGCAGCGCGCCGCGAGTACCGGGTCATGCGTGACCAGCACCAGCGTCATGCCGCGTTCGGCCGCCTTGGCAAACAGCAGGTCGGCGACGTGCCGCCCCGTTGCCTGGTCGAGATTGCCGGTCGGCTCGTCGGCGATCAGGATGCGCGGCGACGGCGCCAGCGCCCGGGCGATCGCCACGCGCTGCTGCTCGCCGCCAGACAATTCGCCGGGGTAATGGGTGACGCGATCGCTCAAGCCCACCGCCGCCAGCTCGCGTGCCGCCACGCCGAATGGATCGACATGGCCGGCAAGCTCCAGCGGGACGGCAACGTTTTCCAGCGCCGTCATATTGGGGATGAGATGGAACGACTGGAACACGATGCCGATGTTTCGTCCTCGAAACGATGCGATCTCGTCTTCGCTTTTGCCGTTGAGCTGCTCGCCGGCAATTCGGACCGTACCCGAATCGACCCTTTCAAGTCCGGCCAAAACCATCAGCAATGTCGACTTTCCCGAACCTGAAGGTCCAACGATGCCGGTCGCTTCGCCGCCCGCAACATCGAGGCTGACGCCCTTCAGCACATGGACCGAGGATGCACCTTCGCCGAGCGTCAGCGATACGTCTTTCAGCGAAATGACGGCTTCTTCCAAAATCAAATCGTCCTATATGGGGGATGAAGGCTAGTGCATCCGATGCTCGACAAAGACGAAAACCTGCCTTCGCCAACAGATGTTCCTGGTCATATGGGGCCTGCCGCATGGCTTTCAAACATACCTTTGCCGCAGCGTTCGCCCTTTTCCTCGCCATTTGCGGCGCCATTTCGTCGGCGCGTGCTGAACCATTCACCATTGTCGGTTTCGGCGACAGCCTGATGGCGGGTTATGGCCTCGGGCCAGGTCAGGGCTTCACCGAGAAGCTGCAGGCGGCGCTGCGCGCCAAGGGCTACGATGTCACGGTCGCCAACGCCGGCGTCTCCGGCGATACGACGAGCGGCGGTCTGTCGCGGCTCGACTGGTCGGTGCCGGACGGCACGCAACTGGTCATCCTGGAGCTCGGCGCCAACGACATGCTGCGCGGCGTTTCGCCCGCCATAGCGGAAAAGAACCTGGACGCCATGCTGGCAAAGCTGAAGCAGCGCAAGATCGCCGTTTTGCTTGCCGGAATGCGCGCGGCGCCCAATCTCGGCGCCGACTACCAGAACGCCTTCGACGCGACCTTTCCGCGACTGGCTGAAAAATATGGCGTGCCGCTCTATCCTTTCTTTCTCGAGGGCATCGCCGGTCAATCCGTCCTGCAACTCGAGGACGGCCTTCATCCAAACGCCCGAGGCGTCGACCGCATCGTCGAGGGTATCCTGCCCAGTGTGGAGAAGACCATTGAAGCGGTCCGGGGCAATTCCTGAAGGCGAGGGTTCGCCGTCGCAACACCTTCCGAGGGGAAGCTTTTAGGCAGGCCTGCGACCAACAAACCCCTTGCCCCGTTTGGATATCGATGATTCGCTAGGGGCAAGAGTTCGATTCGAGGACAGGAGGCTTCCCATGCCGCGTCTTTTTACCGCCCTCGAGATACCGCGTGATGCCGCTCTTTCGCTGTCCCTGCTCAGGGGCGGCCTGCCGGGAGCCCGCTGGATCGACGTCGAAAACTATCATCTGACGCTGCGCTTCATCGGCGATGTCGAGGGCCATGTCGCCGACGACATCGCCAATGCGCTTGACCGTGTTCACCGCCCGTCCTTCCCGCTGACGCTGTCCGGCGTCGGCGCCTTCGGCCAGAAGAAGCCGCATGCGGTGTGGGCCGGGGTCGCCGCTTCGCCCGATCTTTCCGCATTGCAGGCCGAGATCGAGCGCATCTGCCAGCGGCTCGGCATCCCGGCCGACCCGCGCAAGTTCATGCCGCATGTGACGCTGGCCCGCCTGCGCAATTCGAGCCCACTCGATGTCGCCCAGTATCTGTCGGCGCGCGGCAATTTTTCGACGCTGCCGTTCCGGGTCGGCCGCTTCGTGCTGATGTCGTCGCGCGATTCGGTCGGCGGCGGCCCTTACGTCGTCGAGGAGGCCTGGCGGCTTTCAGGTGCTGACAACCGCGTCGCCAGCCGTTTGGTCGGCGCCGCCGACGCTTCGCGGATCATGCGGTAGACGGACATGGCCAGGGAGAAACTAGCAAAAGAGGCGATCCGCGCCGAACTTGCCGGCCTCGACGGCTGGTCGCTGGCCAAGGATGGCGGCTCGATCACCCGCACCTTCACCTTCAAGAATTTCTCCGAAGCCTTTGCCTTCATGGCCCGCGTCGCCCTGGCCGCGGAGAAGATGGACCACCATCCCGACTGGTCGAACGTCTATAAGACGGTAAACGTGACGCTCAGCACGCACGACGCCGGCGGCCTGACCGCGCTGGATTTCGATCTGGCCAGGAAAATGAACCGCTATTTCGGCGGCTGAGCCTGTCTGCACCTTGCAGCGAGGTTCGGCTTTCACCACATTTTGCCTCGCGGTCACGCGTGAAGCCACGCGACGGCCGCAAGGAGAGGTTGATGGCGCAAAAATCCGGTTTTGATTTCTTCGGCCTCGGCAGCAAGCCGGGCAACGAGAGCGAAGTGCGCGAAAAGTTCTGGCGTACGGCGAAGAAGGCCGCCCGGCAGATCCCGTTCATGGAAGAGGTGGTCGCCGCCTATTACTGTGCCATGGACAAGAAGACGCCGCTTCGCGCCAAGGGCACCTTGCTTGCTGCGCTCGGCTATTTCGTGCTGCCGACGGACGTCATCCCCGATTTCATCCTTGGGCTAGGCTTCACCGACGACATCGCCGTGCTGACCGCCGCGATTACCGCCGTCAGCGCCCACATCACGCCGGCGCACCGGCTCGCCGCCAGGCAGGCCATCGCCGACAAGAGCTGAGCCGGTGCGGCGCAAAAAATCGCGTGAGAACCGATTTTCCGGCCGTCAAACCCACCGCCGCACCCGCGCCTTGTAGGCGCGATAGGCATCTCCGAACTTCCGCTCGAGATAGCGCTCTTCCGGCGCGATAACGCCGGTATTGATCACCCACAGCAGCGGGACGACGAGCGCAATAGCCCAAAGACTTCCGGCCGCGACGCCGAGGCCCAAATAGATGAGGGTCGTTCCCAGATAGAACGGATTCCTAGTGCGCCGATAGATACCGTCGACGACCAGCGCCGTCGTCGGCAAGGTCGGTGGTATGTTGGTTCCAGCGGCCTGAAAGCGGCCCGCTGCCATAAAGATGAACACGAAGCCGCACACCGCGAGCACGGCGCCGGTCAGATAGCGGGCGAACGCCTGCCCGGCCATAACCGGGAGCGGCACGAGCACCTCGAGCACGGTTGCCGCCACCAGGAAGCCGAGGAAGATCAAAGGTGGCAACGCAATGACCCCGGCCAAGTCGGGGGCGCCCGATCCGCCCGCCGCCTCCCCGCCATCCGACCGGGGCACCGCGCCACCGGCCGCCACGCGGACGGCGACACGAACGCCGAACACGATCGCCAGGACGAATGTGCCGCCCGCCAGGATCAGAACTGTCTCGGAAATGGCCATGGCCAAATCTCCCGTGAGCCGCCGGGGAGGGCACCCCGGCCGAGCGCCGTGGCGGCGAACGCAGACATGGTACCGCCTGCAGGGAAATTCGTCACGCACCTCAAAAAGCGAGAATCGCCGCAAGACCTAGCTGCTTGAAAAGTCAAACTCTTGCCGTTTTCGTGGCCTCCAAGTCGCGGCAGGGACATTGCGCCAGCCGCTTTTTCCAGCGGCAGCGCGAAGACGGCGGCGGTTTCCTGGCGTGAACATCCTTTTCTAAGGAGAAATTCACCGTTTGGTAACCCAGATTAAATCAAAATGAAGCGACGGGCAGGACGCCGAGCCGGCCTGCCGCCGCACCAGTGGAATACGGGAAAAGCGATGCGCGGATTGATTGCTATAGTTTCCAGCCTGGCCCTGGTGGCCTTGACGGCGCCCGCGCTGGCGCAGTCGGCAACCAAGATCGGCCAGCATAATGCCTGGGGCACCTACAGTTATCAGGCGTCGGGCGGCGGCAAGGTCTGCTATGTCCTGACGGTGCCAACCGACAAGCAGCCGCCGACGCTCGATCACGGCGACATGTTCTTCTTCGTCAGCCAGCGGCCGGGGCAGCAAGTGTCCTACGAGCCGCAATTCATCGCCGGCTATACCTTCAAGGAAGGTTCCAAGGCCACCGTCACCATCGACAAGAAGTCTTTTTCGATGTTCACGCGCGGCAAGTCGGCCTGGGTCGAGAACGCCGCCGAGGAGCCGGTGCTGATCGCCGCGATGAAGACCGGCACCGACATGAAGGTGTCGGCCAAGTCCGGCCGCGGCAACACCACCACCTACGTCTTCTCGCTGAAGGGCATCTCGGCGGCGCTGGCCTCGATCGCGAAGTGCAAGTAGGCGGTTAGGCGCGGTCTTCCCTTCTCCCCTTGTGGGAGAAGGTGGATCGGCGCGCAGCGCCGAGACGGAAGAGGGGTGTTGGACGGAACGCCGTCGGCGCCAAGCTGGAACACCCCTCATCCGACCGAGCTTCGCTCGGCCACCTTCTCCCACAAGGGGAGAAGGAAGAACCCCGGCATGACTCCGCCGCTAACCTGTGCTATGCGCCGCGCTTCATTTCGGGCACGATGCTGTATTCGGCCGCAAATCGCTTATATTGGCGCAACAATGACCCTTTCATTCGATCTTACCGCCGAAGGCGCGCGTGACGCGTTGCGCACCCGCACGACGCCTGAAAAACCGTCGCTGATCGGCTTGACGCGCGCCGAACTCGGGGCCGCCCTCGTCGCCGCCGGCATCGTGCCGGAGCGCCAGGCGAAAATGCGCGCCCAACAGCTCTGGCATTGGATCTATGTGCGCGGCGTTTCCGACTTCGCCGGCATGTTCAACATCTCCAAGGATCTGCGCGCCGCGCTCGACAGGCATTTCACCGTCGCCAGGCCCGAGATCGTCGAGGAGCAGATTTCCTCCGACGGAACCCGCAAATGGCTGTTCCGCTTTCCGCCGCGCGGCGCCGGCCGGCCGGTCGAGATCGAGACCGTCTACATTCCCGAAGAAGGCCGCGGCACGCTCTGCATCTCTTCGCAAGTCGGCTGCACCCTGACCTGCTCCTTCTGCCACACCGGCACGCAGAAACTGGTGCGCAACCTGACCGCCGAGGAAATCCTCGCCCAGCTCTTGACCGCCCGGGACCGGCTTGGCGATTTCCCCGACCGCGACACGCCCGACGGCGCCATCGTGCCGGCCGAGGGGCGGAAAGTGTCCAACGTCGTCATGATGGGCATGGGCGAGCCGCTCTACAATTTCGAGGCGGTGAAGAAGGCCCTGCTTATCGCATCCGACGGCGACGGGCTTTCCCTGTCGAAGAGGCGGATCACGCTCTCGACGTCCGGCGTGGTGCCCGAGATCTTCCGCACCGGTGAGGAGATCGGCGTCATGCTGGCGATCTCGCTGCACGCCACCAACGACGATCTGCGCGACCTTTTGGTGCCTATCAACAAGAAGTATCCGCTGAACGAACTGATCGCTGCCTGCCGTGCCTATCCCGGCCTGTCCAACGCCAAGCGGATCACCTTCGAATATGTCATGCTGAAGGACGTCAACGATTCGATCGAGGACGCCAAGGCGCTGGTCAAGCTGCTCAAGGGCATCCCCGCCAAGATCAATCTGATCCCGTTCAATCCGTGGCCGGGCACCAACTACCAGTGCTCGGACTGGGAGACGATCGAGAAATTCGCCGACTACATCAACAATGCCGGCTATGCCTCGCCGATCCGCACGCCGCGCGGCCGCGACATCCTGGCCGCCTGCGGCCAGCTCAAGTCGGACTCCGAGCGCATGCGCAAGGTCGACCGGCTGGCGCTGGAAGCGATGATGATCGCGGGGCATGGCGAGGCGTGAAATACCTCAGGCGATTGGCAGTGACTTTGCTCTGCTACGCCCTGGCTGCCTTCACCATGTCTCTGGTCTTTTTCCTGCTCGATGCACTGATGTGGTGGCGTGTTCCCGCTTTCCTGTCCACTCGAGATAGTTGGTCGCTGTTGCTGCTTGGAGCGATGATCGCAGGCATCTTTGGCGCACCGCTGGCAATCCCGATGGTCATTGCTTCCCAAGTTCTCGAGGCGAGACGCTGGATTCTTTTTGTCGTCGGGGGAGCTTTCGTTGGGACGTGCGTATTTGCGGTCTGGAAACTGCATCCGTCGGCACAGAGGCCACCGGACGTTGACGTGTTGGTGGCCCTAATCATTGCGGGAAGCTTGGCAGGAGCCGTCTATCGCCTGGTCGAGAGCCGGTTCCTGCAAATGCCCGGACAATTCGCGTGAACCGCCTCGTCGCCTATCTGATCCGCTTCGCCGTCATCCTTGTCGGCTACGGCGTTGCTTCGCTGGCGGCAAGCGCCTTCCTTAACGTCATGTTCCTGGCGTCTCTTGGGCTGATAACGGACGAGACGCAACCGGCGGCGCAGGCGTCGCTGTGGTTTTCAATCCCCTTCGTCGCGCTGTTCGTCGCCTATTTCGCCTTCATGCCGGCCGCCATCGCCATCCTCGTCTCCGAGATCCTTGGCCGGCGTGACTGGCTGTTCTATGCGCTGGCGGGCGCAGCGGTGGCGGCGGTCTTCCTTGGCTTCGTCCACCAGACGGCCGATGCCAATTTCGAGGTTACCAATACCAGCGTCATGCTGGCGGTGATCGGCTGCGGCATGGTCGGCGGTATTTTCTACTGGCTGAGCGCCGGCCGCTCGGCCGGAAGCTGGCGTCAGATCGGACGCCCTATTTCGCCTGGGCCGTCAGGATCTTGAGCGCGAAGGCCGAAAAAACTCCGGCAAACAGATAGTCGACGACGCGGGTCACACGCGGGCTGGATTTCATCGCGGCCGAGAATTTTTCCGCCGCCAGCACCATCGGCGCCGTCACCGGGATCGCCAGCACGACGAACATCGCGCCGAGGAAGAACAGCTTTCCCGGCGCGTCGGGATCATGCGCGGAGACGAATTGCGGCAGGAAGGTCATGAAGAACAGGATGATCTTCGGGTTGAGCAGATTGACCCCGAGCCCCGCCGCCCAGCTGCGGAACAGCGAGATCTGCGGCCCGCTCTTCTTCTCCGGTGAAAACGCCGACCCTTTTGTGATCGCCTGCCATGCCAGGAAGACCAGATAGCCGGCGCCGAAAATCTTCAGCACGAAGAACGCCATCGGCGAGGCGACGATCAGCGCCGAGACGCCGACCACCACCAGCGTGGTGTGGATCAGCGTGCCGCACAAGGCGCCGGCCATCGAGGCAAAGCCGGTGGCACGGCCCTGGCTCAGCGTGCGCGACACGAACAGCGTCATGTCAGGCCCGGGCGTGATCGCCAGGATGAAGGTGGCGATGGAGAACTGGATAAGCGTCGTACTGTCGGGGATGAAGGACATGGCTCGTCTCGTAGCGGCAAAAGACGGCGCAGCCATAGCGCAAGAGCCGTGTCCTCGCCAGCCTCTTGGAGATGAAGCATCTGGTCCAGGCATCGTTCGTCCCTTGCGCTGGCCTAAAACGCCGTGATACCTCGCCCGCGAAGAACCCCTGTCGCGGAACTGCCCACCATGTCGAAAGCAAAAGCCGTCAAGAAAGTCGTGCTCGCCTATTCCGGCGGCCTTGATACCTCGATCATCCTGAAATGGCTGCAGACCGAGCTCGGCGCCGAGGTCGTGACCTTCACCGCCGATCTCGGCCAGGGTGGCGAACTGGAGCCGGCCAGGCGCAAGGCCGAGATGATGGGCATCAAGGACATCCGCATCGTCGATGTCCGCGAGGAGTTCGTATCCGATTTCGTCTTTCCGATGTTCCGCGCCAACGCTGTCTATGAAGGCACATATCTGCTCGGCACCTCGATCGCCCGGCCACTGATCTCGAAACATCTTGTCGAGATCGCCAGGGAGACCGGCGCCGATGCGATCGCGCATGGCGCCACCGGCAAAGGCAACGACCAGGTGCGTTTCGAGCTGTCGGCCTATGCGCTCAACCCCGACATCAAGGTGATCGCGCCGTGGCGCGATTGGTCGTTCAAGTCGCGGACCGATCTCATCAACTTCGCCGAGCAGCACCAGATCCCGGTGCCGAAGGACAAGAAGGGCGATGCGCCTTTCTCGGTCGACGCTAACCTGCTGCATTCGTCTTCCGAGGGCAAGGTGCTGGAGGACCCGTGGACGGAACCGCCGGAATTCGTCCACCAGCGCACCATCTCGCCGATGGACGCGCCGGACAAGGTCACCGAGATCGAGATCGAATTCCTCAAGGGCGATCCGATCGCGCTCAACGGCAAGAAGCTGTCGCCGGCGACGATGTTGGCGGCGCTGAACGATCTCGGCCGTGACAATGGCATCGGCCGGCTCGACCTGGTCGAGAACCGTTTCGTCGGCATGAAATCGCGCGGTGTCTACGAGACCCCCGGCGGCACCATCCTGATCGCCGCCCACCGGGCGATCGAATCGATCACGCTCGACCGCGGTGCCGCCCATCTCAAGGACGAGTTCATGCCGCGCTATGCCGAGCTCATCTACAATGGCTTCTGGTTCGCGCCCGAGCGGCTGATGTTGCAGGCGATGATCGACAAGAGCCAGGAAGACGTCGAAGGCACCGTGCGGCTGAAGCTCTACAAGGGCAACGTCATGGTCAGCGGCCGCAAGTCGAGGAAGACGCTCTATTCCGACGCGCTGGTCACCTTCGAGGACGACCGCGGCGCCTACGACCAGAAGGATGCAGAAGGTTTCATCCGCCTCAACGCGCTGAGGCTGCGGACACTGGCGGCGCGCAATCGCAAGGGTTGATATTCCCAACAGGCCCAATGCTTAGATGAGTTAGGAACCCGGTGAGGACACCGGGTTTTATTTGGCGTCTCTAATATAATAGAAGCCGCGATTTCAGATCGTTTCCTGTTTGACCTTTCCGTGATTTGATCTTACTTCTCGTGCGGGTCGGAGGGCTTTGACAGTGAAAAACAGACTTTTTCTTCTGCTTGCGGCGGTGGCCGTCTTTACCGCGGGTCAGTCCACGCAAGTCCCGGCGGGGCAAACATCCAAGGTCCATACTTGCAAAAGTTTTGACGGCCCCTTCCAGATTCCCGCTTCCCAGAAATGCCCGTTGAGCGGCTACGCGCAGGGTCCCAGAGTCCCGACGGTCATCGGGGACAAGCCAAAAGCGGCTACCCCGGCGCCGCGGAATTCCAAATTCCGTACCTGCAAAAGTTTTGACGGCCCCTTCCAGATTCCCATTTCCCAGAAATGCCCGTTGAGCGGCTACGTGCATTATTGAGCGTGATGTGCCCAGGCGCTTGGCCACGCTTGGAGCTGGTTTCCTGCCCGCGTTGGCTGTCCTGGCGAACTTGGCCGTCGCCAAAGCCAACGATGACCCCCCTCCCTCGACCTTCCCGCGCTGGTCGAGTGCGGGGCTGACGTTCCGACATATAGTGGTTTTGCCCTTTGGCTGACCGACCGCCCCGATGCGCCCGCAAAGCTCGGCTGGAACGACGTTTCTTCCGGCAATCCTTTCCTCAAGCAATATGAATTGCCGGCCCCGCTTCGCGTATTCGGGCGCGAAACGGCGTCCGTCGTCCTTACCGCGACCGGGCCGATGGCGGTGTTTGACGAAGTTTCCACGCCCGGGGCTTGGCCGGACTTTCGGTCGAATAGCGCAATTCCAGGAAAAGCGTGAAACGGTTTTCCGTCCGGGATTGCGTTAAAACAAAGCTCTAGACTAGGACGTAGACTCGTTACCGCGTAGCCAGATACGGACGGAGACGAGTTTGAGGGCAGCGAGGTAGTTTTGTCATATCGAGTTGCGATGCGACGGAACTGCTTGGCCTGGTTGAAGAAGCGTTCGACGAGGTTGCGGGCCTTGTAGAGGAAGGGGCTGAAGCACATCGGGTCCTTGCGGTTGGCCTTGGGCGGGATGTTGGCCCATGCCTTTTGCTCGGTGACGGCATTGCGCAACGCGTTGGCATCATAGCCCTTGTCGGCGAGCAGCATGGCACCCTCGGGCAAATCCTTGATAAGTCCGCTGCGTAGGCGATGTCACTCATTTGACCTGCCGTGAGCGTCAGCTTGATCGGCCTGCCTTCGGCGTCGACAAGAGCATGGATTTTGGTCGTCAGCCCGCCTCGGGAACGACCGAGACAATGATCTCGATTCCCCTTTTTGCCGTCGCACCCTGCTGATGGACGCGAACAATAGAGGTGTCGATCATCTGCACCGTGCCGTCATGGGCCTCGGTAATGGCGTCCATCAGCCGATCCCAGACACCTGCTATCCGCCATCGAACGAAGCGGTTGTAGCCAGTGGTGCGAGGCCCGTAGCGCTCGGGCAGATCGCGCCATGGCGCACCCGATCGCAGCACCCAGAAGATGCCGTTCAGCACCCGGCGGTCGTCTACGCGCGGCACGCCTCGCGGCTTGTTGGGCAACAGCGGCTCGATCGCCCGCCATTCGAAGTCGGTCAGATCGTATCGGCTCATGCCCTTATGAATCAGACCCCGCTCAAGTTTGGAACCAGCCAGTCGGCAAACGACCCAATGCGGACAGGACGGCTGCTCACACCTCACTTCCATGTTGGTGAGCTTCGTCCTCAACGAAAAGGTCGAGGCCCCAGCCAACACCGCAATCCGCGAGCACCCTCATCGCGGACGGCTCAAGCCAAATGCCGCACTGTACGTCGTAGGGCTGATAGAACCCGCCGTAGATAGTTATCTGCTTTGGCCGCACTTCCTGCCACAGCCGTGCGAAGGCCTCCTCCCGACCTCGCATCTGCTCGATCAGGTAGTTGACCGCATTCTCGTGCTCGGCCCCACTCCGGAGCCTTTGCCGCGGACCATCGAGGCTCCATCCATTCTTCTTGCGCGGGGAACCGTTACGCATCGGGTCGCCCTTGCGGACTATGCGTGTCGGTTCGAGGCTTAGGATCGCAGTCACCCCCTCGGGGTCCGCATCGAAATCAACGATCGAGAGCGAGATCATCGCCTGTCCTAGCTAGGTTCCAAAGGGCAAGGCAAGCCCTGCGCTGTTGCGAGACTCTTCATGCTCGCCTCGCGCTTCCAACCGAGCCCAGTCATTTTTGCGTTTATATCCTGTCAGTCGGCATCGATCGCCGTGGCCATGCGGGCGATGGCCTGTTGATAGACGCTCGCGGAATTCCAGCCAGCGATTGCGCCCATATTCGCCTGCGCACTCGCGCCGGCCCGCCAACCATGACTCTTGAGGAAGTTGGCGGTGGAAGCCAACGCAGTGCTCTTGTCGCGCAGATTTTTGTTTCCGACACCATACGTCAAAACATTTCCGGGCAGGAACTGCGTGTGGCCAATCTCGCCGTGCGCGGCACCGACCGACGAGGCGCTCAACGCTCCGCGATCAACCAGCTTCAGGGCCGCAATGGCATGCGGGTAGAAGAACTCCGGACGGCGACAGTCATAGGCCAGCGTTAAAATGGCGGAGACCGTATTCTGGTTGCCCATGGCGGAACCGAAGCCGGTCTCCATGCCCCAGATGGCGAGCAACACGCCCGGCGACACGCCGTAATTCCGTTCGATCTTGTCGAACAGCGCAGCATTGGCCTTCTTCAGCGCACGGCCCCTGGCAATGATCGCGGACGCGCCACGGCGCTTCATGAAAGCTTCCACCGAGCCGCTGAAAGCCTTATGGATGGCGCGGTCGACGGAGATCGTCTTTGTCGCGTAGGTTGCGCGAGCCAGAGCGGCCAGACCCTTCGAGCCGACACCGTCGGCCTTCGCCTCCGCGGCGAACTCCGGTTTCCATGCCTCGAAGCCGGCGCCGCTCTTGCCACAGCTGGCCGCCGCCTGCGCGCCCGTCGCCAGCGCAAGCACCGCCACCACCGTGGCCACTACAAACATCTTCCCCTTGGCAAGAAATGCCATGCTGCTCTCCTGGTTGCCTGAATCACGTTCCCTATTGCGAACTTGCCTGCGAAACACCTGCTTGTCACTGCCCCGGCGCCACGCCGATGCACTCAATACAGCAGGAACCTCAAATCCACCACACTGGCGGACGCCCGGGAATTTGCCTACGATCAAGTAATTATTGTGGCGGGGACAGAATAAGCATGGAAGACGTTGATGTCGTGATCATCGGCGGGGCGCTGAGCGGTTTGTGTGCTATGCGGCGGCGGCGGCCCGGCCGCTCGCAAGTGCGCGCCACGCTGATGCAGCCCGTGGCGGAAAAGATCTTCTTCGCCGGCGAGCATTTGGCCGGTCCGCTGATGCAGACCTGCGGCGGCGCCAGATTGTCGGGCGAGGCAGTGGCCAAGGAGGAGGTCGTCGCCCAGCTTGCGGCAAAATAGCATCAGCCGGCAGGAACGTCGGCAGCTGACAGGCGTTTGGCGTTCTCCTGCTCGTATCGTCCTCCGCATTTCGAATGATTTGAGACGCCAATGAAGCTTTTCGACTGCCCGCATTGCGACCACCGTCTCTATTTCGAGAACGCGCAATGCCTGAACTGCGCCAGCCTCGTGCTCTACGATCCCGAGCATGCGCGCTTCGCGCTGTCCGGCGCCGAGGTCTTCTATTGCACCAATGCCGACGAATGCGCCTGCAACTGGATGGCGGAGCCCGGCCACGCCTTCTGCCGCGCCTGTGCGCTGAACCAGCTGATCCCGGATCTGTCGGTCGACGGCAACCGCCGCCGCTGGATCCGTGTCGAGGCGGCAAAGAAGCGTGCCGTCTATTCGCTGCTCGCCTTCGGCCTGCCGGTCGCACCCAAGCAGGACGTTGGCGACGAGATCGGTCTCGCTTTCGATTTTCTTGCCGATCCGATCGGCGGCGGTCCGGGCGGCGAACGTATCCTGACCGGTCATGACAACGGCCGGATCACGCTCAACGTCGCCGAGGCGGATTCGGCAGAGCGCGAACGGCGGCGCGTCGAGATGGGCGAGAACTACCGCACGCTGCTCGGCCATTTCCGCCATGAGCTCGGCCATTATTACTGGGACCGCCTGATCCGCGACGATTCGCAAAAGCTTGCCGGTTTTCGCGCTTTGTTCGGCGACGAGCGCGCCGGCTACGAACAGGCGCTGAAGACCTATTATGCCGATGGCGCGCCGCCCGACTGGCAGCAGCGCCATATCTCGGCCTATGCGACGTCGCACCCATGGGAGGACTGGGCCGAGACATGGGCGCATCACATGCACATCACCGACACACTGGAGATGGTGCATGCCCTGAATTTCCCGCTCGGCCGGCTGGAAACCGTTGAAGCCAACGAGCTGCCGCGCGCCGATACCGGCGGCAAGTTGCAGCCGGCACCATCGGAACCCGCCGCCAGCCCAGAGCCCTTCGAAAGGATTCTCGACCGCTGGCTGGTGCTGTCGGAGGCGTCCAACTCGATCAACCGCTGCATGGGCCTGCCCGATCTCTATCCCTTCGTCATCTCGGACGTGGCGGCGCAAAAACTTGCTTTTGTTCACGAGCTTTTGACCGACCTGCCGAAAACGACTGGAACAAATCGTGAGCCGGCCGAAGCCTTTTAGCCGGAACGCATGCGGCTTTGCTTCGTTTTCCGTGCCAAGGGACTGTGAAACGGAGAGAAGACCATGAAACGCATATTGTTTCCGGCGGTGGCCGGAGCGCTCATAGCGATGTCGGGCTCTGCTTTGGCCGACACCGCCGTCTCGGCCATCACTGATCTCAATGTACGCGCCGGCCCCGGCCCGCAATATCCGGTGATCGGCGTGCTTGCGGCCGGCCAGTCGGCGACGCTCGACGGCTGCATCGCCAACAGCAAATGGTGCACCATCGCCGAGGCCAACGGCCAGGGCTGGGTCTATTCCGACTATGTGACGGCCGATTTCGGCGGCAGCCGTGTGGTCCTGACACAGCGTCCGGCCAGCGCCGACATTGCCGTCGTGACGCCGCCCGCCGATAGCGTCGAGTATTCCGACAGCTATACCGGAGCAATCGTCGCCGGCGAGGCGATCGAGCCTATCCGGAGACCGCCGGCCGAGATCCGTACCTATGTACGTACGCATCGGCTCGATCCGGTCTATCTCGAGGGTGAGGTGGTGACGGGCGCGACGTTGCCTGACACCGTCGAGCTGCGCGAGATTCCGGACTATGATTACCGTTACGTCTATGTGAACGGCCAGCCGGCACTGGTCGATCCGGGCAGCCGGCGTATCGTGTACGTCGTGCGCTGACGATACAAACAGGGCGGTCGCCCTGTAATGGCGGCCGCTCGCACTCCCGACATTGCCACAAGCCGGCATTGCCGCTGCAATACCGGTTTCCACATTGGGGCCGATGTTCTAGACCTTGCGAGCCGAAGCACCAGCCAGCGAGCCCGCGTGACGATCGACCCAACCGCCTTCCAACAGTACCGGCACACCGCCAACAACAAGACCACTTTGCCGCGGCTTCTGCTTGGAGCGGTGGTCGTCATCCTGTTCTGGCTCGGAACCACTGCCGCCGTGCTGTTCGGCGGCACCTATGCCTTTGCCGTTTGGCAGGCATCGTCTGGCACCGCCCCGCCAGGTGGGGGAGCGGTGCAGGATTTCATGGCCTCTCCTGCAGGCATCCTTGCGGCGCTGGCTTCATTTGCCGGAATCTGGCTCGGCCTTTGGGCTGCCATGCGCTGGATCCATCAAGAGAAGCTGACAGCCCTGATTGGCGTCAGCCGGCGCATTTCTTGGTCGGGGTTCCTGAAAGGACTGACCGCGGTGCTGATCACCTCGCTGCTTTCCGAGATCCTGCTTTATGGTTTGCAGCCCGACATCGCGCGCGGCGCGATCGGCCTGTCCGCGTGGCTTTTGTTCCTGATCCCGATCGCCGCCCTGACCTTTCTGCAGACCTCGTCGGAGGAGATGCTGTTTCGCGGTTATCTGCTCAGGGGCCTGGCGAGCCGGTTCCGGAACTCTTTCATCTGGGCGCTGCTGCCGGGATTGCTGTTCACCTCCCTGCACTGGAGCCCAGGTTCAAGCGCTGCCATCAATGCCTGCGTGCTGGCCTCGATCGCTGCCTTTGCGCTGCTGCTGACGCTTCTGGTCTATGCAACCGGCAATCTCGGTGCCGGCTTTGGCGCCCATCTCGGCAACAATCTGACCGGCTTCCTGCTGATTTCGCACCAGCAAAGCTATAATTCCTTCGCCCTGTTCAACGCCAAGCCGCTCGAAGCCGCGGGCTGGACGACTTCAGACGCCGTCCTCATCGCTTCGATCGGCATCGTCAGCAGCCTGTTGACCGTTCTGCTGCTTTTACATCCGCGCTCACCGCTGAAGGTCGAGCCGGATATGGCGCGCGCCGGCAGCGTGCGCTGATGTGCATTGCCTGGTCGTCCTGAGCTATTTGACGCAAAGCTTGACCAAAGCTTGACTCTGCGGCCGATTTCCTGTCTACACGCCGCGAATTCCGCGACGAGTATTCCTCCGAGCAAACCGACCGGGACGCCGAAACCTCTTTGAGGTGAAGTGCCGTAAATCGATCCCGGAGGCCAACACCCGGCAGCGCTGTGCGCCCCCGGGTGCTTTTTGGCTTTGGGCTTTGCCCGGACCGGCTTTTGCTTGGACAGTTGGCGCGAACGCATTACCTCTCGGGCATCATCCGGGTGCCAGGGAAAAGGAAAAAGAATGTTTGAATCGCTACAGGAACGCACAAGAGGCGTGGAGGGCCTTCGGCCCGACAGGGGTCAAAATGAATCCAAGGCGCTGTCGCGCGGCGGGTTGACCAATGTTTGAGTCCCTGCAAGAGCGCCTTGGTTCGATCCTGAACGGCCTCACCGGCCGCGGCGCCTTGTCGGAGGCTGATGTCTCGGCGGCGCTGCGCGAGGTGCGCCGTGCGTTGCTCGAGGCCGACGTGGCGCTGGAAGTGGTGCGTTCCTTCACCGACAAGGTGCGCGAGAAGGCCGTCGGCGCCGCCGTGGTCAAGTCGATCAAGCCCGGCCAGATGGTCGTCAAGATCGTCCATGACGAGCTGGTCGAGATGCTCGGCGCCGAGGGCGTCGCCATCGACCTCAATGCACCGGCTCCGGTCGTCATCATGATGGTCGGCTTGCAGGGTTCCGGCAAGACGACGACCTCGGCCAAGATCGCCAGGCGCCTCGCCGACCGTCAAAACAAGAAAGTCTTGATGGCCTCGCTCGACACGCGGCGTCCCGCCGCGCAAGAGCAGCTCCGCCAGCTCGGCGAGCAGGTCAAGGTCGCCACATTGCCGATCGTCGCCGGCCAGACGCCGGTCGATATCGCCCGCCGCGCCGTGCAGGCGGCCAAGCTCGGCGGCCATGACGTCGTCATCCTCGACACCGCCGGCCGCACCCATATCGACGAGCCGTTGATGGTCGAGATGGCCGACATCAAGAAGATGTCGTCGCCGCACGAGATCCTGCTGGTCGCCGATTCGCTGACCGGCCAGGACGCCGTCAATCTGGCAAAAAGCTTCGACGAGCGCGTCGGCATCACCGGCCTCGTGCTGACCCGCATGGACGGCGACGGCCGCGGTGGTGCGGCGCTCTCGATGCGCGCCGTCACCGGTAAGCCGATCAAGCTGATCGGCACCGGCGAAAAAATGGACGCGCTGGAGGAATTCCACCCCAAGCGCATCGCCGACCGCATCCTCGGCATGGGCGACATCGTCAGCCTCGTCGAAAAAGCGGCCGAGAACATCGACGCCGAACAGGCCGCGGCGATGGCCAGGAAGATGCAGTCGGGCAAGTTCGACCTGAACGACCTCGCCGGCCAGCTTCAGCAAATGTCGAAAATGGGTGGCATGGGTGGCATCATGGGCATGATGCCCGGCATGGGCAAGATGAAGGACCAGATGGCCGCCGCCGGGCTCGACGACAAGATGTTCGGTCGCCAGCTCGCCATCATCTCGTCGATGACCAAGGCCGAGCGTGCCAACCCCGATATTCTGAAGCACTCGCGCAAGAAGCGCATCGCCGCCGGCTCGGGTACCGACGCGGCCGAAATCAACAAACTGTTGAAGATGCATCGCGGCATGGCCGACATGATGAAGGCGATGGGCGGCAAGGGCAAAGGCGGCGGCCTGATGCGCGGCATGATGGGCGGCCTCGCTTCCAAGATGGGGCTCGGCGGCATGATGCCTGGCGGCCCAGGCGGTCCCGGAGGCGGCATGATGGGCGGCGGCATGCCGGACCTCTCCAAGATGGACCCCAAGCAGCTCGAAGCCTTGCAGAAGCAGGCGCAGGCGGCCGGGCTCGGCGGCATGAAGGGCCTGCCCGGTGGTCTTCCCGGTGGCGGTGGCCTGCCTGGGCTGCCCGGCGGCATGAAACTTCCCGGCCTGCCGGGCGGTGGCGGGCTGCCAATGCTTGGCAAGAATGGCCTCGGCAAGAAGAAGTGAGGGCGCCATGAACGAAGAGAAGGACATGGCGGACGCGCGTGCGGCGCTGGCCAATTATCGCGCCTCGATCGACAATATCGACGCGGCGCTGATCCACATGCTGGCCGAGCGCTTCCGCTGCACCAAGGCAGTCGGCGTGCTGAAGGCGGAACATGGCCTGCCGCCTGCCGACCCGGCGCGCGAGCAGGAGCAGATCGCCCGTCTTCGCCAACTGGCGAAGGACGCCCATCTCGACCCGGATTTCGCGGAGAAATTCCTGAACTTCGTCGTCCGCGAAGTGATCCGCCATCACGAGCAGATCGCCGCATCCAACGGCGTAGCGAAAACCGGCTGAGGATTAGCCACCAACCGATCAACCAAATCAGAGCTTTTAGGAGAAAAGAAATGCCACTGAAAATCCGATTGGCCCGTGCGGGCTCGAAGAAGCGTCCCTATTACCATGTCGTCGTCGCCGACGCGCGTTCGCCGCGCGACGGCCGTTTCATCGAGTCGCTCGGCTCGTGGAATCCGCTGCTGCCCAAGGACGGCGAACGCGTCAAGGTCGACGCCGAGCGCGTCAAGCATTGGCTGTCGCATGGCGCCCAGCCGACCGACCGCGTGCTGCGCTTCCTCGATGAAGCCGGCATCGCCAAGCGCGAAGCGCGCGCCAACCCGAAAAAGGCCGAGCCCGGCAAGAAGGCGCAGGAGCGCGCAGCCTTGCTGAAGAAGGCGCAGGAAGATGCCGCCGCGGCCGTTGCCGCCGCCGCAGCCGCGCCGGCCGAGGCGGAAGCCGCCAGCGCCGAATAAATCATCTCCACAACCGCGAAACGGCGGGCCCTGCCCGCCGTTTTGCTATTGCATCCATATGATGCGGCCCGATCAATAGCCTTCCGGGCAACTCGCAACGTAGACACGACCGTTACGATCGCGATAACGGCATTGGCCGCTTTCGCTGGCACGGCCGATCAGTGCACCGGCCAAAGCGCCGGCCGCACCGCCGATCACCGCGCCCTTGGTCGGGTTGCCGGCCACAGCAGCGCCGACCGCCGCACCGCCCAGGCCACCAACTGCCGCGCCTTGCTCAGTACGGGAGCAGGCACCGAGCGGGACCAGCAAGGCCATCAAGATCATCACCTTTTTCATTGTCGTTCCTCTCCAACAGGGTGCCGTCCTCGCCGCTGCACCCCCTAACTCGCAACCAGGCGATTTGATCCAAAGAAGAAGATCGGCTGCCGCCCGGCGGCGCTCAATTTGATCCAAAGAGTAGAAAGGCGGCGGCAGACCGCGCCCGCTCTGGCAGCGTGGCCACCATCGAACGGCTTTCGATGTCGCCGCTATTGGCTAAACGGGAACAACGCGCGCACCCTTGGATCGCGCAGATACAGGCCACCCCAGAGGACGGCGCCGAGATAGACGCCGAACAGTATGTGCGAGAACAAAGGGCTGCCGATACGCACATGCGTGGCGACGGCGCCGCCGAGATAAGCGGTGAGCAGGATGGCGCCGAGCACCGAGGTGCGTGGCAGCGCGTAAAGCGCTGTCGAGACCAATCCAATGGTGCCGAGCATGCGCGAGACATTGGCATCGGCCGGCCAGCCGAGCTGCACCATGGTCTGGGTGACGATTTCGAGCGGCGGTAGCTTGATGACGCCGTCGAAGATCATGAACAGCACGATGACGGCGCTGAGCACGCGGCCGGCCCACAGGGCACGCGGTGAGACGGGTGCTGCCTGAGACATGGTCATTATGTTCCCTCCGGTCGTTGTGAGCACTGGCTCCTTCGCCAGCTCGAACCAAGGACGCGGCCCATGACGGCGATCCGACACGCCTCCAGCTCTTTTTCACTCCGGGGGACGGCGACCTCGGATGTACAAGTTCAGCCGGCAACGAACCTGGTCAAGTCCACCTTGCGAGGTGAGATGGAGGGCGTTATTGAAAATCCGTAGGGGTGTCTGCCGACGCTCGACGGCAGCCGCCGCCTGATCGCACAACGAAAAGCAACCGATGGCCGGAGAGACCGACCTGAAACAGTTGCTGGCGGCAATGACGCCGGAATTGCTTGCCGGCGTTCATGTCTTCACCACGTTGCCACCCGATGCGCCCGCTCCCGACAGGCTCCACCCGGTGATGCTATTTCGCGAGCGCGAGGGCACGACGCTGATCGTGCTTGAAGACCATGCCAAGGCCGCTGGACTGAAAAACGTGTTCCGCTGCCGGATGCTGACGCTGAACATCCATTCGTCGCTGGAAGCGGTCGGCTTCCTCGCCGCCATCACCGCGCGGCTGGCCACCGCCGGCATCGGCGTCAATCCGGTCTCGGCCTTCTACCACGATCATCTGTTCGTGCCCGCCGACCGGGCGGCGGAGGCGCTGGAGTTGCTGTTGGACCTAGCGGAGGAGAACCGGCTGTGACGCCGGCGCCTTGCTGCCTATTTGAGACGCCTGCGCTGCCCCTCATACGCCTGCCGGAACCTTCCCCCCGTGAACGGCGAGAAGGGCGCAAAACGGCCGAAGGCCGA
Source organism: Mesorhizobium sp. M1006 (assembly GCF_040318825.1). Classification (NCBI taxonomy): domain Bacteria; kingdom Pseudomonadati; phylum Pseudomonadota; class Alphaproteobacteria; order Hyphomicrobiales; family Phyllobacteriaceae; genus Mesorhizobium; species Mesorhizobium sp. M1006. Next base: position 97,060 of record NZ_JAMYMZ010000021.1, read on the forward strand.
GCCTGCGACCGCAGGCCGCCGGTCGTCCGGCGCCCCCGCGGAGGCCAGCCGCGTAGCGGCGATACGGCCGTGAGCGAAACAACCGCCGAAGGCCGAGCCCGCGACTGCGGGCCGCCGGTCGTCCGGCGCCCCCGCGGAGGCCAGCCGCGCTAGCGGCGATAGGGCCGTGAGCGAACTATGCCGCCTTCTTCTTCGGCTGGATCAGCCCGCGCTCGACCAGCAGCTCGGCGATCTGCACCGCATTGAGTGCCGCGCCCTTGCGCAGATTGTCGGAGACGATCCACATCGACAGGCCGTTGTCGATGGTCGAGTCCTCGCGGATGCGCGAGATGAAGGTGGCGTCCTCGCCGGCCGATTCCAGCGGCGTGATGTAGCCGCCGTCCTCGCGCTTGTCGATGACCTGGCAGCCCGGCGCCTCGCGCAGGATCTCGCGCGCCTCATCGGCGGTGATCGGCTTCTCGAACTCGATGTTGACCGCTTCCGAATGGCCGATGAACACCGGCACGCGCACGCAGGTCGCCGTCAGCTTGATCTTCGGGTCGAGCATCTTCTTGGTCTCGGCCACCATCTTCCACTCTTCCTTGGTGAAGCCGTCGTCGAGGAAGACGTCGATATGCGGGATGACGTTGAAGGCGATACGCTTGGTGAATTTCTTGACGTCGACCTGGTCTGCGACAAACACCGCGCGCGTCTGCGTGAACAATTCGTCCATGCCTTCCTTGCCGGCGCCGGAGACCGACTGGTAGGTGGCGACGACGACGCGCTTGATGGTGGCCGCGTCATGCAGCGGCTTCAGCGCCACGACCAGCTGCGCCGTCGAGCAGTTCGGGTTGGCAATGATGTTCTTGCGCGTGAACAGCGAGATCGCATCCGGGTTCACTTCCGGAACGATCAGCGGCACGTCCTGGTCGTAGCGGAAGGCCGACGAATTGTCGATGACGACGCAGCCCTGCTTGCCGATCTTCGGCGACCATTCCTTGGAGACGTTGCCGCCGGCCGACATGATGCAGATGTCGGTGTCGGAAAAATCATATTGGTCGAGCGCCCTGACCTTCAGCGTGCGGTCGCCGAACGACACTTCCGTGCCCTGGCTGCGCCGCGAGGCCAGCGCCACCACCTCGCTCACCGGAAAGCCGCGTTCCTCCAATATGTTGAGCATTTCCCGGCCCACATTGCCCGTGGCGCCGACGATCGCAACCTTGAAACTCATCGAAATCTCCTGTCCCTCTCCGCTCGGTTTCTGGAGAAAACCCGCCGGCCGATGCGGGTTTCAACCCCCGGGCCGGACCCGGGAGAGGGTGGTTAGGCCAAGGGAATCAGACCGTTTTGGTGGTCGTTTTGCCGGTTTTTTTGAGCAAGAACGTGATTTTGCTGGAACGAGGAGACGCAGCGACGCGCCCGGCCCAATGGTTCGCATTGGGGCCGGGGATGTCGAAGGCAGAAAGCGCCATCAAAAGGCCGCGCATCGAAAACTATCCCGTTCGGTGCCGGCTTTTACGCGGTTTACGTCTAGAGTCAATCGCAAGCAGGCCGACCCGCCCGCCCTGTACAATGACGGCGGCACCAAGTACGAACGAGCATCGTCTGGCTCGTGGCGCCCGTCTGTGGGCGCTTGCCGACATTTGACCCGTCGCCGGGTATTCAGAATCCGAATTTCGAAAGAGCAAGATGTCCAACTTCGAAGCTATTGTTCCCGCGCTGGCAAAGGCGCTGGAAAAACGCGGCTATGTCGAGCTGACGCCGGTGCAGAACGCCGTTCTCGAGCTTGGCCAGGCCGATGCGCTGGTTTCGGCCCAGACCGGCTCCGGCAAGACCGTCGCCTTCGGTCTGGCTTTGGCGCCGACCCTTCTCGATGGCGCGGAGCGCTTTTCCCACGCGGCGGCACCCCTGGCGCTGGCCGTGGCGCCGACGCGGGAGTTGGCCCTGCAGGTAACGCGCGAGCTGGAATGGCTCTACGAACTGACCGGCGCCACGGTGGCGTCCTGCGTCGGCGGCATGGACATGCGCACCGAACGGCGCGCACTGGAGCGCGGCGCCCATATCGTCGTGGGCACGCCCGGCCGCCTGCGCGATCACATCACCCGCAATTCGCTCGACATGTCGGCGCTCAAGGCAGTGGTGCTCGACGAGGCCGACGAGATGCTCGATCTCGGCTTTCGCGAGGATCTGGAATTCATCCTCGATGCCGCGCCCGCCGACCGCCGCACGCTGATGTTTTCCGCGACCGTGCCGCGCTCCATCGCCACGCTGGCCAAGGGCTACCAGCGCGATGCTGTGCGCATCTCGGCCTCCGGCGAGGAAAAGCAGCATCTCGACATCGAATACCGGGCGCTGAGCGTCGCCCAGGCGGACCGCGAAAACGCCATCATCAACGTGCTGCGCTATTACGAGGCCAAGAACGCGCTGGTGTTCTGCAACACGCGCGCCGCCGTCAACCATCTGACGGCACGCTTCAACAACCGCAACTTTTCCGTCGTGGCGCTGTCCGGCGAGCTTAGCCAGAACGAGCGCAGCCACGCGCTGCAGGCGATGCGCGACGGCCGCGCCAAGGTCTGCATCGCCACCGACGTCGCGGCACGCGGCATCGACCTGCCCAATCTCGAGCTGGTGATCCATGCCGACCTGCCGACCAACCCGGAAACGCTCCTGCACCGAAGCGGACGCACGGGTCGTGCGGGACGCAAGGGCGTCAGCGCGCTGATCGTGCCCAATAGTGCCCGCAGGCGCACCGAGCGGCTGCTGCAAAGTGCCGGCCTTGCGGCAACCTGGGCGAGCCCGCCGTCGGCCGACGACGTGATACGGCGCGACGATGAGCGCATTCTCGCTGATCCGGTCTTCAGCGAGCCTATGAAGGATGAGGAGCGCGGCTTCGTCGAGGCGCTTCTCGATCAGCACGGGCCCGAACGGGTTGCCGCCGCCTTCGTGCGGATGTGCCGCTCCAGCCACTCGGCGCCGGAAGATCTTCTCGACGTGGCACCGTTCACGCCGTCGGGCGAAAAATTTGCCCGCCGGGACGAGGCACCGAGCCGCCGCGACGATTTCGGCGACAGCGTCTGGTTCTCGCTGTCGGTCGGACGCCTGCAGAATGCGGAGCCACGCTGGCTGATCCCGATGCTGTGCCGGACAGGCGGCATTTCCAAGCGCGAGATCGGCGCCATCAAGATGCAGCAGGAGGAAACCTTCGTGCAGATCGCGGCGGACTGGGCCGAGCGTTTCCTCGCTGCGATCGGCCCCGACCGGAAGCTGCAGGGCAACATTGCGGTCAAGCGGTTGGACGGCACGCCGGATTTGTCGCGGGCCGGCTATCAGGAACCACGACCCGACAAGAAGCCGCACCGCGGCAAGCGCACCTTCGATCAGAACACGCCCAAATTCGAGAAGCGCGCACCGGCCGACCAGCGCCCGGCATTCGAGGCGAAGCCCTGGGGCGGGAAACCGGCCAAGGCGAAGTTCGAAGGCGGACCTGCGAAACACAAGAAATCGAAGAAACGGCCGGGGTAAATAGCCAGAACTCTCCATTTCCGCACGCCTCTTGCGGTCTGCCGGAACTTTGCACAGTCTGGGGCGGGGAAATGGGGGTGGGCAGGACATGCGCGGCGAAGTTCTTCATTACGACGAAGACCAGGGTTTCGGCTTCATCACCGGAGCCGACGGCAACCGCTACACTTTGGCGCGCGAAGATTTGCGCCGCGAAGCATCGGTTGCCGGAGGTACGACCGTCGAATTCCAGCCGGCTGGCGGACGGGCACGCGATGTTTTTTCGATCCGCGCCCAACCTGCCAGTGCGCCCGCCGACGCCTCCACTGCAACCGCCGCCCCAACTCAGGCCGGCAATGCGCCCGCGGCACGTCAGCCGCAACATTTCGGCCGTTCCGCTGAACAAAGTCCGGCTGAATCGGCTGGCCTGTGGAGCTACTTCTGGTGGGGTCTGACCGAGAATTACTTCAACTTCGCCGGCCGTGCCCGCCGCAAGGAGTATTGGGGCTATTGTCTGTTCTGGACGATCGCGCTGATCGTGGTCATAGGACTCGGCGTCTTTATCGACGACGCCATGGGCAATCTCGACAACAGTGAATTGCCGGCAGTGACGGTCGGCCTTTCCGGTCTCTTCCTGCTGGCGACAGCCCTGCCGTGGTTCGGGCTCAACGTGCGTCGCCTGCACGATACCGGCCTGACCGGCTGGCTCTTCCTGCTTTTCCTGATCCCGACCTTCGGCACCGTGATCATCCTGATCTTTGCGCTGATCCCGACGCAGCCGCGCGTAAACCAGTGGGGTCCGGTGCCGGAGGGGATCAAGACCGCATAACCTCACCTGAGTTGGTTCTGCTAAAGCTGCTTGTGTTCGCTCAAGGCGATGCGTTCGATGATCTTGAAGTCCTTCGCGGAATGACCACGAAGGGTCTTCTTGTGGGTCTGGATCGTTTCCGTCCCGACAACCTCGAATGTGGACCCTTCATAGGCGATTTCGCAGTCGACCACCCTATCCGGCCAAAGCCAGATCAAGAGACACAACTCGTATTGATCGGGAATGGCTTCTAGCAGGTAGAAATCGCTCTTTTCGACCTGATATCGGTCGCAGATGAACTGCAGCAATGGCGCGAGGTGTTGATCGCCGCGAAACTCAGCCTGGCGTTGGTGCTCGCCGAGAAGATCCCTTTCAATGGCGCGCTGCACCTCACCCATACACCTGTCACCCCAAAAATTTGGCGATGATCGCGTCGCCCATCTCGGTCGTGCCGACCTCGGTCATCCCCGGCGAATGAATATCCCTGGTACGCAAGCCCTGATCGAGCACGGCGGCGATCGCGCCTTCCAGCCGGTCGGCCTCTTCAACCATGCCAAAGGAATAGCGCATGCACATGGCGAAGGAGGCGATCATGGCGATCGGATTGGCGATGCCCTTGCCGGCGATGTCGGGCGCCGAGCCGTGCACCGGCTCGTAGAGCGCCTTGCGCTTCTTGGTCTTGACATCAGGTGCGCCGAGCGAGGCCGACGGCAGCATGCCGATCGAGCCGGTCAGCATGGCGGCGATGTCGGACAGCATGTCGCCGAACAGATTGTCGGTGACGATGACGTCGAACTGCTTCGGCCAGCGCACCAACTGCATGCCGCCGGCATCGGCCAACATGTGATCGAGCTTGACGTCGGCATACCTGGCCTTGTGCGTCTGGGTGACGACCTCGTTCCACAGCACGCCAGATTTCATCACATTGCGCTTTTCCATCGAGGTGACGTGGTTCTTGCGCGTGCGTGCCAACTCGAAGGCAACGCCCGAAATGCGCTCGATCTCGAATGTGTCGTAGACCTGGGTGTCGATGCCGCGCTTCTGGCCGTTGCCGAGATCGATGATCTGCTTCGGCTCGCCGAAATAGACGCCGCCGGTGAGCTCGCGCACGATGAGGATATCGAGACCTTCGACCACCTCCTGCTTGAGCGAGGAGGACGCCGCCAGTGCCGGATAGCAGATTGCCGGCCTGAGATTGGCAAACAGCTCCATGTCCTTGCGCAGCCGCAGCAGACCCGCCTCCGGGCGCACCTCGTAAGGCACGGCATCCCATTTCGGCCCGCCGACGGCGCCGAACAGCACCGCGTCAGCCGCCATTGCCTTGGCCATGTCGGCATCGGAAATTGCCGCGCCATGTGCGTCGTAAGCGCAACCGCCGACAAGGCCCTCGTCGGTGGCGAAATCGCTGCCGAGGCTGTCGTTCATGCCGGCGATCAATTTCTTCACCTCGGCCATCGCCTCGGGGCCGATACCGTCGCCGGCAAGCAGGAGAAGATTTTTCGAAGCCATGAGAACCGTCCTGATTGTGTCGTGAGCCGCGGCCTTGCTAAACGCCAAGCGGCCGGCGCGCAAGCCTGCGGTTCAGAGCATCGGACCCAAAAGTGGAAACCGGTTTTGGGAAAATCCGATGCTCAAGACAAAATGCCTAGAGATGCGAAAGGATATTGACCAGCCTGCCGAACGGGTCGCGTACGAAGAAGCGACGCACGCCCCAGGGTTCGTCCGCCGGACCGTATTCGATGGCAAAGCCGGCCGTCCTCATGCTTTCAAGCGCGGCATCGACGTCGTCGACTTCGATAGAGATGTCCGGCACCGGCGTTCCTGATCCCCCTTCGGCCATGAAACTGACCTGCACGGACATCGTCTCTTGCGAGCCGTAGGTAGCGATCCAGCCCATATCCATCTTGAGATCGAGGCCGAGCACATCCTGATAGAAGGGTTTTGCCGCCGCGATATCCTGCGTGTCTATGTTTGCAACGATGCGCCTGACCTTCGCCATGGGCCGATCCTCGTGCTAACCGTGTCGTTGTCGCAACCGTGACAGGCATCAGGCTGTGCGCCGCAGCGCCGTCACCTCGATCTCGATCTTCATCTCCGGCTTGTTGAGCTGACACACGATCATCGTTGCCGCCGGCCTGATCTCGCCAAAGACCTCGCCGAGGATCGGGAACACCACATCCACGAAAGCCGCATCGGTAATATAGTAATGTGCCCGCACCACATCGGCCATCTCGAAGCCGCCGTCCCCGAGCGCCTTGGCGATCGTCGCCAAGCAATTGCGCGTTTGTGCCTCTACGGTCTCCGGCATCGACATGGTCGCATAATCGTAGCCGGTCGTTCCGGACACGAAACACCAGTCGCCCTGCACCACGGCGCGCGAATAGCCGGCGGTCTTCTCGAAGGGCGAACCGGTGGAGATCAGTTTTCGCATGGCTTCCTCGCAGTGGTTGCGGCCATCCTGAAGGTATAGGGTCCACCCGGCCATGGGCCAGAGGCAACCGATTGTTGTTACGACGTGGAAAGCGCAGACCTCGGAGATTGGCCAGAACATCTCTCCAGCCGTCATCCTGGGGCGAAGCAAGGAGCGAAGCGACGCGGCGCAGACCCCAGGATCCATATGTGGACGGCGCCCTGCCTGCAACGGTTGTTTTGCGTCGTTTT
>NZ_JAMYMZ010000022.1:0-87813 GCF_040318825.1 Mesorhizobium sp. M1006
CTTTGAGCGCGGCCTCGACTTCGTTCTCACCATCGCTCGGCGAGACTGCCGCCAGGCACAGCCGGGTCTCGGCGGCGAAGGCCGACACCGTCAACGGCGGACTGGCTGCCAAGCCCTTCTCGTAGGCTCGCCGCAAAGCCTTGCCGTCAAGCGACACCACCTCGGGCGTCTCTCGGCTGGCTCGGGCGAAAGCTGCGGCAAAGGCAGCAAAGGCGCGACCAAAGGCCTCCGGGTCGAGCAGACGCAGCAGCCGCGAGAAGGTGTCGTGGCTGGGAGCTGCGTCATAGTCGATCAGCCGCGACAGCGCCTGCTTGCGCTCCTGCGCGAACAGGGCAAATTCCGTCGCATTGCTGGCGCCGCACAGGCTTGCTGCGATCATCATCACGATCAGGTCGCCAAGCCGGTGCGTGGCGTTGGGCGCGCGTGGATCAGGCACCGCGCCAAAGTAGCTCTCAAGGCAGGAAATGGCAGTCGCTCCTTCGCTCAACTGCCTCTCCAAAGAATCCTTTCTCAGCCTAAACTCAACCCCAAAATCGCCATATGCGATTCCCCTGCCCTCGAGGGGGAGATGTCGCCGAAGGCGACAGAGGGGGTCGTCTCGGATGGAGCACCGACCTCTTGCGCCTGCGATAAGGGGCCGAGCCCGGTTGGACCGACCCCCTCTGGCCGCTTCGCGGCCATCTCCCCCTCAAGGGGGGAGATTAGCACGGCCGATTGCGCCCTACGCCGCCTGCGGTTCCGGATCAAAGGCCGGGCGGGTGGTGTTGATCAGCAGCGAGATGCAGGCAGCGGCTATTGCCGTCATGCCGGCAATCAGAAAGGCAAGCTCGTAATTGCCTTGCAGCTCGCGCATGGTGCCGCCGAAAAAGGCCGCCGTTGCCGCACCCACCTGATGGCCGGCGACGATCCAGCCGAAGACGATCGGCCCGCTGCGGTCGCCGAACGCCTCGTTGGAAAGCCTGAGCGTCGGCGGCACGGTGGCGATCCAGTCCAGTCCGTAAAGCACCGCGAAGATGATCAGGCTGGTCGCCGAGAAGCCGGAATAGGGCAGATAGATCAGCGACAGGCCGCGAATGCCATAATAGACGCCGAGCAGCTTGCGCGGGTCGAAACGGTCGGTGAGCCAGCCCGACAGCGTCGTGCCGATAAGGTCGAAGATGCCCATCATCGAGAGCAGGCCTGCGGCCTGCACTTCGCCGATGCCCATATCGCCGCAAAAGGCGATCAGATGCGTGCCGACCAACCCGTTGGTGGTGAAGCCGCAAACGAAGAAGGTGGCGAACAGATACCAGAAGACGCGCGTGCCGGCGGCGCGGCGCAGCGTGCTCAATGTATGCGAAAGGAAATTGCCTTGCGAGGCTGGCGGCACCGGCGGCACGTCGTCGGCATCGGCGCCATAGCGGACCATGCCGATCGACGCCGGGCGCTCCGGCACCAGCATATAGACCAGCGGCACCAGGCAGGCGGTGGCCACGGCAATGGCGATGGCGACCGGCTTCCAGCCGCCCGACTGGGCGAGCGAGGCGAGCAGCGGCAGGAAGACCAGCAGCCCGGTGGCACTGGACGCCGACATCAGTCCCATCACCAAGCCGCGATTGGTCTTGAACCAGCGGTTGACGATGGTCGCGCCGAGCACGGTGGCGACGGCGCCCGAGCTGACGCCGGAAAACACGCCCCAGGTGAGGAGCAGATGCCACGGTTTGGTCATCAACAGGCTGAGCGCGGTCGATCCCGACATCAACAGCAGCGCGGCAAGCAAGGTGCGGCGCAGCCCGATCCGCTCCATCAGCGCCGCGGCAAACGGCCCGGTCAGGCCATAGAGGAAGATGCCGGTGGCCGCCGCCAGCGACACCACGTCGCGCCGCCAGCCGAAACTGTTCTCCAGCGGCAGCATCATGACTGCCGGCGCCGAACGCAGGCCCGCTGCGATCAGCAGGCAAAGGAAGATGACGGCGACCACGACGAAAGCGTAGCGCTGGCCAAACGGGCGGGATTGAGCTATCATGTTACTGACCGGTACGTTGCAGGAGCGCGAAACATACGTACCGACCTGTAACATTGTCAACCAGCTAATCGGCAGACCAGGCATGAAAAGCATTGAACCAACGATCAAGGCGAATGACGCACCGCCGCCTCGCGCCGCCGAACGGATTCTCCAGGTGGCGCGCGATCTGTTCTACCGGCAAGGCATCAGGGCGATCGGCGTCGACGAGATCGTGCGGCGTGCCGGCGTCACCAAGCCCAGCCTCTACCGCAGCTTTCCGTCCAAGGACGAGCTGGCCGCATCCTACCTCCGGCACTATGACCTCGAATTCTGGGAGCGTTTCGACGAGGCGGTGGATGCCCATCCCGGCGATCCGCGCGCGCAGATCGTCGCCTTCCTGACGCGTGTCGGCAAGCGTACGCAAAGGCCCGACTATCGCGGCTGCGGCATGACCAATGCCGCGGTCGAATATCCCGAACATGGCCATCCGGCCCGCGTCGTGAGTGAGGCCAATAAGCAGGAACTGCGCCGCCGCCTGCGCGCCATGGCGGCGGCGATGGGCGCCGGCGACGCCGAGACGCTGGGCGACGGGCTGCTGCTGCTGATCGAGGGCGCCTATATTAGCGGCCAGCTGTTCGGTGCCGGCGGACCGGCGCAGTCGGTGGCCCGCAACGCCGATCTTCTGATAGAGGCAAGTTTGAAGAAATAGTGTTCCGTTTTGCCAGACCACTGTGCGCAGCCTGACTTCCTCTAGGCTGCTGCTAAATTTGACGGTACGCTGCGCCCCCTGAACTGAGTTGTTCCGCCATGCGCGCTCTCTTGATCCCGCTTGCCCTCGCCGGTTTCTGCCAGGCGGCCCGGGCCGGCGACATATCCAGCGTCTATACCGATCTCGATTGGGAGAAGGACTGCGTCACCTATGCCCAAGCGGAAGAAGGCAACGGCGACTGGGCCGATCTCGCCTGTTCGGGCTACCGCGGCTACCCGGTGCTGGTTTCCTACGACGATGCGCGGGAATCGCTGTTCTACGGCTTTCCACCTGGCGATATGACCACGGTCTGGGAAAGCTTTTCCGGCCTCAATTCGGCTGGACCCAAGGTCGAGTGGCGGATCGAAACCAACGGCAAAACTGCCATTCCGTTCGCCGTCATTCATCGTCGCTCGATCAGCGATACCGAGGGCGAGAACAAGTCGACGGAAGTGCTGATTGTGGCCAAGGTTGCCCAGCCTGACGCCCACGAAGGCTGCACGATCGGCCTTGTGCTCGCCACCGGCAATCCCGCCGCCAACGATCAGGCGCGCAAGCTTGCCGACGAGAAGGCACGCACCTTCGCCTGCGGCAAGGACAAGCGTGAGGTGCTGGGCGACGCGCCCGCTTTCGGCCGCGTCGACAACTGATTATTTGCGCCCGATAATTACTTGCGCCTGGCCCGCTCGATTGCCTCGACGATCATCTTCTTGGCATAGGCCGCATCGTACCAGCCTTCGATCTTGACCCATTTGCCGGGTTCGAGATCCTTGTAGTGCTCGAAAAAGTGCTGCACTTGCTGGCGGGTGATGTCGGGCAATTGCGTGTATTCGTGGACGTCCTCGTAGCGCAAGGTCAGCTTGGGCGAAGGCACAGCGATGACCTTCTCGTCCTGGCCCGCATTGTCCTCCATCACCAGCACGCCGATCGGCCGCACATTGATGACGCAGCCTGGCACCAGCGCGCGCGTGTTGCAGACCAATACGTCGATCGGGTCACCGTCGCCCGACAGCGTGTGTGGTACGAAACCGTAATTGCCGGGATAGCGCATCGAAGTGTGCAGGAAGCGGTCGACGAACAGCGTGCCGGCCTCCTTGTCCATCTCGTACTTGATCGGCTCGCCGCCGATCGGCACCTCGATTATGACGTTGACGTCCTCGGGCGGGTTCTTTCCGCTGGCAATCGCTTCGATACGCATCGCTTTATCCCTCTCTCGATTGCAGATCGATAGCGGGCGACGGCGAATGGTGCAATGCGGCGAATGGTACGGGGAGACCGTCCTAACCGAAAACCGGCCGGATCATGCGCTGGCCGTCATTCCCAGACGAAAGCGACCTTCTTCAGCGCCTTCTGCTCGAAGATCTCGACGCCTTCGGCAACATCGCGGCCACCGGCGCCGGCATAGAAGGCAAGTGCGTTCTGATTGTCTTCCAGCGCCCAGACCACCATGCCTTTCAGGCCATGGTCGGCCAGCCGTGCCCGCGCGGCCGAGAACAGCCGGCTGCCGAGCCCGATGCCTTGATATTCCGGCCGCAGGTAAAGTTCGTAGATCTCGCCCTGCTGCCTGAGTTCGCGGGCGCGGTTCTTGCCGATCGTCGCATAGCCGGCAATTTTGCCGCCGATTTCGACGACCAGGACGGTGGCAGCGCGGCGAATGGCATTCGCCCACCAGTCGGCGCCGCGGCGGTTGATCATCGATGTCAGCGTGCGGTGCGGGATGATGCCTGAATAGGCGCCGCGCCAGGCCTCGAGATGCACGTCGGCGATGGCGGCTGCATCGCGCGGTTCGGCTTTCCTGATGTCGATGCTCAGCGTATTCATGATTGGTTAACCATAAACCCGCCGCGCCCGATTGCAAGAGTCCGGTCAACCGCCGCGATGCTTTCACACAGCCGGACGGTGCGTCCTTGAGACGCTGCGAAACCGCTTTTGGCGAGATCAAATCTCGACCAGATGGTCGTCCAGTTCGTTGCTGTCGCCGGTCGAGACCGGAAAATGCTCGGCCAGTACCCCACCGACTGCTTGGATCGCCTTGACGAACCCCTCGGCAAGCCGATCGTCGCCGGCATGCGCCGTAAGGTCGCGGACGACACCGTCCCAGACATGCTGGCCGACACGAGAATCGATGCCGCTGTCGGCGACCACCTCGGCGTAGCGCTCGGCAATCGAGACGAACACCAGCACGCCAGTGCGCGCCGTGGTGCGGTGGACGTTGCGGGCGAGGAACTGCTTCATCGCATTGGCGTGGGCGGCCTGGTAGCGCAGCCGCCTCGGCACCAAATGGATGCGCAGTGCCGGCAATGCCCACAACAGGATGAGCACACTGGCAAGCGCCAGAAGCTCGGCGATGACGAAATGCGGCAAGCGGATCGACAGCCACCAGGCTTCCAGCCCGTAACCGACGGCGAGGCTGACGACGAGCATGCTGAGCATCGCCATGAAAGCGGCCGGGAAGAAATAGCTGTCGCTGGCATGCGCCACGACGCAGTAGATCTCGCCGTCGGTCTTTGATTCGGCAGCGCGGATCGCATCGGCGATGCGCTCATGATCCTCGGGGCTGATCGGTCGTGTTGCCATGATTGATGTCTCACCAGCTTCCTGAAGAACCGCCGCCGCCGGACGAGCCGCCGCCGCCTGAAAACCCGCCGCCCGAACTTCCGGACGACCAACCGCTGCCGGAACTTCCAGACGACCAGCCACTGCCTGACGAGGTCCCGGATGTCCAGCTACCGCCGCCGGAAGATGACGAAGCTGGCCCACGGCCGTAGCGGAACGTCATGCCCAGCCACTTGTACACGCCCGGCGACAGCTTCGTGCCGAAGATCGGCGGCAGGAACGCCATTGCCAAGCCGCCGAAGAACATCGTCGCCCACAGGACGATGAACAGCATGAAGATGGGATCGACAGGATTGTCATTCGCCGGATTGCGCTTGCCGCGCGCCTCCAGTTCTTCGGGATTGCCTTCCAGCACCATGATCATGTCGTCGACGGCCTTGCTGATGCCGCCTGAGAAATCGCCGGCACGGAAGGCCGGCACCATGTCGTTTTCGATGATCAGCTTGGTGTGCAGGTCGGTCAGCGTGCCTTCCAGCCCATAGCCGACTTCGATGCGCATCTTGCGGTCGTTCGGCGCCACCAGAAGCAGGACGCCGTTGTTCTCCTTCGCCTGGCCCAGTTTCCAGGCGCGGAACAGCCGGTTGGCGTAAGGCTCGATCTCCTCGCCGTCGAGGCTGGGAATGGTCGCGACGACGATCTGGTCGGACCCTTTGGTCTCGAACTCGGCAAGCTTCTGCGTCAGCGCCGCCTCGGTCGCGGCATCGATGATGCCGGCATTGTCGACGACCCGTCCGGTCAGCGCCGGCAGTGCGGCGGCGAAGGCCGCGAAGCCGACCAGCAGCACCGCCATGGCCAACAGCGCGGTGCCGATCATTTTGGTGAAACGGCCGGATTCCACCGGGCTGATGGCGTGTCTTGTCATCTCGTCACCAACTTCCCGAGGAGCCGCCGCCGCCGGACGAACCGCCGCCGCCGGAAAACCCGCCACCGCTTGAACCCGACGACCATCCCCCGCCGGAACCTCCCGACCAGCCGCCGGAGGACCGCCGGTTTGGCTCGAAGGTCATGCCCAGCCAGCGATAGCGGCCGGGACCGATCTTCTGGCCGAAGATCGGCGGCAGGATGGAGGCTGCGAGGCCGCCGAAAAAGATGATTGCCCAGATGGCTATGAAGATCGTGAAGAACAGATCGTCGCTGTTGAACGGCGGCTGCTGGTTGCGTTCGCCGCGCGCCTCCAGCTCTTCGGGATTGCCTTCCAGCACCATGATCATGTCGTCGACGGCCTTGCTGATGCCGCCTGAGAAATCGCCGGCACGGAAGGCCGGCACCATGTCGTTTTCGATGATCAGCTTGGTGTGCAGGTCGGTCAGCGTGCCTTCAAGCCCATAGCCGACCTCGATGCGCATCTTGCGGTCGTTCGGCGCCACCAGCAAAAGCACGCCGTTGTTCTCCTTCGCCTGGCCCAGTTTCCAGGCGCGGAACAGCCGGTTGGCGTAAGGCTCGATCTCCTCGCCGTCGAGGCTGGGGATGGTCGCGACGACGATCTGGTCGGACCCTTTGGTCTCGAACTCGGCAAGCTTCTGCGTCAGCGCCGCCTCGGTCGCGGCGTCGATGATGCCGGCGTTGTCGACGACCCGTCCGGTCAGCGCCGGCAGTGCGGCGGCAAGGGCGGTGAGCGGGAGGAACAGACCAAGGCAAAGAAGAAGCAAAGTGACGCTCAGAAGCGTGTGGTTTGCACTTCGTCGCGCCCCCCTCTGTCCTGCCGGACATCTCCCCCACTTGGGGGAAGATCGACTATCGCGACCGCTTTCGCCAATCTCCAACGTTGCAGGATGGGCGGTGAGGCCAAAGCTGCCAATCTCCCCCCTTGAGGGGGAGATGCCCGGTAGGGCAGAGGGGGGCGCTACGGAGTGCAAGGCCAATAGGGACCACGCTCACCGGCTGTTCTTCACCCGCCCTGCTGCGTGCCGAAATCGACCTTCGGCGGCTGCATCTTATCCTCCTCGATGGTGAAATTCGCAAACGGCTGGTTGCCGCGGAACCACAAGGTCGCCCAGATCACCGACGGGAAGGTCCTCAGCGTCAGATTGTACTCTCTCACTGCCTGGATATAGTCGCGGCGGGCGACCGTGATCCGGTTCTCGGTGCCTTCGAGTTGTGCTTGCAGCGCCAGAAAGTTCTGGTTGGCCTTGAGATCGGGATAGTTCTCCACCACCGCCAGCAGGCGCGACAGCGCGCTGGTCAGGCCGGCCTGGCTGTCCTGGAATTTCTTGAAGGCTTCCGGATTGTTCAGCGTTTCCGGCGTCACGGTCACCTGCGTCGCCTTGGCGCGCGCTTCGACCACGGCATCGAGCGTGTCCTTCTCGTGCGCGGCGTAGCCCTTGACCGTGTTGACCAGATTGGGGATGAGATCGGCGCGGCGCTGGTATTGATTCAACACCTCGCTCCATGCGGCCTTGGCGTTTTCCTCAGCCGTCGGAATGGTGTTGTAGCCGCAGCCGGCAAGCAGCGGCAGCATGACGGCCATAACCAGGAACGCAGCTAAATTACGGAAGGTTGGCGGCGAAGAAAGGCGCTGGGCAAGCATGATAAGTCCCCTCAATAGCATTGGCAGGCGAAGCATTAGCACAATCCTTGCGTAAGAAAATGACTTCGGCCGAGAAGTGTTACTGGTTTCTGCCATTCGCCGTCGGGCCCTGTGACAGACGAGGCGAACGGGTTAAGCTCTGGCATAGAACGGGACATCACCATGGCGAAACGCCACGACAGCGACGCGGAATCGCGCCGCATCATCGAACGGGTGGCGCGCGAGACCGACCCGGGGGGCACCTCGTTCCTTGCACGAACCACCAAAGGCGCGCGCGACCACGTCACCGCGGCCGATGCCGACCGGTCGGACCCGATCGAATATTGGGGCACCCGCATCGGTCGGGCAGCGGGCTTGCTTATTGCCATCGGCCTGTTGATCTGGCTCGTGCTTTTCGTCACCAGGGGCAGTTAGGAAAAATCAATGAGTGCCGAAAAAACCGACGCGCCCCGCGCGGTCATCGTCGTCTCCAGTCATGTCGCCCGTGGCTCAGTCGGCAACCGTGCCGCTGTCTTTGCGCTGGAGACGCTCGGCTTTCCGGTTTGGGCGGTACCGACCGTCATCCTGCCCTGGCATCCGGGCCATGGCCGGGCCACCCGCATTGTGCCGCCGCTGGACCAGTTCAAGGCGCTGATGGCCGACCTCGAGGGCGCGCCGTGGCTGGGCGAGGTCGGCGCCGTGCTGTCCGGCTATCTCGGCGAGGCTGGCCAGGCCGAAGCCGTCGCTTCGCTGGTCGGCGCGGTCAAGGCGAAGACGCCGGACGCCCTCTATATCTGCGATCCGGTGATGGGCGATTCGGGCGGGCTCTACGTACCTGAGCCGACCGCAATCGCCATGCGCGACCGGCTGATGCCGATCGCCGATATCGCCACGCCCAACCGCTACGAGCTGGAATGGATGGCCGGAGCGCCGCTGCCAGACCTTAAATCGGCAATGGCTGCAGCCCTGCAGGCCGGCCCACCGGCCATGCTGGTCACATCGGCGCCGGCGATGATGGCCGGCGGCACCGGCAATTTACTGCTCGCCGGCAGAGAGGCACTGCTTGCCGAACACCGGCTCATCGACAAGCCGCCGAATGGGCTCGGCGACCTGACGGCTGCCGTCTACCTGGCGCGGATCCTGTCCGGCCAGCCGGCCGCCAAGGCGCTGCAATCGACCACGGCGGCGGTCTACGAGATCCTGGCGCGGACCGCCAAGCGCGGCGGCGACGAGTTGCAGCTCGAGACCGATGCCCAGAGCCTGTCGCACCCGATGGCGATGGTGCAACTTCGCCATCTCCTGCATCCGGAACGGGACCGCCGGGCGTGACGCAGGCCGAAGACGCCGTGCCCCAGGATGATGCGCCCGAGGATGTTGCGCCCGACGACGTTGCGCCCGACGATGTTATGCCCTGGGGTGTTGTGCTTGTCGGCGTCGACGGTTGCAAGGCCGGCTGGATAGCCGTCCGCCGCGATCCCGGTGCGGCACCGTCGACAGCCGTTTTCCCGAGCTTCGCGGCGTTGCTCGACCGACTGCCCGCCGACTCGTTGGTAGCGGTCGATATGCCAATCGGCCTGCCCGATTTCTCGCAAAGAGGCGGTCGCGGCCCGGAGGCGCTGGTGCGGCCGCTGCTCGGGGCCCGGCAGTCCAGTGTCTTTGCCATCCCCTCCCGCGCCGCGCTTTACGCCGAGGTCGAAGCCTTCACCACGGTCGATGCCTGGTACGCCGCACATCGCAAGGCAAGCGAGGTGGCCAGGACGACATCAGATCCGCCGCGCGGTGTCTCGATCCAGGCCTTCGGTATCTTCGCCAAGATCCGCGAGATCGATTCGCTGCTGATCGCGCGGCCCGAACTGCGCAGCCGCGTCTTCGAATCGCATCCGGAAGTTGCCTTCTGCAAACTAAACGGCGACCGCGCTATGCGCTTGCCGAAGAAGATCAGGGGCAACATCAATCCGGCCGGCATGGCCGAACGCAAGGCGCTGCTTGCCCAGCATGGTTATAGCCAGGATTTTCTCGACCAGACGCCGCCGCGCGGCGCGGCCGCCGACGATTTCCTCGACGCCGCGGCGATGATGGTGGTTGCCGGACGCATCGTCAGAGGCGAGGCAATGCCGTTTCCGGATCCGCCGCTCGCCGATCGTTTCGGCATTCCGGTCGCCATTTGGGCCTGAGGACCGGGGCGTCAGGAGCGTGATCTGAGCGCCTCGTTGAGTGCCCACATATCCTTCTCCTCGGGCGCGGTCTCCAATCCGAGCACGGGAACTTGCTTACGCAAATGGTCGTGGTGGGTGCGCACGCCATATTCGAGATCGGAGAGGTAAAAACCTCCGAAGGCTTCGGACAGCATGGATTCGTTGGACCATATCGAAAGCTGTACATCCTCGGCCAGCGTGTCGCGGTCGATGCGGTAGGATAGGTAGCGGGCTGCCGCCTGTTCCCTGGTCTCGTCGCGATAGCGGTAGATGGCGCCGCGCAGCAGCGTCTCACCCGTCGACAGCGGAAATTCCTGATAGAACTGCACCGATTCCGGCATGAGCGACAGCACGTTGTTCGGGAAGATGCCGTAGTAGATCCAGGCCTTGCGCAGGTGTTCCGGCAGGTGCTTCGCCTCGGGTGCGAGCTTGATGTACTGCGCGACGCTCCAGCGCCGTCCGGCATGCGGATTGTAGGTGGCGAACGAGCGCGACACGCCGTTGACGAACGGCTCGTCGAAATAGGTCGCACCGTAAAGGTCCTGCAGCGCCGGATGCGCCATGGCGACGTGGTAGCCTTCATTGTCGACATCGCGCACCGACTTCCAGTTGACCGGCGTCCTTTGGGTCCAGATGCCCCAGGACGGCACCATCTCGGCGACGCCGTAATGGGCAATCTCGGCTTCGATCGGCTTCAACAGCTCGGCCACCGATGGCTGCGGCCCACCCTTGCGGAAACGGATGAAGATGAAGCCCATCCAGATTTCGAGCTCGAGCGGCATCAGGCCGAAATCGGTCTTGTCGAGGTCGGGGAATGAACGGGGGCGGGCAGCACCGCGCAGCGTGCCGTCGAGATTGTAGACCCAGCCATGAAAGGGGCAGACCAGCGCATTCTTGCAAGTGCCCTGGCTGTCGGCAACGACGCGACTGCCGCGGTGGCGGCACATATTGTTGAAGGCGCGCACAACGCCATCCTTGCCGCGCACGATCAGCGCCCGCTCGCCGACCACATCCATCGTCAGATAGTCGCCGGCGTTCGGCACGTCGCAGACATGGCCGGCGATCTGCCAATGGTTGCGGAAGACGTGCTCTTTCTCGAGTTCGAGCAAGGCGTCGGAATGATAGCTCCAGCCCGGCAGCCCCCGCCGATCCCAATCGTTGGGGATTGCCACGTCACGCAGATGCGGGTTCATAAAGGCTCTTTATTTATTGAATGGTCGTTCAATAAAAGCATATTTTCCATTGAAATGCAATGGCTTGGAAAAATGGGGCTAAGTCTTGACGGGAAATCGAACGGGATTCGAGAGCCCAGTCCGAACGATCGAAGCCGGGAAAATCCCGGGAATTCCAGACGTTAATCCCCTTACACTTGTTGAGCGCCCGACGCTCCGTGGGCCTGGAAAGGCGACGCGGATCTGGTGCCGTGGGTAGCGCAAAACGAGCAGAGAATGCCACCGGTGCTGCCAGCTACGCCGGATCGGTTTGCCCAGGAATGGCCGCGGGCTTGGTTTCATGCCGGTTACACAACGTTAATTCATCATCGTTGGCCGGTTACAAGGTGCGATTAGGTTCGTTTCAACAGAGAAAAGAAGAAGACCGAAGGAAACGACGATGCGTACGAAAATCCAGATCACCGATACCGACCTTCGCCAGCAGGGTCCCCAGCGTAACGACCGGCGCCCGAAGCTGGCGCTGCGCCAGCGCGCCAGTGATCATCCGATGGCGATGTTCATGCTGCTGGCGGCTGCCGCATTTGCCGGCATGGCGTTGACGCCTACCGTCGGTCCGGCCTTCGCCTCACTGAACCCGCCGGCCAACCTCATCGACGGCGCGACAACCACCACCAAGACGGCGCGCCTGCCGATGCCGGAGATCGATTTTGCCTGCAAGGGGCAGGCCTGGGGCGCCGAGAGCCTGGATTGCCTGCGCGTCATCGCTGCCCAGTCGGGCAAGGCACGACCGGTCCGCATGATCGCCAATGCCGCCCCGCTGGCTGATACGCCGAACGTTTTTTGATTTTTTTGCGAGCGCCCTCCAGCACTCCAGTCAGGCTCCCGCCGCAATGTCGGCCGGGAGCCTTTTTCTTCCGGGAGAGATCGCGGAGTTAGCCGCCCAGACCGGCCTGCTCGGCAATGGCCGAGAGCACGCCGCGCACATCCAGCGTGCTGAACGGTTTTTCGAGGATTGGCGGCCGCTGCGGCGCCGGCAGCGCCTCGATCTCGCCTTTCGCGCCGATCAGATCGCCGGTGACAAGCACGAAGCGCCGCGCCAGACCCGGCATTTCGGCGAGTAGCTCGCGATAGGCGGCTATGCCGCTGGTGCCGGGCATGCGCAAATCGGAAAACACGATGTCCGGCGGGACATGGCCGCTCAGCGTCGCGGCGGCCGAGACCCAGGCCGGCACGATCCGCGACTTGATGCCCATCAACTCCAGAATGTCGGACAGCGACGCCGCGACATCCGGCTCATCGTCTATGATCAGCGCGTGACGCAAGCCGCTCGACCGCGACGGACTGTCGCTAGCGGCGGCCGCGCCAGCAGCGATCGCCGGCAGCTGCACGACAAAACGCACACCTCTCGGCGAAACCTCCTCGAACCAGATATTGCCATTGTGCCGCTCGATGATCGATTTCGAGATCGACAGGCCGATGCCGGTACCGACACCGACCGGCTTGGTGGTGAAATAGGATTCGAATATGCGTGAGCGTATCGCTTCCGGCACGCCTGGTCCGTTGTCCTCGACCGAGAATCCGGGATTGCCGCGGTCGCTGCGAAACGTCCGGACCTTGATCCGGCGGTCGCCGGCAACGCCGGCCAAGGCGTGCTGACTGTTGATGAGGAAGTTGGCGGCCACTTGCGTCACGTGGTCGGCATCTGCCATGGCCAGCAACGGGCCGCTGGCGAAATCGGTGTCGATGATGATGCCGCTCGACCGTGCGCCATAGGCGGTCACTTCGAGTGCGGCGCGGATCACCTGGTTGAGGTCGGTTTCGGCCTGTGCGGCCGGGTGCAGGCGGACCATCGACAGGAAGCTCTTGACGATACGGCCGCAGCGCTCGGCAGCGGCGCGCACCTTTTCGGCGCGCACCTTGGTCTGCGGATCGGCGGCGAATTCATGCAGCAGCGTCGACTGGGCGACGACCACGGCCAGCGGGTTGTTGAGCTCGTGCGAAACGCCGGCAAGCAGCGAGCCCATCGCCGCCATTTTCTCGTTCTGGTGCAGTTTTTCGCGCTGGCGGTTGATTTCCTCCTCGGCGCGCAATCTGTCGCGCAGGTCGCGGATAGAGCCGAAGATCAGCTGGCGATCGGCGACCCGCATCTCGGTTGCCGTCAGCTCGATCGGAAAAACCTCGCCGGCGGCGTTCTGGGTGACCGTTTCGAGCCGCTGGCCGACCATCGGCGCGCCGCGGCCCGACATATATTCGGCGCCGGACGCATAGCCCTTGCGGTAATATTCCGGCACGACCGTGTCGAGCAGGTCCTTGCCGAGGATATCGCTGCGCCGATAGCCGAACATCTTCTCGGCGGCCGGATTGAATTCGATGATCGAGCCGGTCTCGTCGATGACGATGATGGCGTCGAGCGAGGCCTGCAGCATGGTGCGGCGAATGACGTCGCTGGCATGCGCGTCGGAGGGCGATCGTTCGATGGCATCGCCGATGGCGAGTGCCACCATGTGCAGCGCCGCCTCTTCCTGGTCGGTCCATTCGCGTTCGTTGACGCAATCGTTGACCGCCAGCGTGCCCCACAAATTGCCGTGCGAAAAGACCGACACCGACAGGAACGACTTGATGTTCTGCTTTTCGAAATCGGTCCGCAGAAAGCCTTCGAGATCGCGTGTGTGCCCGGCGAAGATCTTGCCTTGACGCTCGTCCTCTGCCAGCCGTTCCAGCAATGGGTCCGAATCGACGACCGACTGCACGATGACGGTAGGTGACGCCAGCTCACCGCCAAACCGGGGGGCGATCCAATAAGCGGCGACCGACTGGGCGAAACCCTGGCCGGGCAGTTCGCGCAGGCGAAACAGGATGCCGCGGTGACAATCCATGGCTTCGCAAAGCGTCTGGAGGATACCTTCCATCTCGCGCTGCCAATCGCCGGCTTCGCGCAGCCGGCGAACCACATGCACGGCCACCATCGCCGCGCCCTGCCTGGCGCCCTGCGTGTCCGCGCGTGCTGTTTCAGCCGTCATGGTCATTTCCTGGCCTTGGCTTGCTCAAGCCGCCAGGCCTCAGTTATTTTCACCGGCCGGCAGCGAGAAGATATAGCCTTCGCCGCGCACCGTGCGCAGGAATTTCGGGTTGGCCGGGTCCGCTTCGATCTTCTTTCTCAGCCGCATGATGCGGATGTCGACCGCGCGGGACGATTCCGGGTCCTCGACGAAACCGATCGCCTCGGAGATCGCCGCCCGCGTCAACAGCCGGTTGGCGCGCGTCAGGAACACCTCCAGCACGTCGAACTCGCTCTTGGCCATGTCGATGACCGCGCCGTTGGCGCCGGTGACGAGCCTGCCGTCGAGATCTGCGTGAAAGGGTCCGAAGCTCACGGACCGGCGGCCGCCGGATGTTTCAGCCTTGGCCTTTTGTGGCTCGGTCGGCTCAGGAACGCGACGCAGCACGCTGCGCACCCTGGCCAGCACTTCGCGCAATTCGTAAGGCTTGACGATGTAATCGTCAGCGCCGAGCTCCAGTCCGACGATGCGGTCGAGCGCGGTACCGGCGGCCGTCGCATAGATGATGCCGATCGGCATTTTCGACCGCATCCAGCGGCCGAGCGACAGGCCGTCCTCGCCCGGCATGGCGATGTCGAGAATGGCCAGATGGAAGGACTGGGTTTCCAAAAGGTCGCGCGCCGCCGCCGCACTTTCGGCCGTGGCCACATCATAGCCGCTGGCGCCGAGATACTCGGCGACCGCATCCCTCAGGTCGGGCTCGTCCTCGACAATGACAATTCGTGCCCGCACGATGCTTTCGCTCCCGCTTTCAGCGGAAAGTAGATTGGGTATAAACATGATGTCCAGCACTCTTCTTGGGTTGCCGTATGCGGGGTAGAAAAACATGGCTGCACGATCCGTTATCGCGCTTGTTTCCGTCGCTGAAGTAATTGCGACCGATCTCGCCGATCATCTCGAGCGGCGCGGTCATGAAGTCCGCGCGGCGCGACAGCCGTGGGAGGCCGAATCGCTGCTTTCGGCAAAGGGTATCGATGTCGTGGTTGTCGGCGACAGCGTCAGCCAGGCAGAGGGGCGCGACCTGCTCAGGCGACATGGCGGCGAAGGTGGACCGGATTTCATCCTGATCTGCCGCCCGGCCGATCTGGTCGACAAGGTTCTGGCGCTCGAACTCGGCGCCGCCGACGTCGTCGAAAGCCCGCTCAATGTCAGGGAGCTTGCCGCTCGCGTAGGCGGCCTTCTGGCTCGGCGCGGCAGGAGCGCCGGGGAACTGATCGTGCTGGAGAACGCGACCGTCGATCTCCGATCGGCCATCGTCATGCACCGCTCGGGCACGGAAGAACAGCTGTCCCCCGGGCAGGTGGCGCTGCTCAGGCTGTTCCTGGCCAGCCCGCGCAAGGTGCTGACGCGGGACGACATCATCGCCGCCGCGCCCGCCGAAAATGCCGAAGCCTTCGATCGGTCGATCGATTCGCGCATCGTGCGGCTGCGCCGCAAGCTCGATACCGAAACCATCACCACCATACGGGGTGCGGGCTACCGGTTCGATCCGCCGACGCAATTCGCCGATTGAAGGCAGGACGGCCACCCTTTTGTCTTGAGCATCGGATTTTCCCACAACCGGTTTCCACCTTGGGGTCCGATGCTCTTCAGCGCACCACGAGAAGCGACGGGCCGGACGGCATGTCACTGTTCGTGCTGACCTCGCCGGCATGGGCACGTTCCTTCAGCAGCACGGTGGCGAGGCCGGCAATGCCGAGCAGCCCCTGGACGTAAAGCAGCGCGGAAAGCACCGAAGCGGCGAATTTCGTTTTCATCCTGTTCGTTCCTCAAAATTGGAATTTACGGGCACTTCAGGGGAACCCCCGAAGCGCCCGCGCCGCCAGCGGAGCCCCCCGTTGCGGCGCGGGCCTTCGGTCCTCTCGGCTGCAAGTTGCCGGAGGCGCCGCGCATCCTCAACGGCCCTAAGCCGCCCCCGCCAGAGGGGCTTGAGCCGGTCGACGCGCAGGCTGGAAACTGTCCAGACCAATCCAGACCGTAGCGAAAACAGTGTTGGCTTCCGATCGTTCGTTGACCGCTGTTTTCGTCAGGTCAACTTTGCCTGTTCGCTGTATCCGGATCATGCCGCCGAGGCTGCGCTTTGTTGCAGCTCGGTTTCGGAGTCAGGTGACTTCCTATCAAACGAAAGGCAATCGCGTATTCGCGCCGCGGTTTGGCCGATCCGCCTAGGCAAACACGCCACCGTCATGACGACGTCGTGCAACTGCAAGCTGCTTTGCGCGGACCTTTTCTGTTAACCAGGGGAAACAGAATCGAAACACAAACGAGCATCTAGCGAAATCGGCTTGAAACATGACGCCCCGATAAGCCGGTCATCGAATTGAGCCGGTCCCGACCGGCAGAATAGGGGAGACATCATGTGCACTGCCATTTCCGCCAAGCTCATCAACATCGCCGCCGCCGTCATCACCGGTACTGCCTTGCTTGTCAGTGCCGGCAACGGCGCAGCCCACGCCGCCGCCAACAAGATCGTCGCGCGTGTGTCGCTATCGCAGCAGACCATGGAAATCCTGGTCGACGGCCGGCCGACATTCGCCTGGAAAGTCTCGACCGGCGACAGGACGCACGTCACGCCGACCGGTTCGTTCAAGCCGACCCGCATGCATGAAATTTGGTATTCGAAGAAATACGACAACGCCCCGATGCCGCATTCGGTGTTCTTCAGCGGCGGCTACGCCGTACATGCGACAAGCGCCATCAAGCGCCTCGGCCAGCCAGCCTCGCATGGCTGCGTGCGTCTGCATCCGGACAACGCCGCCGATTTCTACCAGCTCGTCGAGGTCTTCGGCCCGGCCAACACCAGCATCGTCATCGTTAAATGAGCGATGCTTCTCGTCGCTCCCAGGCAAGGGCCGGATATTAGCGCAATCTAATCCGGCATTACCGGCATCAGCTTCGGATCCGGCTTTTCGGCGTGATGCGGCAGGTCCTTGCTGGCGACAAAGGTGTAGAACATCGGCACCACGAACAGCGTGAACATGGTTCCGACCAGGATGCCGGTGAAGATCACCAGGCCCATCGAATAGCGTGCCGCGGCACCAGCGCCGCTGGAGATGATCAGCGGCACCACGCCGAGCGCCATCGCCGCCGTCGTCATCAGGATCGGCCGCAGCCGCACCCTGGCCGACGCGATGATCGCATCGCGCCGCCGCATGCCGTGCATTTCACGCTGCTGGTTGGCGAACTCGACCAGAAGGATGCCGTGCTTGGTGATCAGGCCGATCAGCGTGATCAAGCCGACCTGGGTGTAGATGTTGAGCGTGCCAAGCCCGACATTAAGCGGCACGATCGCGCCGAAGATCGACAGCGGCACCGCCATCATGATGATCAGCGGATCGCGGAAACTTTCGAATTGCGCCGCCAGCACCAGATAGATGACGAGCACCGCCGCCGCGAAGGCGATGATGATCGTGTAGCCCTGTTCCTTCTCCTGCCGCGATTGACCGGTATAGTCGATGAAGAAGGTGTCGGGCAGGCTTTGCTTGGCAATGTCCTCGATCGCCTGTAGCCCATCCCCCGTGGTGATGCCGGGCCGCGGCAAGGCAGAGATCGTCGCCGAGTTGAGCTGGTTGAACTGCTCGATGGCGGCCGGCGACGCGTTGGTCGAGATCTTCACCACCGCCGAGAGCGGCACCATCTCGCCCGATACGCTGCGCACGAAATACTCGCCCAGTTTTTCAGGGTTGTCGCGAAAGCTCTGCGGCACCTGCGGGATGATGTCGTAGCTGTTGGATTCGCGGTCGAATTGCGCCACTTCGGCGCCACCGACCAGGAGCGTCAGCGTCCGGCCGATGTCGGCTATCGGCAGGTTGAGCGCGGCGGCGCGGTCGCGGTCGATCGTCACCGTCACTTGCGGCGCGTCGAAGGTCATCGAATTCTGCACGACGATGAAGCGGCCGGAGGCCTGCGCCTTGTTCTTGATGTCTTCGGCCGCCTCGTACACCTGCGAGGCGTCGCCGGTCGAGCGCACGACCATCGTTATCGGCAGGCCGCCGCCGGAGCCGGGCAGCGTCGGCGGCGCGAAGACGAAAGCTTCGACGCCCGCCACCTTGCTCAGGCGGCCCGTAATGTCTTGCTGGATTTCCTTCGAGTTGCGCGTGCGGTCAGCCCAGTCCTTGAACGCAAAGCCGACGAAAGCGCTGTTCGTCTGGCCACCACCGAAGGCGACCGCCGAGAACTGTGCCCGCGTCTCAGGCAGATCCTTGACCAGGCCGAGTATCTGATTGACGTAGGTTTCGGTATAGTCCGACGTCGCGTACCGCGGCGCGGTCACCAGCGAAAGCAGGAAACCCTGGTCCTCTTCCGGCGCCAGTTCGCTCGCGGTCTTGGTGAACATGAAACCGGTCGTGGCGACCAGCGCGAGGACGATCATCAGCGTCACCGGGCGATAGTTCAACGAACCGGTGACGAGCCGCTCATAGATGTGTTCGACGCGCCCGAACGTATTGTCGACAATGCGCTGGAAGCGGCTGTGCGAGCCGGACCTCAGGATACGTGCCGACATCATCGGTGTGATGGTGAGGGCGACGACACCCGAAAGCACCACCGAGCCGGCAAGCGTCACCGCGAATTCGCGAAATAGTGCGCCTGTCAGGCCGCCGGTGAAGGCCAGCGGCGCGAACACGGCGGCCAATGTTATCGTCATGGCGACGACGGCGGACGAGATCTCGCGCATGCCGTTGAACGCCGCCTGCATCGGCGACAAGCCGTCTTCCTCCATGTGGCGGTGGATGTTTTCCACCACCACGATGGCATCGTCGACGACAAGTCCGATCGCCAGCACCATGGCCAGCAGCGACAAAAGATTGATCGAATAGCCCACCGAAAACAGCAGGAAACAGACGCCGATCAGCGACAGCGGAATGGTCACGATCGGCATCAGCACCGAGCGGAACGAGCCGAGGAAGAGCAGGATAACAACGATGACGATGGCGACCGCCTCGCCGATGGTCTTGAACACCTCCTCGATCGACGCACTGATCTGCTCGGTTGAATCGTAGACGATCTCCATCGTCATGCCGAGCGGCAGCGTCTCCTGGATGGTCGGCACAATCTTGTGGATTGCCGCCGCGGTGGTCAGCGGATTGGCGGCCGGCGTCGGAAAGATAGCGAGAAAGATGCCGGGCTTGCCGTTGAAGCTGACCCTGGTGTCGGTGTTCGCCGCGGCGAGTTCGACGCGGGCCACGTCGCGCAATCTCACCACATTGCCGTCCTTCGACCGGAGTGGAAGGGCGGCGAAAGCCTCCGGGGTCTGCAGCGTAGAGCGAACGGTGATCGAAGAAACCACATATTCGTTTTCGGTGTCGCCGGGCGCGGAAAGGAAATTCGATTCGTTGATGGCGGCCAGCACTTCCGCCGCGGTCACGCCGCGCGCCGCCAGTTTGATCGGGTCGATCCAGACCCGCATCGAATATTCGGCTGCGCCGAAGATCTGCACGTCGGCGACGCCTTCGACCGTCGAGATACGCGGCCGCACGACGCGCTCGATATATTCGGTGAGCTGTTCCGGCGTCATGTTCGGGTTCTGCATCGAGATGTACATCATCGCGAACTGCTGGCCGGTGCCCTTGACGATCACCGGGTCTTTGGTTTCGTCCGGTAGATCGCCGCGAACGCTCTGAACCTTCGACAAGACTTCGTTCAGCGCGACGTCGGGGTCGGAGCCGAGCTTCATCTGCACTGTCACGGTGCTGGAGGACGGCCGGCTCGACGACGTGACATAATCGATGTTTTCGGTCGAAGCGACGGCACGCGCGATCGGCGCGGAAATGAACCCCTGGATCAGGTCGGCACTGGCGCCGGGATAGGCCGTGGTGATGGTGATGGCCGTTTCTTCAACCTCTGGATACTGCCGGATCGAAAGGTTGAAGATTCCCTGAAAACCCAGAAGCAGGATCATGCAGGCAAGCACGGTCGAAAGGACCGGGCGGCGGATGAAGAGGTCGGAAAAGCTCATTGCTGGGCTGCCTGCTGGTTCCCTGGCTTGCTCGGATCGATCGTGTTGTCGACGGCAACGGACATTCCGTTGGAGAGCCGGTTCTGGCCGGCGGTAACGACTTCGTCGCCGGGCGCGATGCCCTCCAGAATCTCGACCAGGCCGGCGTTGCGGCGGCCTGGCTTGACGAACACCTGGGCTAGCACGAGCTGCGGCTTCTGTTTTTCCGCTGCCGGCTTGGCTTCCTCTGCCGGTTTGGCTGGGGTAGCAGCCGGCTTTTCGTCGGGTTTTGCCGCGGGTGCTTCGGCCGCGGGCTTGGCAGCATCTGCAGCCGGCTTTTCTTCCGGCTTTGCCTCGGGCGCCGCGCCGTTGGCTTCGGCGGATTTGGCCGGGCGCACCACGAAGACGAAGTCGCCGTACAGGCTGGAAGTCAGCGCCGTCTGCGGCAGCGCCAGCACGTCGTTCTCCTCGGGCAGTTCGACGCGCACCTGGACGAACTGGCCGGGCGTCAGCTTGCCTTCGGGATTGCCGACCTCCGCCCTCACGGTCACCAGCCGGCTGGTCGGGTCGATCTTCGGATCGATGCCGCGGATGCTGCCGGTGAACGGCATGTCGCCGCCGCCGACGCCCAACCGCACCGTCTGTCCGATCTTCAGCTGCGGAAGCTGCTGCTCCGGCACGGTGAAATCGACACGCATCGTATCCATGTCCTGCAAGGTCACCACGGCGGTGCCGGGTGTGAGATACTGGCCAAGGTCGATTTTCGGAATACCGACGGTACCCTTGAAAGGGGCCGTCAACTGCTTTTGGTCGAGCACCGCTTGCAGCTTGTTTACCTGCGCGGCGGAGACCGATGCTGCTGCCTGCGCCGTGTCGAGCGTGGCATCGGTGCCCACCCCGCGCTTCTGCAGCTCAAGAGCGCGCATCAGCGTCGTCTGGTCGGAGGTGGCTTGCGCCTTCGATGCCACGAGGTCGGCTCGCTCGACTTCATCGTCGAGCTGCAGCAGCACGGCGTTGGCGGCGACCTTCTGATTGGCATGGAACAGGATGTCCTTGACGATGCCCGCGGTTTCGACCGTCAGGTCGACGCCGCGTACGGCACTGACAGTGCCGATCGCCTCGATGCCGGGCGTCCATGACATCGGTTTGACGATGACCGTCGACACGGTCGCGGCCGGCGGCTTCATGGTGGCGAAGAACTGTTTGATCGCATTGTCGCGAAACAGGTTGAAGCCGACGATGCCGCCGCACACCAGCACGAGCAGAATGAAGGCGATGATGAAGCGCTTGATCACGAACAGTCCCTCGGCCACGGCCCAGCATAACGGTCGGATGACCGGAACACATACCTGTGCCTGGTCCCAATTTCAAATGACGGCGATCTTACTGTACCGTCTGGACGGTCTTGTCAATTCCGCCTAAGCTAATGAATGGGGAACGCTTGATGAAGGCCCGCAGAGCAAATTCGCGCGAGAAGATCCTCGCCGCCGCCGCCGCCGTGGCGCGCGAGACGGGTCCTGGCAGCCTGTCGCTGGATGCGGTCGCCAGCCGTGCCGGCGTGTCGAAGGGCGGTCTTCTCTACAATTTCCCGACCAAGGCGAAATTGATGCAGGCGCTGGTGGAGGATTACCTGCGCGCCTTCGAGCAGGCCCTGGAGTCCGCCCGCACGGCCGGCGTCAACGGCGAAAGCCCGCTTGCAACTTACATCAAGCTGTCGGCCGAGCATGCCGAGGAATCGAAACCGTCGGCATCCTGGATATTTTCGGCGATTGCCGAGGATCCCGATTTCCTGACGCCGATAAAATCGTTCAGGCGGCAGCTATTCGAGCGGCTGAAGCAGGAGACGCCGAACCTCAAGGCGCTGCTGGTCTGCTATCTCGCCATCGAAGGGCTTCGCAGCATGAACCTGTTCGATTCGGACATTCTCTCCGCCGAAGAGCGCCGGCTGCTGATATCGACCCTGCTGGACATCGCGGAATAGTCGAACCGCCAATCTGCGGTTCTGAACCCGATTAATGGCGGCGTTCGTTCACCTGTGTCAAAATACGGGCTAGCACGTCGAAACCACGCCATCCCGCTTTCCGAAAATCGGTTCCGATTTTCGGGCCGATGCGCTAGAGCCTTTCGGGATTGAACCGAGCTGCCTTCAACCCGGAAAGGCTCCCACCGCTGCCCATGCCCCATCTTCCCGAGCATCTTCTCACCGGCTACCGCAGTTTCATGAGCGGCCGCTATCTCACCGAAAGCGGCCGTTATCGCTCGCTGGCGCGGGAGGGCCAGGCACCGGAAACGATGATCGTCGCCTGCTGCGATTCGCGGGCCGCGCCCGAAGCGATCTTCGATGCCGGGCCGGGCGAGCTGTTCGTGCTGCGCAATGTCGGCAATCTGGTGCCACCCTATGCGCCAGACGATCAGTTCCACTCGACATCGGCGGCGCTCGAATTTGCGGTGCAGAGCCTCAAGGTCAAGAACATCGTGGTGATGGGCCACGGCCGCTGCGGCGGCATCCGCGCGGCACTCGACACCACGGCCGCACCCTTGTCGCCGGGCGATTTCATCGGCAAGTGGATGAGCCTGATCGCGCCCGCGGCCGAGACCGTATCGTCCAGCACCTTCATGACCGCGACCGAGCGCCAGACGGCGCTGGAGCGCATCTCGATCCGCTATTCCATCGCCAATCTGCGTACCTTCCCTTGCGTCTCGATCCTCGAAGGCAAGGGGCGGCTGTCGCTGCACGGTGCCTGGTTCGATATTTCGACCGGCGAGCTTTGGGTGATGAACAAGGACACCGGCGATTTCGAGCGGCCGGAGATGGAGTAGGAGACAAGGCATGACGCGACTTCGGGACGCGTTCGCGGCTGCGGCACTGCTGTGCTCGGCAGATTTCGCCCGTGCCGACGATAGCGCGATCATCGATCGCTGGTATTCGGCACTCCTCGTCGCCGACCGCGGCGAATTGTCGGACCTGCTTGCCGACAACGTCCGCATCAAGCTCGACGACCTCGGCGTCGTGCAAAGCAAGCAGGAATTCATCGCCTCGATCGCCGAGTGGCAAGGCGCCGTCGCCGGGGCCGAAATCCGCCATCGGATCGAGAAATCGGAGGGCGGCGTCACCACTGTCATCGCCTGCTATGATTTTCCCAGCAACGACATGCTGATGCAGGAGACCTTTGCGGTCGCCAACGACCAGATCACCGCCAGTTCGCAAGCCGCGATCGCCGAAAATTGCGACGGCTACTGACGGAACCATGAACGGGACCCGCTGTTGCGCGCAACGGGCCGGCGCCTTACATCGGTGACGATCCGCTTCTCCCGCCCACCCAGCGAAAGTTTGCCCATGCCGTCAACCGTCGACCTCGCCGCCCATCCGCTGACCGCATGGCAAGGGCCGTTCGGCCTGCCCGATTTCACGCGCATCGGCGACGGCGATTTTTCTCCGGTCTTCGACGCGGCCCTGAAGGCGCATGAGGCCGAGATCGAGGCGATTGCCGGCAACACCGGGACGCCGACGATCGAAAACACGCTTGCCTCGCTCGAGCTTGCCGGCGAGGCGCTCGACCATGTCTCCTCGATCTTCTGGTGCCGCGCCGGCGCCCACACCAATGAGGCGATCCAGGCGCTGGAGCGCGACATCTCGCCAAAGATGTCGCGGCATTACTCGGCGATTTCGATGAACGAGCGACTGTTTGCCCGCATCGACGATCTCTATCAGCGCCGCGAGGCTTTGAAGCTCGATGCCGAAACGCTGCGGGTGCTGGAAAAGACCTGGAAAAACTTCGTCCGCTCCGGCGCCAGGCTCGACGCCGAAGGCAAGAAGCGGCTGGCCTCGATCAACGAGGAATTGTCGTCGCTCGGCACCAATTTCGGCCAGAACGTGCTTGCCGACGAGCGCGACTGGGCGTTGTTCCTCGACGAGGCCGACCTGGCCGGCCTGCCGGAATTCCTGAAAAGCTCGATGGCGGAAGCCGCCGAGATGCGCGGCCAGAAGGGCCGCTACGCCGTCACTTTGTCGCGTTCGATCTACGAGCCGTTCTCGACCTTCTCAGAACGCCGCGACCTGCGCGAGACGGCGTTCCGCGCCTTCATCATGCGTGGTCAGAATGGCGGCGCTACCGACAACACGGAAGTGGTGCGCGACATGCTGCGCCTGCGCGCCGAGAAGGCGAAGCTGCTCGGCTATGCTTCCTACGCCGCATTGAAGCTCGACGACACCATGGCCAAGACGCCGGAGGCGGTGCACGCGCTGCTCGATCCGGTCTGGGAAAAGGCGGTGGAAAAGGCCGCAAGCGACCAGGCCGAATTGCAGCGGCTGGCGGTCGAGGCCGGCAGCAACGAGAAATTCGCTGCCTGGGACTGGCGCTTCTATCAGGAGAAGCTGCGTGCAGAGAAATTCGCCTTCGACGAGGCCGAGCTGAAGCCGTATCTGCAGCTAGACCGCATCATCGACGCCTGTTTCGACGTGGCAACACGATTGTTCGGCATCTCTTTCGAAGAAAAGAAGGGCATTGCCACCTGGCATCCGGACGCTCGCGTTTTCGTCGTGAAGAATGCCGACGGCAGCGAGCGCGGCCTGTTCCTCGCCGACTATTTCGCGCGGCCTTCGAAGCGCTCCGGCGCCTGGATGAGCGCGCTGAAATCCGGCTACAAGCTTGGCGATGGCTCCAAGCCGGTCATCTACAACATCATGAATTTCGCCAAGCCGCCGGCCGGCGAGGCAGCCTTGCTGTCGGTCGACGAGGCCAAGACCCTGTTCCACGAATTCGGTCACGCGCTGCACGGCATGCTGACCGACGTTACCTGGCCATCGGTCGCTGGCACCTCGGTCAGCCGCGATTTCGTCGAGCTGCCCTCGCAGCTCTACGAACACTGGCTGACGGTGCCGGCGGTACTGGAAAAGCATGCGCTGCATATTAAGACCGGCAAGCCGATGCCAAAGGCGCTGGTCGACAAGATGCTGGCGGCGCGCACCTTCGGCGCCGGCTTCGCCACCGTCGAGTTCACCGCCTCGGCCTTGGTCGACATGGCCTACCACGCCCGGCCGGATGCACCGGAACAGGCGCTTCGTTTCGAAGCCGAGACGCTCGAAAAGCTCGACATGCCTGACACCATTGCCATGCGTCACCGCACCCCGCATTTCGGCCATATCTTCGCCGGCGATGGCTATTCTGCCGGCTATTACTCCTACATGTGGTCGGAAGTGCTCGACGCCGACGCGTTCGCCGCCTTCGAGGAAACAGGCGATCCCTTCAATCCGGCGCTGGCCGAGCGGCTGCGCAAGAACATCTACGCCGCCGGCGGTTCAAAGGACCCGGAAGAACTCTACACCGCCTTCCGCGGCAAGATGCCTTCCCCGGAAGCGATGATGGCCAAGCGCGGGCTGGTGTGATGCATGCCCGCTCTTGTCACCGTTCTCTTTCCATCCTGATTGATCTCGGCTGTCATGGCGGCGGGTTGCGCACCGCCTGATCCGGTTTCCGCCGGTCCCGTTCGGCCTCGTTGGCTGCGGCCGCGTCGTTGAGGTGACCGCACTTAATGCGGTCTCCATCGTTCCGGCCGAAGGAGCCGCGTTCATGGCGGCGCTACGGGCTGTGCGGGGTTAGGCAACGACAGCTTGCCCGCTATGCTGATCGGCCGCTGCCGCATCCGGACCGCGCCTTGCGACGACCGCTACGGAAACTCTCAGTCGCGAAGTGGCAGCCCCGCCAATGGAAGGCCGGGCTGGTAAGTTTGATTGTCTCGGCGAAGGTTTTTGCCGAGGCGATTGGCCTAGGCAGGCACAAAGCCAAAATAGGCTTTGTAGGAAGCCCCCTCGCCGGAAATCAGGGGCGTTTCCACTTTGAACCCAATCCCGCTGAAGGTGGTATTGTTCGTACGTGCCGCGAGCAACACCATCTGCTTTGCGGAGATGGTCACTGTCGCGCTCCCGATCCTGTCATCGCCCCAATCGAAGAGATCGCTGATGGCGCCGCCGATCGATGGCATCAAGGATCCCAGGGCGGGGCCGGCTATCGCGGCAATGATAGGTCCTGCCACCGGAATGAGGCCCAAAGCCAGCGTGCCCGCCGTATGGACGCCCATGACGATCTTCTGCACCTCGTCCTTGTATTTGTTGGGGTCGCCAAAATCGTTTTCCATCAGCACCGTGCCGATATTGATGCCGTAGGGCTTGCCTCGATAGATTTCCATAAGGTCGGGTCTCGTATCTCCGGCATCGACGTCGCCATAGACCTGGCTGCGCCTGGTGTCGGCGATCTGCGGCGTTGTCACGCTGACGATGACATAGGGTTCGTCCGCACTCGATCCCTGATCCCAGTCGGTCTCGCCGAAGCAATGGAGGCCGGTATAGTGGACGACGACGTCTCGAAGGTCGATCGCGCCGGTGTCGGGCCACCAGTATATGCCGCCGTTTTCAAACAGATTGGCACGGCCACCATCGGCAAATTCGGTCTCGTCGGTCGTGGGATATCCCAGATATGACTGTTCCCAGCCCAGGCTCTCCCACTTCTTGCGGATGTCACCGTACACCACGTTGGCTCCTGTGTTCGGTGTCCAGTAGATCGAGCCGGCATTGGCAAAATGGTTGTAGCGCCCGACGCCGTCGGGAGTTCCGGTTTCGTCGGTGACCGGATAGCCGAGAACCGAGCGCTCCCAGCCCATTGCTGCCCATTTGCCGCGAATTGCCCCCCAAATCGCTTGAGCACCGGTGTTCGGTGTCCAGTAGATCGAAGCGGTATTGTTGTTGAAGTGATTGTATCGGCCGACGCCGTCGGGAGTTCCGGTTTCGTCGGTGCAGGGAATGCCCCACGCGAGACCGCCAAGCGCAATCCACTTCCTGTAGATTTCGCCATGGATCTCAAAGGCGTCGTGCATGGCATCGTTGTAACAAATGCATGAGCCGTTCTTGAGATACCAGGCTTTTCCAGTGTCCTTCCTGTCGATCTCGGCGAAGCCGGCGCCTCCAAGGGAGTTGTACTTTTGCTGTATGACAGCTTCGGGCGAGAGGAGCGACCAAGGCCCGATCCTGAGCTGGTCGGAAAGTCTTGTGGCTCCAGCGCGGATGGTGCCGGCACGCACTCTCGAAGTTGCTCTGGCAGTATACGGCATGACCTTTTCCTTCCTGTGAGTGTTGGTATCGGGGGCTTCAGGCCTCCGGCGATCGGTTTTGATCGACGAGCCGAGGTTCCCAGACCGCGACTTACGGACGGCTTACAGAGTTCCGAGCTGCGCCAGAGTAATTCCAGGAAAAGTGTGGAACGGTTTTCCGTCCGGAATTGCGCAAAAATAAAGAGATAGAGCGGTTCGGCGTTTCCGTGAAACGATGAACCGGTCTAGAGAAACGGGCGCACGAGCGAACGCAGCAAAGGCGAGGGCTCGTCATCGCCGGTCGAAGCGAGCGCGCGTTCATAGCGCCGGTAATCCTCGATGGCGCCGGCATGATCGTTCCTGGAGAGGCTCTCCTGGATGAGCGTGCCATGGAGTTTGGCCGATTCCGGGTAGAAATCGAGCGCACGCCGGCACGCCTGGCGTGCCCGATCCGCATTGCCTTGACTCTGCCAGTGTTTGGCGATCCGCACGGCAAGCTCCACAAACCCATCCCGCACCCGGTCGGCCGCGGCATTCGACCAGGCGGGCATCGGGGCATTCGAGAAAAGCGGGCCGACAAAGCCTTCCAGCAGCATCTCCTGCTCCTCGATTGCGCAGTCTCTTTGGCCCGACAGAACGGGTTTCAGCCGGTCTTCCCAATCCTGCAGATCGATCCAGACCTTGTCGGCAGCGAGCCGCAAACGGCCTTCTCTCAGCGTTACGAGTTCGCCTTGCCCGAGCAATTTGCGCAGACGATGCAGCGCCTGCTCCAAGGCCGCTTTGGCCTGGTCGCCGTCGAGGTCGGGCCAGAGCCAATCCTGCAGGGTTTCCACCGAACAGACCTGGTCCCTCGACAGGCAGATAATGCGCAATATGTCGAGCGCGCGGGTAGGTTTGGCACCGGGCGCGACCTCGGCACCATCGATTTCGAGGCGGAAGCCTCCCATCAAGTGGATCCTGAGCGGCCAAGGCCACTGGACGGGTCGGCCAGCGGGCGGGACCAGATATCGCGCCCGAACGACACGGCGGCAGAGATCGACGTCGATCTTTCGCTCCAGCGCATCGGCGACAAGATCGGCCAATAGGTCCGGCAGGTTGAGCAGGATTGCGGAGGGGTTGACCTGGCGCAACGCCTCCATGAATTCAGCCAGACGACTGCCATAGGACGCGCCGCCGTTCCACTTCTGCTCCAGGGCCCGAGCGGCCAGAATGTTGAGTTCGACGCGCTGGCGAGGGCCGCCGCTCAGCCTTTCGACGATCTCCTGGAGTAGCGCAATGGCCTCCGCTGGACGCCGATCGGCCAGCAGGACCTGGTATTTGGTGACGTAATGCGGCCAGCGTTCGATCATCGGCTCATTCGCCCGCTCGATCGCATCCATGAAGGCATCGCAGTCGAGATAAGCCTTGACGAAGTCGCCGTTGCGCGTGTGCATCGCCGCGTGGCAGTCGGCGACTACAGCGACCTGGGTTGTGAACCTGCTGTCCGCGATCTCGCCCAGCCGGGAGACGAGCGCATTGAATTCCGAGAACCTGTTGTGAAGCTTCATCAGCAATTGAAGCTGATAGAGCGCGCTGAACTCGACGCCCCGTAAGGCGTGCTGCTCGCCTATCGCCGTTGCGCGTCGCAACGCATCCTCGGCCGAGGCATAGACAAAACCGCGCCGCGAATAGGGGAAGTAACGGCCGCTGGCCGAGCCAAAGGACACCAGCCACATGCCGAGCACCAACGGCGGGATATCCGGATGTTCGAGATCGGCGGCAACGCTGTCCACGGCATTGGCAAAAATGTCGCGCTGCCCCGACGAGGTCGCGTAGTCGATGAGCGCTTCGCTTGCCAGCAGGCGCAACTCGACCGAATCCTCGATCGGCAGATGTGTCAGGCGCTGCTGGATATCATTCACGAGGCGCTTCGCGTCATGGGCGTCGAATTCGCCAGGTTCGGCGAAATCGACGGCCCGCAGGATGCCGAGCCTGACCATCATGAGTTCCTCCGGATCCAACTCCGGCAATCCCTTGGCAAGAACCTGTGAGGCTCGGCGCGTCCAATCCGCCAGCCCCTCATGCGTACGCCAGCTGGCGGTCTTGACTACGACCGCCCGCGCCACCGTCAGGCATTGGCCGCGCATGTCGGTGTTCTCGAATGCTTGCCATGCCTTGGAGAAGTGCGGTTCGGCCTTCGCATCGTCCGATGCGAAGGCGACGCCCAGCCAATAATGGACCCACCCGTCCATCTGGTCGGGGGGCAGCCTGTTGCACCATTCGACGAAGCTGGCCCTGCGCCCTTGCGTGAGAACGCCGTTAGCGCACTCCAGAATGAGCTGGCGTGCCAGCGGCCAGGCGCCCGCCTGCAACGCCAGCACGATTGCCGCGTCGGTTTTGTCTGCCTCGTGCAGGACCTTTGCTGCCTGCTCGCGCAGCCTGGAACGGTCCGCTTCCGTCACGCGCCGGTCCAGTAGGCCGGCAAGGTATTCGCGCAACAAGTCATGCAGCTGGAAGGCGGCGCCGCCCGGACCGTCGCGCGTGATCAGCAGCTGGCGATGCTGCAGCCGCACCAGCAGGCGAGCAGCCTGCGGCGAGCCCAGGAACGCATCGGCAAGCTCCGTGCTGATCTCCGGCAGAACGTTGAGCCTGATAAGCAGATCCTGGTCCTCCGGCGCGATGTCGCGCAGGAAATAACGTCCGACAATCTCCCGAAGGCCGGCGCCCCCGGCAAGGCCGGTCTGCGAAAGCGGGTAGTACATTCCGGCGTTGGCCAGCAGGAGAAGGCCCACCGCCCAGCCGCGCGCCTCCGAAATGTCGCCGACCTCGGACGGCGATTGCGAGCGGGCGGTGACGAGGTTGCGAGCCTCCCCAGGCGAAAACTCCAGCAGCGTTTGGTTGAGCACCGGCAACTGTCCCGACAGCACGAGGTCGGCGACGTCGCCCTCGGGCAGCATCCGCGATGTGCAGATGCAGCAGACAGTGTTGGGGCGTTCGCGCAACAGGATCGCCAGCGTCCGGCGAAAGCCTGGCGCATCGGCACGATGCAGATCGTCGAGGACCAGGATCGTGCCCGGATCAAGCCGCGAGAAATAGGTGCGGAAGAACAGCCGCGCGAAATCGTCGGAATTGTCGGCATATTCCGGACCAAAGACCGGCATGCCGGCATGCCTGCCGTCGAGCGACAGCGTCAGATAGTGGAAAAGGCGCGCAACGTCCTGGTCCTCGGTGTCGACCCGATACCAGTTGTACGCCGATTCGCCTTGCTTCAGCCCGCCTTGTTCCAGCCCGCCGTGTTCCAGAAAGTCGATCACCGCGGTGGTCTTGCCGTATCCACCAGGCGCCGCCAGCCAGCATGCACCGCTGTCGAGGGCCTGCGAAAGCAGCGCCACTACGCGCGGACGGCTGACAATTCCCACTGGCCGGGGTGCCGAGAGCTTTGCTATCTCGCGCGGCGCGTCCCGGAAGTATTTATCCATTGTGAGGACTCTCGCAGCGCAGTCGCCTCGCCAAAACAGGTAATCGGTTCGCCCGCAACAACAAATCGCCGGCCGGCGTTGTGCTCGCCTGACGTGCCGTTCTCGCCGGCAAGGTCGCGGTTATCCCTTGTGCGACATGATATGCGAAACCCCGACACTCACGTCGGCGGTGTGTCTTGCCATCACTGCGTTCATTCGCATTGCAATCGCCGCATAGCCGTTTCGTTCGTGGTCGGTAACTTCCGAGGGCTTAAAGAGCCAAGGAAGGGGTGCAACCTGCGCGTCGGCGAAATTGGCCGGCAGGTTCGATGGCAAGGCCTTTTTCCCTAAAGGCAGCTCTAACCCAAGGTCGCTAAATTCCTCCTCGAGACTGGCGTGCAGATGAGAAAGCACCACATAGATCGCCAGCTTTGATCTAGTCCTTTCTGTGTTGTTTTGGTTGTACTCTTGAAGAACCTCATCGAACGATGGCGCTACGTCGCTTTCCGCGGCGGTAGCTCGTGTTGCAACAGCACCGGCCAGGGCAGTCGCTGCCATTCCTGTAAGACCTACAAAATCACGCCTTGTCGTGCTGGTCATGGTGAATTCCCCTCGGTTTTGAAGACGGACCAAGTCTGGCAAGGACGAGGCGCAGTGGCAATAGGCCGCATACGCTACTGCTGTAGAGGGTCTTTACGTCGCCGATGTGAATCCACCCGGCAACGATAGTGCCAAGCCGCCAGCAGGCCTGCAATGCGTTCGCGAGCTTCGTCTGAGAGACGCCGTGAATCCAAGGAGGACTTCCTTGGAATTCATCCAGGCAAAGGGTCGGAAAAAATCCGCTGGTGGAGCTGAGGAGGATCGAACTCCTGACCTCGTCATTGCGAACGACGCGCTCTCCCAGCTGAGCTACAGCCCCGTCCAGCGGATGGGGCTTTTATCGGCCGCTGCGGTTTCCTGTCAAGGCTGCGCTTGCTGCCGAAATGCCGCTCGGCCGTTCGTGCGCCCTCGCCCATGCGGCAGAAGGCGGCTCTTGCCGCTTTCACCTACAGTGGCTACATGTCGGCAACAATCGGAGACCGGCATGATCGCCCTCATTCAGACCATTGTCATGGCGCTTGACCTTTACTGGTGGATCATCATCGCCTCGGCGATATTTTCCTGGCTCTACGCCTTCAACGTCGTCAACTCCCGCAACCAGTTCGTCGACACCATCAGCAACATGCTCTATCGGCTGACCGAGCCGGCGCTGCGGCCGATCCGCCGCTTCATGCCCGACCTCGGCGGCATCGACATCTCGCCGATCATCCTGCTGCTGATCCTGTTCTTCATCCGGCAGTTCCTGCTCACCACCGTGCTTTCGCTGGTCGTCTGAGCCCAGAGCGTCGATGAGTGCGCCGTTCCGCACGCGCGCCGACGGCATCGACCTGTTTGTCCGGCTGACGCCGAAATCAGCGATGGACAGGCTGGAAGGCATCGAAACATCGGCGGATGGACGAAGCCATCTGAAGGCTCGCGTCCGCGCCGTGCCGGAAAACGGAGCCGCCAATCGAGCGCTGGAAAGGCTGGTAGCCAAGGCGCTTGGGGTGCCGGCATCGGGCGTCTCGATCGCTGCCGGCGGCACAGCTCGGCTGAAGGCGCTGCGCGTGCTTGGCGATCCCGCGGCGCTGGCGAAACGCATCGATACGCTGGGCACACCTGCGCCATGATCTCGGCTGGCTCACTTACCCGCAAAAAAAGGCCGGGCTGCAAAGCCCGGCCAGATGTGAAGGTCGAAAACCTTCAGAGGGGAACGCGCCGGACGAAT
Source organism: Mesorhizobium sp. M1006 (assembly GCF_040318825.1). Lineage (NCBI taxonomy): Bacteria > Pseudomonadati > Pseudomonadota > Alphaproteobacteria > Hyphomicrobiales > Phyllobacteriaceae > Mesorhizobium > Mesorhizobium sp. M1006. The sequence continues at coordinate 32,543 of NZ_JAMYMZ010000022.1, forward strand.
GGGAGGAAACATCCGACGCGCATTGCATATGGGTTGGCGTCGGCGACGTTTCAATGAGGTCGGAGGAAAGCTCAATGACCACTACTCGAGTCCTATTCTTCGATGTTCTGGGAACCGTCGTTGATTGGCGCAGCGGTATCGCAAGGGAGGCCGGCGCCTTCCTCGCGCGAGTTGGTGCAGAGCAGGTCGATCCCGGTGAATTCGCCGATGCGTGGGCGTCGCGCTATGACGCCTCGACCGAGGCGATGCGGACGGGGCAGCGGCCTTTCGTGTCACTTGACGTAATCAACAGGGAGAATCTGGACGCCACCCTCGTCCAGTTCGGGCTGGCCCCATCCGAGCTGCCGACCGCCGAACTTGAGGAACTCAACCTCGCCTGGCACCGGCTGGAGCCGTGGCCCGATTCGCTGAAAGGCCTTGCGAGGCTGAAGGAACGCTTCATCATCGTGCCCTTATCAGGGGCCAATACCCGGCTGTTGCTGGATATGGCCAAGCGCGCCGGCCTGCCTTGGGACACCGTCCTTGGCTCGGATGTGTTCGGCACCTACAAGCCTGCGCCGCAGGCTTATCTCCGCGCAGTGGAGATCCTGGGGGTGCGACCTGCGGAGGCCGTGTTAATCGCCGCGCACAATGACGACCTGGCCGCGGCACGAAAATGCGGTATCGGAACCGCCTTTGTTGCTCGGCCAAAAGAGCATGGCCCGACGCAGACGACCGATCTCTCGCCTCTTGAGAGCTGGGACTTTGTGGCCGACGACCTTGTCCATCTCGCCCAAGTTCTCCCGTAGGCCGAGGGCAGAAAACCTAAGCGATGTCGTCGCGGATGCAGGCGTTCAGATGGCCCTCGGCTGTCGCCCTCAGCGGCGGTACAGCCCCGGCGCAAGCTTCCAGCGCGAACGGGCAACGGGTTCGGAAAACGCAGCCCGACGGCGGGTTTGCCGGGCTTGGAATATCGCCTTTGAGCACCTGCCGGCTTTGCCTGGCCAGCGGATCGAGCGACGGAATGGCTGACAGCAGCGCGCGCGTGTAGGGATGCTGGGGACGGGCATAAAGCTCGGCCGCCGGCGCAACCTCCATGATGCGCCCGAGATAGAGCACGATGACCGTGTCGCAGATGTACTCGACGACAGCCAGATCGTGCGAAATGAACAGCATGGTCAGGCCGAGCCGGAGCTGCAGGTCGCGCAACAGATTGATGATTTGCGCCTGGATCGAGACGTCGAGTGCCGAGACCGGCTCGTCGGCAACGATGAATTCCGGCTCGAGCGTCAGCGCCCGGGCGATGCCGATGCGCTGGCGCTGGCCGCCCGAAAATTCATGGGCGTAGCGGTCATAGGCGTCGACCGGCAACTCGACCGCGGCAAGTGCCTTCTCGGCCTTCACCCGCCGCTCGGACTTCTTGCCGATGCCTTGAATGTCCAGGCCTTCGGTGAGGATCTGCCCGATCGTCATGCGCGGCGACAGGCTGGCGAAGGGATCCTGGAAAATATACTGCATCTTGCGGCGCTGGCGGCGCAACTGGGCGGCACCCAGCCTGGTGATGTCGGTGCCGTCATAGCTGATTTGGCCGGATGTCGGCTCGATCAGACGCAGCACCGAGCGGCCGATCGTCGTCTTGCCGGAGCCGGATTCGCCGACCAGACCGACCACCTGGCCACGCCCGATATCGAAAGAAATATCCTCCAACGCCCTTACGACGGGTCCGCGCGAGAACGCTGTCGGCGCAAAATGCTTGGTCAGGTTTTTGACAGCGAGGAAAGGGGCGTCGGCCATCAGAGCTCCTCCCAACGCAGGCAGCGGCTTTGCTGGGTCGGCGTCGCCCCAAACAATGGCGGGACCGCGGCGCGGCAGGCAGCGATAGCCATCGGGCAACGCGGCGCGAAGGAACAGCCCTTGGGCAGCAAGGCGAGCGACGGAACATTTCCGGCAATGGTCGGCAGCGGCGTTCCCGCCGCCTTCAGCGCCGTGGCCTGGCCGAGCCGCGGCACCGAGCGCATCAACCCTGCGGTATAGGGATGGCGCGGACGGGTGAACACCTCGCTCACCGGACCCGATTCGACGATACGCCCGGCATACATCACCGCCACCCGGTCGGCGATTTCGGCGACGACTCCGAGATTGTGGGTGACGAACAGGATGCCCATGCCGCGCTGCGCCTGCAGTTCGGCCAAAAGATCGAGGATCTGGGCCTGTATGGTGACGTCCAGCGCGGTCGTCGGCTCGTCGGCGATCAGCAAGCCTGGATCGCAGGACAGGGCCATGGCTATGGTAGCACGCTGGCGCATCCCGCCCGAAAGTTCGTGTGGATATTGCCGCGCCCGCCGCTTCGGATCGGGAATGCCGACCTGTTCCAGCAGCCGCACCGCGTCTGCTTCTGCCTCGCGGTGCGATTTGCCGAGATGGATGCGGATCGGTTCGGCGATCTGCTCGCCAATCGTGTAGACCGGGTTTAGGCTGGTCATCGGCTCCTGGAACACCATGCCGATCTCGTTGCCGCGTATCTTGCGCAGCGACTCGGCATCGAGGCTGGTCAGCTCGGTGACCGTGCCGTTCTTGCGCCGCAGCGCGATCGACCCCTCTGCGATATGTCCGACCCTTTTCGGCAACAGGCCGATGATCGACAGGCTGGTGACGGATTTGCCGGATCCGGATTCGCCGACGAGCGCCACCGTCTCGCCGGCACCGATCGTCAGGTCGACATCCCTTACCGCCGCGATGTCGCGGCCCGCGATGCGGAACACCGAGCGCAGGCCGGAAATCGAGAGGATCGGCGCGACGCTCAGCGGAGCAGCCCCACATCGCGAAGGATCGCGTCGACCTTCGCGGTTTCCTCCTCGTTCAGGCTGCGTTGCGGCCGCGCCATGGTGTTCGAGGCGATGATGCCGAGGCTCTTCATCGCCGCCTTGAAGGCGCCGACGCCGGCCGAGCCGGCGCTGGTCCTGCCGAGCGAGATCCAGACGATCTCGAACAGTTTCAACAACCGCTCCTGCTCCAGGCGGGCTTCGGCATGCTGGCCCGCCTGCGTCAGCTTCCACAGCCTGACATAACCATGCGGGTCGACATTGGCGAGGCCCGGCACGACGCCATGCGCACCCATCGCCAGCACACTGTCGACCAGGATCTCGGAACCGGTCATGCCGAAAAAACTGGGATCGTCGGCCATGTCCTTGAGCACGTAACGCAGATTGCCGTCATCGCCGCTGGAATCCTTGATGCCCGCGATGGCGCCTTCCCTGGCGAGGCCGACCGTGGTCTTGCGCTCCAGCTTGATGTGAACGCAGACCGGGATATCGTAGGCGATGACCGGAATGTCGATCGCATCCTTGATATAGCGGAAGTGGTCGCCGATCTCCGGCTGGCTGGTGCGGGTATAAAACGGCGCGGTGACGACGATGGCGTCGGCGCCGGCCGATCTGGCGATCCGGGCGTGGTTGATGACGCGGTCGGTAGTCGGGTCGATGACCCCAGCGAAGATCGGAACCCGGCCGTTATTGACCTTGACCGCGTGCTCGAGGATGGCCCTGCGGCCCGCCTCGTCGTGGAAGACCACCTCGCTGGTCGAGCCGAGCACAAACAGCCCGTGAACACCACCGTCGAGCAGGTTCTCGATAGTGCGGGTGAACGACGGGAAGTCGATGCTGAAATCGGCATTGAGCGGGGTGACGACAGGTGGCACGACGCCGGTAAACAGGGGCATTTTGATGAACCTTTGAGGTCAGTTGAGATCGGAGCGGGGGTCGAATGCATCGCGCAGGCCGTCGCCGATGAAGTTGATGGCGAGCACGGTGAGCACCAGTGCGGCGCCCGGGAACATCCATTGCCAGGGGTAATTTTCAAGCACGACGGTGGAGCGGGCGAGATTGAGCATGTTGCCCCAGCTGGCTTCGGGCGGTGCGATGCCGAGGCCGAGGAAGGACAGGCCGGCCTCGAGCAGGATGGCGTTGGCGATCTGTAAGGTGGCGTAGACGACCAGGATATCGATGCAATTGGGCAGGCCGTGCCGGAACAAGAGATGCGGCAGCCCTGCCCCCATGCCGCGGGCGGCGACGACAAAGTCGCGCTCGCGCAGTTCGAGCAGCCGGGCACGCACCATGCGCGACAGCACCGGCCAGGAGAGCAGCGAGATCACCAGGATGGTCGGGGCGATGCCGGTGCCGGCGATCGAAGCCAGCACCAGCAGGAAGATCACCGGCGGCAGCGTCATCGCCAGGTCGACCAGGCGCATCACCGTGCCGTCGACAAGACGCCCGCCAAAGCTGGCGACGGCACCGACCAGGAAGCCGATGACGGTGGAGATGGCGACCGAGCTGACGGCAACCAGCAATGAGATCCGCCCGCCTTGCAGCAACCGGGCCATGACGTCGCGCCCGACGCCGTCGCTGCCCAGCCAATGAATGGCCGACGGCGCCTTGTTCATTGCTCGGAGGTCGATGGTGTTAGGACCGAACGCCCACCACAAAGGATACGTCGAAACCGCCAGCAGGATCGGGATGACGACCAAAAGCCCGGCACGCGCCGCGCGGTTTTCAAAAAAGCGGTCGAGCGCGCGGCGAAGCGGGCCTTTGGTTTGCGGCACGGCTGTCGGGTCAACTGTAGGATCTGGCGCCGTGATTGCCATCATGCCACCTGAATGCGCGGGTCGACGACGGCATAGACGACGTCGGTCAACAGGTTGACCAGGATGACGCAAACGCCGATCACCAGGGTAGCGCCCATGATCACCGGGTAATCGCGGGTGCCGACGGCGTTGACCAGAAGCAGTCCCATGCCCGGCCAGTTGAACACGCTTTCCAGGAAGATGGCGCCGCCGATGGCGATGCCGACAGTCGAGCCGATCAAGGTAATGACCGGCAAGAGCGCATTGCGGGTCGCGTGCTTGATGATCACCCAGAACTCGCGCACGCCCTTGGCACGCGCCGTCCGCACGTAATCCTGGTTGAGCACTTCCAGCAGCGAGGCGCGCATGTAACGCATGATCACCGCGGCATGGCCGACGGACAGCAGGCAGGCGGGCAGGACGAGGTGCGCAAGCACATCCGTCGCCGAGAACGGCGCACCCGCGGTCTGCATGCCGCCGGACGGCGCCCAGCGCAGCAGCACCGAGAAGAAATAGAGACCGAGCAGCGCTGTCAGAAAAGCCGGGCTGGAGATACCGATAAACGACAGCACCGACAGCGCGATGTCGGATGGTTCGTTACGGCGCACCGCGCTGAAAATGCCGGCGGAAATGCCGAGCACGATGGCGATCGCCAGGCCCGTACCCATCAGCAGCGCCGTCGGGCCGATGCGTTCCATGACCAGTGGCAGCACGGCAACGCCGCTGCGCTGGATCGAATAGCCGAAGTCACCGCTCAGCGCCGCGCGCAGCCAGGCGAGATATTGCACGGGAAGCGGCCGATCGAGCCCGAGCCGTTCGCGCAGGCCCTCGAGGTCGGAAGCCGACATGGGGACCGATGGGTTGATATAGGCGTCGATCGGATCGCCCGGCGCCAGCCGCAACAGGATGAAGATGAGGACGCTGAGCGCGACCAGCATCAGCAATCCTGTGGCGCTGCGGCGGGCGATGAAGCTCAACATGGGCTTTCCGTGGCGGTGGCAGGCGGCGGCAAAGTGGTCCCGCCTGCTCGCTTGCTTGCGGGTTTCTTACTGGATGTCCCAGCGCTCGGGGTGAGCTGCGTAGGGGCCGCCGCCCGGCGCCGGCGTCCAGACGAAGTCATGCAGCTTGTTGGAGGCTACGCCATAGCGGTTGGCCACCCACAACGTCGCCCAGGGTAGCTCCTTGTTCATCACCTTGCAGATCCCCTGCCAGGATTGATCGAGCTTGGCCGGATCGGTTTGGCCTAGCGCGGCGTCCAATGCGGTGCTCAGATCGTCGAACTCGATGCGCATGGTGTTGAAGCCTGCCGGCGGGATCTGCGACTTGTTGAGGCCGGGATTGAGGCCGGCCGGGTTGGGGCCGTTCTGCAGGCCGGCATAGACCATCGGAAAGGCGTTCCAGTCCGGCGTGCCTTGCTTGTAGACGATGCCGTTGTAGGTCGGCGTATCGACGACCCGCGGCACCACATTGATGCCGACCTCGGCCAGCATCGACTGGACAGCGGCCATCACATTGGCCGCTTGCGGCGAGCCGTAATAGGTCAGCAAGGTGATCGGCTTGTCGCCGTTGATCTTGTCCCAGCCGGCCTCGCTCAGCAGCGCCTTGGCCTTTGCCGGATCGTAGGCATAGGGTTCGAGGCCTGCGGGAACGAGATGCGGCGCGACATAGCCGCAATTGGCTGGCTCGGCGGCACCGCCGTAGAGGCTGTCGATGATGGCGTTGCGATCGATCGCGTACATGATCGCCTGGCGGACACGGATATCCCTAAACAGGTCGACCTTCTGGTTCAGGCCGATATAGTTGACCACGTACGAGGCACCTTCGATCACCTTGAAATTGCTGTCGCTCTTGAACGATGCCGCATCGTCGGGCTCGACATAGGTGAACTGGATTTCGCCGGCACGGAGTGCGGCAACGGCCGCCGCCGGCGACTCGAAATAGCGGTTGATGAGCACGTCTACCTTCGGCTTGCCGCCGCGATAATCGTCATCGGCTGCCAGTTCGACATATTGGTCGGTCACGTAGCGCTTGAACTTGAACGGGCCGGTGCCGACCGGTGTGGTCGACCACCAGGTGCTTGTCGCCAGCGATTCCGGCGGCAGAGCGGCCAGGGCATGCTCCGGCAGGATCATCAGCTGCGAGAGGATGGATAGAAACGAGCCGTTCGGTTTCGATAGCTTCACCACTGCGGTGTGGTCATCCGGCGCATCGATCGAGGCGATGTCGGCGAGGCGGGCGGCAAACAGGCTGCCGGAGGCCTTGTTCCTGGCAAGCTCGAGGGTGAACTTGACGTCCTTCGAGGTGAACGGCTTGCCGTCGTGCCAGGTCTCGTTGACCAGGTTGAACGTATAGCTCAGCTGGTCGTCGCTGATCTTGTAGTCCTTGGCGAGGTCGCCTTCGATCTCGGTCAGCCCGGCATTGTAGATGACCAGCGGTTCAAAATAGGTGCTGAGCCAGGTGTAGCCGCCGGTCGCGACCAGCGGGTTGAAGTTCTTGGGAAAACCGCCGGGGCCGACGTCGAAGCCGCCCGCAATGGTCTTGGCGCTTTGTGCCTGGACACTGGTCAATGGGGCAATGCTGGCGAGCAGCAGCCCGGCGACTGAGAATGCGATGGTCCTGATGCGCATGGTTTCCTCCCTTGGCATAGTCAGGTTGTTCTTCAGCTTGCTCGGTTTTTGGCGATAACCCGCTGGATCCCCCGGTAATGGTCATCGAGCCGCCGACGCGCCTGGTCGACATCCTTGGCGGCGACAGCCTCGACGATCTCGTGATGGTCGCGCCATGTCGCCAGCGGCGTCGGATTGTCGAGATTGGTGAAATTCGAGGCCTTGTTGAACGCCATCCAGAAGATGTCGATCAGCGCGCTCAGCATGCGATTGTTCTGGCAGCGGAACAGCAGCTGATGGAATTGCTGGTCCTCTTCGGCGAAGCTCTCATGGCGCTCGGCACGTTGCCGCATGCGCTCGGTCAACTGGCGCAGCGCTTCGATATCTTCGGCGCTGATCATCTCGATCGTCTTGGCGATGAGGCCGGTTTCCAGCACGCGACGGATTTCGCGCAGCTCTTCGACGTCGCGCAGCGAATCCTGCAAACCGTAGGCCAGGTTGTCCAGCAGCGGCTTGAACGAGAACTCCTTGACGAACACGCCGATGCCGCGTCGCGTCTCCAGGATGCCGATCGATTCCAGCGCCTTGATGGCTTCGCGCACGGAGTTGCGGCCGACGCCGAGCCGCTGCGCCAGGAACGTCTCCGGCGGCAAAGGATCGCCGGCCTTGAGCTGGTTGCTTTCGATATAGGCCCTGAGGCTTTCCTGCACGGTGACGTGCAGCAGCGGTGGTCTGCTCAACGGTTCGATCGACTTCAGTTCCGCCATCCCACTGCTTTCATCATCCGCTGAAGCTTGCCCGCCGCTTGTCGTATAGCCACTTGTAGGATATCCTGCAAGCCCATAGCAAACGTGCTGCCTCCGAATGAAGATTATCCTCGCCGGCTCGAGCCACTGGCACGCCGAAATGCACCTCGACGCCGCACGCTTTCACGGTGCGGAGATCGCCGGTATCTGGGACGAGAACCCTGGCCAAGCGCATGCGTTCGCCGCGCACCACGACCTGCCGTTTATCGAAGATTTCAAGGAGATACTCTCCAGCCCGCCGGATGTGATCCTGTTGATGGGGCACCCTTCGATGGTGCCGGCGCGGGCACGTGCGATCATCGCGGCAAGGATACCGCTGATCCTGGAGAAGCCGGCGGCCAGCCATACGAGGGAACTGATGGCGCTGCGCGACCTTGCCAGGCAGTACCAGGCTTTTGTCGCTGTTCCCCTGCCCAACCGTTTCGGGCCGGCCGTTGCCGGCCTTGAACGGCTGCGCCGGCAAGGTCGCGCCGGCCCCGTGGCGCATTGCCAGTTCCGGCTGGTCAACGGCCCACCGCAACGCTACATCGCCGACGGTGTCGCCTGGGTGCTCGACCCGGCGGTTGGTGGCGGGGGTGCGTTGAGGAATCTCGGCATACACGGCGTCGACGCGGCACTCAGCCTCGCAACCGGCAAACTCGGCCTGAAAAGCGTTTCGATCGCGAACCGCATCCATCCCGGCCCGGTCGAGGATCACGCACTTCTGGTGCTGGAAGACGAGGCCGGCGCGCTGTTCATCGTCGAGGCCGGTTACTCCTTTGCTTCGATGCGCCCCGGCGGTGACTTCGAGTGGCGCATCGTCAGTGCCAATGCCACCCTCATCGATCATGGCGACCATGTTATCTGCGCAACGCTCGACGACGCGGCAATCGTCGACTTGCCGGTCGAACTGCCGGCAACGCGCTACCGTCTGTTCATACGCGATACGCTTGACCGGCTGGCCAGAAAGGCGCCTCCGCCGGTGTCCATCGAAGATTATGTTGCGGCGATGTCGCTGATCGACGCCGCTTATCAAAAGGCAGGACCATGATTGGAATAGGAATTATCGGCGCCGGCGATTTCGGCGCAGCCCATGCGCGGGCAATCCGTGAGGTTGGCGGCATTCGCCTCGTCGCCGCCTCTCGAGGAAATGCCGACGCACTGCAGCAATTCACCGCTGAACATGGCGGCCGCGGCTACGCGGACTGGCGAAGGCTGCTGGACGACAAGGAGGTCGATGCGGTCCTCATTGCCAGCCCGCACCATCTCCATGCCGAAATGGCCATCGGCGCGGCAAAGGCCGGCAAGCATATCCTGCTCGAAAAACCTATGGCGCCGACGGTGGCTGCCTGCGATGCGATCAACGCCGCCGTGGCCAAGGATGGCGTCAAGCTGATGGTCGCCCACCTGATGCATTTCGCCCTGCCCTGCATGGCGGCCAGGCAAATTCTGGAGGAAGGCGAGCTCGGCCGGCCGCTCGCCGGATCGAGCTGGATCATCAAGCTGTGGATGGAGCACAATCGCCGCGACTGGCATCTGCGCAAGGCGACCGGCGGCGGCATGCTGTTGACGGCCGGCATCCACGCGGTCGATCGCCTGGTCTGGCTGATGGATGACGATGTCGTGTCGGTGAGCGGCATGCTCGGCGCCAAGTTCCATGACCAGGAAGCAGACGACAGCGCTCTGCTCGGATTGCGCTTCGCCGGCGGCGGCATCGGCCAGGTGCAGAGCGTCGGCTATCGCACCGGCGCCACCACCTATGCCATGGATCTGGTCTGCGAGCGGGGAACGCTGCGCATCGACATGGACCGCGGCACCATGCTTGGCCGCGAGACGGTCTGGACCGAGCTGCCCGGTTCCTTTGAGCCGAACTGGATGCATAACGCGCTGGTGCGCGAATGGAGCGCAATGCGCGATGCCATTGCCGATGACACGCCGGTGCCGGTCGACGGCATCTATGCGCGCAAGATCGTCGCCATTATCGAGGCTGCCTTCGCGTCGAACGAAACCCGCCGCGAACACGAGATCGCCGGTGGACGCTGACCTCGACGACCATCTGGCCCGCTTGCCCGCACACGCACCGCGCGGCATCTGGGGCGCGGTGATGCTGGCCATCGACGATCGCGGAGCGATCGACTGGCAGGCGACGGAAGAGACGATCGCCCGGCTCTGCGCCTCAGGCATCGACGGCGTCTATTCCAATGGCACGGCCTGCGAATTCCATTGCCAGACCGAGCCCGAATTCGACCGGCTTTGTGAGTTGGTCGCAACCATAGCCGGCCGCGCGCGCCTTCCTTTCCAGATCGGCATCAGCCAGTCCAATCCGCGCGTCGCGCTCGAGCGACTGACGCGGGTCGCCGGACTTCGCCCGGCGGCGGTGCAGTTCACGCTGCCCGACTGGTGGCCGCCCAGCGACGACGAGGTCATGCGCTTTGCCGGCGGCCTGTGCGAGGCCGCGCCTGAAACACCGCTGGTGCTCTACAATCCGCCGCACGCCAAGCGCCACCTGACGCTCGACGGCATCGCCAGTCTGCGTGCGGCCGTGCCATCGCTGGTCGGCGCCAAGCTGCCGGGCGGCGACGCCGGCTGGTATGCCGACATGCGCCGCAAACTGGACGGATTTTCCGTCTTCGTCCCCGGCCACACGCTGGCAACAGGCTATGCTGGAGGTGCCCATGGCAGCTATTCCAACGTTGCCTGCCTCAACCCGAAGGGCGCGGTGCAGTGGTGGCAGATGATCCGCACCGACATGGTCGCAGCTGCCGAGGTCGAGGCCCGCATATGGGCGTTCCTCGCCGCACATGTTCTACCGTTTCGCACCCGTTACGATGTCAGCGATGCAGCACTCGACAAGGCGATGGCGGCGGCCGGCGGCTGGGCGCCGCTCGGTCCGCGATTGCTCTGGCCCTACAACTCGGTTCCCGACGAGGAGATCCCGACGCTGGCCAAGGCCGCTTACGCGGCTTTCCCGGAATGGTGGTAGACCCGTCACCAAGGCGCGGGACGACGGTGGCTCTTCAGCAGCCGGCGCGTGCTCCCTGTGTCGCGCGTGACGCAAACGCCCCCGGCTGAGGGACATCGGCCTCGCGCCGTGCCAGTGAATTGCGCAAGAGCGCGATCGCCTCGCGGCCGGCGGTCGCAATCTCGCGTGGCCTGTCGACGCCGACGATCATGAACTCCTTGATCCCCAAAGCGGCGTAGGAAAGCAGCGACAGCGCGACCTGCGCCGGCGGCCCGGCAAGTTCGAGCGCCTTCTGGCAGGAAGCGGCCGATTTGTCTTCCGAACGGATTCGGACGGGAAGCGCGAAACGCAGCTTGCCGGCCCGGCCGTGTTCGGCAGCAGCGCCGCGTACGCGCTCCATTGACTGGTGAATTTCTGCAAGCGAGCCAGGCGCCAGCTCGAACACGTCCGCATGCCTGCCCGCGACCCTGAGCGCAGTGCCCGACTGCCCGCCCATGCGGATGGTCACATCGGCACCATGCGGCCCCTTGCGCGGCACATAGCCGCCTTTGATGCTGTAAAAGGTGCCTTCATGGTCGAACGGCCTGTCGTTCGACCACAACCGCTTCAGCAGCACCAGATATTCATCAATGCGTTGCCAGACCACTGTGTGGCCGGCCGGACGTGCCTCGGCATCGTCGTCGCTCAGCGGCTCGCTGAGCATCCTGAGCGACAGCCGGCCACCGCTTCTCGCGTCGAGGGCAGCGAGCTGCCGCGCCGCCACGGTTGGTTCGATCACGCCTGCCCAATGCGTGAGCACGACCTCCAGGGACGAGGTCCGGTCCAGCGTCTGGGCGGCAAGGTCCATATTGGTCAGCAGCCCGGCCTGGTCGTCGATGACGATCCTCTGGAATCCAGCATCCTCGATCAGTGACAGCTTCGTCGCGGTCTCGACAAAGTCATAGAAAAAGCTGGCGTCGGCAGCGTGGATCTTACCGGGAACATGCGTGAACTCGATCGGCATTGCCATCTCCTCCATCACGTTGGAATCAGGGCGCGCAAATGCACACCGGCATTCGGTTCATCAACTCCGGAATTTCTGCAAACGGCAGGCCGCTATCCCGAGGAAGCCTCGATGATCAGAGCCTTGACAATCAGGGGATCAGCCCCAGTACCACTGCCCCGGTGAATACAAACGCAAGGGCAAAGACGAGATAGGCGAAAGCACCGGCATAGGCCGGCCGCCACACCTGGTCGGAACCCAGCCTTTGGCCTTTGCGGGCAGTCTGAGCGTTCTGGCTATAGGACATATCGACCTCCGTCTCGGCGCTTAATCTATAAAATCAGTAGACTTTGTCGAGTGCTATTTTCGCGCGATCCTTAGAACAATTTTCTCCAAACGGCGGACAAGTTAGTGCTTTTACTGCTTAGCGCTGCCTTTTGCGGCATGCCGGGGTGACGGCAGGAAACGTCAGGTCCATGTGTCTGTGGCTCCTTGGCCATCCAATGGATGAGGGATAGCATCGCTTCAGCGGAAAGCCGCGACGTCACGGCAAGGCAGCAGGGAGCAAACCATGGGGACAAGACTGGCCGGCAAGGTCGCCATCATTTCGGGTGGCGCGACAGGAATGGGCGGTGCGGCCTCGGAGCTTTTCGCGGCCGAGGGCGCCAAGGTGGCGATCGTCGACCGCAACGGCGAAGCGGCGGCGGCCACCGCAGCGGCAATCAGGCAACGCGGCCATGTCGCCGAACACTGGGTCGCCGACGTATCGGATGAGGCACAGGTCGAAGCGGCGGTGAAGGGCGCGACGGAAAAATTCGGCCCGGTCACGGTTCTGTTCAACCACGCCGGCACCCTCGTCATCAAACCCTTCCTGGAGACCACGCTGCAGGAATGGGACTGGCTGCATGCCGTCAATGTGCGTTCGATGTTCCTGATGGCGCGCGCCGTGCTGCCCGGCATGATCGCCGCCGGCGGTGGTTCCATCGTCTGCACCTCGTCGATCTCGGCGGTGGCGGCGACGCCGATGGAGGTGCTTTACGACACCACCAAGGGCGCCTGCCACATGTTCGCGCGCGCCATCGCCGTCGAGTTCCGCGACCGCAACATCCGCTGCAATGCGGTCTGTCCAGGCTTCATCAGGACACCGCATGGCCTGCGCGAGGTCGCCGATCTCGACAAACTCGGCGTCGATGTCTCCGACGCGGCAATGGCGGCGCAACAAGGGCGGATCGGCGAGCCGGAAGAGGTCGCGAAGGCAGCCCTGTTCCTGGCCAGCGACGAGGCCAGCTTCGTCAACGGCGCCCATCTGTTCGTCGATAACGGCTTCACCGCGATGTGAAAGGCGAAGCGCCGCTACCGCTCTTCGCGCCGGAACGGCTTGAGCAGCGCCGACGGGGCCACCGCATTGCGCGACATCACCGCCATAGCGACGATGGTGAAGATGAACGGCAGCATCAGGAAGGCCTCGTAGGGGATATGGCCAAGCCCGCTCGCCTGCATGCGCAACTGCAGGGCATCGACGAAGGCAAACAGCAGTGCCGCGCCTGCCGATCGCCACGGATCCCAGCGGCCGAAAACGACGAGCGCGATTGCCACCCAGCCACGCCCCGAAACCACGCCGAAGGTGAAGGCGTTGAATTGCGCCATCGACAGGAAGGCACCGGCCAGTCCCATCAAGGCACCGCCGAGGATCACCGCCTGGAAGCGTGTTGCAATGACGCTGACGCCGGCCGAATCGGCGGCGCGCGGGTTTTCGCCGACCATGCGGACCGACAGGCCCCAAGGCGTGCGGTAGAGCACGAAGGCGGCCAGGGGAATGGCCAGCATCGCCATGTAGACCAGCGAAAACTGGTTGAACACCGCCGGCCCGAGCACCGGAATGCCGGACAGGATCGGGATCGGCAGCGTCTCGAACCCCTTGATGTTCGGTGGCACCGATTGCTGGCCGAAGATCAGCCGGTAGAGGAAATAGGCAAGGCCCGACGAGAACAGCGTCACGCCGATGCCGCAGACATGCTGGCTGAGGCCGAGCGCAACCGTGAACAGCGCGTGCACGGCGCCCATCAGCGCCCCGGTCAGCACCGCCGCTAGCACGCCAAGCCAGAGGCTGCCGCTGAGGCTCGCCGCGGTGAAGCCGGTCATCGCCGACAAAAGCATGATGCCTTCGATGCCGAGATTGAGCACCCCCGCGCGCTCGGAGAACATCTCGCCCAGCGTCGCGAAGGCCAGCGGCGTGGCGATGCGGATGATGGCGGCCAGGAAGCCGACCTGGAAGATCTGTTCCAGCACCACGCTCATTTGGCTATTCCCACGCGACGGATGCGATAGGCGGTGAACAGCAGCGCCACCAGCATGGCGAGCAGCGCCGTTCCCTGGATGACATCGCTGAGGAAGGCCGGAACGCCGGTCGCCCGCGACATCGCCTCGGCGCCGGTCATGACGGCGGCAAGGAAGATCGCCGCCGGCACGACGCCGAGCGGATTGAGCCTCGCCAGCATGGCGACGACGATGCCGGAATAGCCATAGCCCGGCGAGATGTCGCTCATCACCTGGAAATGCACGCCGCCGACCTCGCCGACGCCGGCAAGGCCGGCCAATGCGCCAGACAGCAGCGCCGTCGAAATCAGCACCCGCTCGACATTGATGCCGCCATAGCGCGCCGCCTCGGGGTTTTCGCCGGTGACCCTGATGCGGAAGCCGAGCGTGGTGCGCGCGACCACGAACCAGATGACCGGTGCCGCGACCAGCGCCGCGACGACGCCGAGATGCAGCCGTGTGCCTTCGAGCAGCACCGGAAAATTGGCCGTATCCTCGATCGGCGGCGAGATCGGGTAGCCGCTGAAACTGTCCTTCCATGGCCCCTCGATCAGCGCCATCAGTGCATAGAAAATGACCGAGTTGAGCAGCAGTGAGCTGACCACGTCATCGACCCTGAATTTTACCCTCAGCGTGGCGGGGATCAGGGCGACGGCCGCGCCGGCGGCAGCGCCCGCCAGCGCCATCAGCAGCATGGCGAGCGGCCCCGGCATCGGGATTGCACCGACGGCACAGCTCGCCGCCGCACCAGCCAGCAATTGCCCTTCGGCGCCGATGTTCCAGAATTTGGCGCGGAAGGCGACCGCCACGGCCAGTCCGGTGAAGATCATCGGCGCGGCACGCACCAGCGTTTCGGTGATGGCGTAGCTGTCGCCCAAAGACGCCGAAAACATAACGCCATAAGCCTCGACGACGCCGGCGCCGGCCAGTGCGATGAGGCCGCTGCACAGGATCAGCGTCGCGCCGATAGCGAGCAGCGGCAGCGCCAGATTGAACCAGGCGGGCGTTGAGGTGCGGGCCTCGAGACGGAACATCAGGCATGGCCCTCCGCTCCGGTCATCATCAACCCGAGTCTGGCGATGCTGGCGTCGGCGCTGTTCAGCGTGCCGACGATGCGGCCTTCATACATCACCGCGATACGATCCGAGAGCATCAGCAACTCTTCCAGATCCTCGCCGATGACAATGATGCCGCAGCGCTTGGCGCGCATGTCGAGGAATTTTTCGTGGATGAAGCGCGCGGCGCCGATGTCGAGGCCGCGAGTCGGCTGCGAAACGATCAGCACCTTCGGATCGAAGGCGAGTTCGCGCGCCAAAAGCGCCTTCTGCAGATTGCCGCCGGAAAGCGCCCCGGCGCGCGTCATCGGCCCGGGGCAACGTATATCGTAGGCTTTGATCTGTGCCTCGGCGAAGGCGCGGATCCCATCCGGCTTGAGCAGGCCGTTGCGGCTGAACGCCGCCGTGCCGATGCGCGGCAGCACCATCGAATCGGCGAGCGGCAGATTGGTGACCAGCCCTGTCGTCATACGGTCTTCCGGGATGCGGCCGAGGCCGAGCGCCTGCACTGTGCTCGGCGAGAACCGCGAAACCGTTTTGCCGGCTATGGTCATCTTCCCGGCATCGGGCGCACGCACGCCGGAGATGACCTCGGCAAGCGCGCGCTGGCCATTGCCGGAGACGCCGGCGATGCCGAGGATCTCGCCGCCACGAACCGACAGCGAAACATCGCGCAGCGCCATGCCGGAATGATGCGATGTCGAGATACCGTCGAGGGTCAGCACGGCCGCACCCGGCATCGACGGTCCTCTGGCCGGAGGCACGATCTCGTGGCCGCACATCAGCCGCGCCATCTCCGACGACGTGGTGCTGGCCGGCGCATCGACGCGGCCGGCAACGCGCCCATGCCGGAGCACGACGCAGCGATGCGTCAGCGCTCGCACCTCGTTGAGCTTATGCGAGATGAAAATGATGCCGAGCCCTTGTGCCGCCATCGAGCGCAGCGCCGAAAACAGCCCGTCGACCTCGGTTGGTGCCAACACCGCCGTCGGCTCGTCGAGGATCAGCAGCCTTGCGCCGCGAAACAGCGCCTTGACGATTTCGAGCCGCTGTTGCTCGCCGACCGACAGCGCCGAGACGGGGAGGTCCGGGTCGAGCGTCAGCCCGTGCTGGCGGCCGATCTCGGCGAGCCGCGCCAGCCCGCCGGCGCGGTCGATCCGGCCCGATCTGCCGGGAATGCCGATCAAGAGGTTCTCCAGCACCGAAAGCCGTGGTGCGAGATGAAAATGCTGGTGCACCATGCCGATGCCGACGGCCAGCGCATCGGCCGAACTGTTGATCGCCACCGACCGGCCCTGCACCAGGATCTCGCCGGCATCGGGCGCATAGGCGCCGAACAGCACGTTCATCAGCGTCGTCTTGCCGGCACCGTTTTCGCCGAGCAGCCCGAGGATTTCACCCGGCGCGACGCTGAGATCGACGGCCTCGTTCGCCTGGACGGCGCCAAAGCTCTTGGAGATGCCGCGCATTTCGATGAGAGGGGCAGGCGTTGACAAGGGTGCTCCCGATCGGAATTGGCTTTACGGTTCAGGTTTGATCGACGGGAATGCGCTGCACCCCCCTCTGGCCTGCCGGCCATCTCCCCCTCAAGGGGGGAGATCGGATGTCACTTCGGCTTTCGCAAATCGTCAGCGCTGAAGAAGAGGTGCTGTCGGCGAAGCTGCTAATCTCCCCCCTTGAGGGGGAGATGGCCGGCAGGCCAGAGGGGGGTGCGACAAGCACCGGACCCCCAAAAGACAGCGCTCAGTCCGAGACCGGCGTATTCTCATCGACGTCGACGCGGAAATTGCCGTCGAGGATCTCGGCCTTCTTCTTCTCGACCAGTTCCTTGACCTCGGCCGGCAGCGTCTTGTCGAACTTGTGGTAGGGCGCGAGATAGGAGCCGCCCTTGGCCATGCGCGAGAAATCGCCGTAATCCTGCGCGGTGAAGACGCCGGCCTTGACCAGCTTGATCGCCTGCTCGACGGTCGGATACATGTCCCAGACCGGCCCGGTGATCACGGTGTCGGGGCCGAGGCTCGACTGGTCCGACATGTTGGAGATAGCGAGGATCTTCTTCTCCGCCGCCGCTTCGATGACGCCGAAGCGCTCGGCATAGATGACGTCGACGCCGGCGTCGATCTGGGCGACCGCCGCTTCCTTTGCCTTTGGCGGATCGAAGAACGAGCCGATGAAGGCGACCTTCTTCTTGATGTCGGGATTGACCTCCCTGGCGCCGGCAAAGAAGGCGTTGACCAGCCGGTTCACTTCCGGAATGCCCATCGCCGCGACGGCGCCGATCGTGCCCGATTTCGACATTTTTCCGGCGATCATGCCGGACAGATAGGCCGGCTCGTGGATCCAGTTGTCGAAGACGCCGAAATTCGGCTCGGCCGGCCCGGCGCCGGAGCCGAACAGGAAGGCGGTCTTCGGGAACTGCTTGGCGGTCCTGCGCGATTCGCGCTCGGCGGCGAAGGCATCGCCCAGCACCAGCTCATAGCCGCCCTGCGCATATTCGCGCATGACGCGGCTGAAATCGGCCGTCTGCACCTTCTCCGACCATTTGTATTCGATGCCGAGTTCCTTCTCGGCCTTCTGCAGGGCAACGTGGATCTGGTTGTCCCACGGCTCCTCGATCGGCGTGGCGAAGATAGCCGCCACTTTCAGCTTCTTGGTCTTGGCAAAGGCGCTGCCCGGCAGCATCGCCGCCGCCAGGCCGAGCGCGCCCAGCTCCAGCACGTTGCGGCGCGAAAGCTCTTCGCGTTTCGATTGGATTCTGCTCTTCCCGTTGTCCATTGCATGCCCCTCTGATTGGCGCCGTGTCGAGCCGGCTCTCTTCTCTGGAATATCAGCGAAGGAACTATGGAACGGTGCCCGGCTTTTGTCCACATGGTCAAATTTGAGTGGGCGGAACGCGCCATTAAATGGTCCGGCAAATCGACGCTTGCTCACAATCTCTCCAGCGCCACCGCGATCCCCTGGCCGACCCCGATGCACATGGTGGCAAGTGCATAGCGGGCGCTACGTTCGCGCAGCTCCAGCGCCGCCGTGCCTGATATGCGCGCGCCGGACATGCCGAGCGGATGGCCGAGCGCGATGGCACCGCCATTCGGGTTGACGTGCTCCGCATCCTCGGCAATGCCGAGCTGGCGCAGCACGGCGATGCCTTGCGAGGCAAAGGCCTCGTTGAGCTCGACGACATCGAACTGTTGTGGCTTCAGGCCGAGCCGGGCACACAGCTTCTGCGTGGCCGGCACCGGACCGATGCCCATGATGCGCGGCGCGACGCCGGCGGTGGCACCGCCGAGGATACGGGCGATCGGCGTCAACCCGTATCTTTTCGCGGCTGCTTCCGAGGCGACGATCAGCGCCGCGGCGCCGTCATTGACGCCCGAGGCATTGCCGGCCGTAACCGTGCCGCCTTGCCGGAACGGCGTCGGCAACTTGGCCAACGCTTCGCTCGACGTGCCGCCGCGGGGATGCTCATCTCTGTCGACAACGACCGGATCGCCCTTGCGCTGCGCGATCGTCACCGGCGTGATTTCCTTTGCCAGCCGGCCATTGGCTTGTGCGGCTACAGCCTTGTCCTGGCTGCGCACGGCAAATGCGTCCTGGTCGGCGCGGGAGACAGCGAACTCTTCCGCCACGTTCTCGCCGGTCTCCGGCATCGAATCGACGCCGTATTGCTTCTTCATCAGCGGATTGATGAAGCGCCAGCCGATCGTGGTGTCGTAAATCTCGGCATTGCGCGAAAAGGCGGTCTCTGCCTTCGGCAGCACGAACGGAGCGCGGCTCATCGATTCGACGCCGCCTGATATCATCAGCTCCGCCTCGCCGGCCTTGATGGCGCGGGCAGCAATCATCACCGCATCCATGCCCGAACCGCAGAGACGGTTGACGGTCGAGCCCGAAACCTGCTTCGGCAGGCCGGCCAGCAGCAGCGCCATGCGCGCCACATTGCGGTTGTCCTCGCCGGCCTGGTTGGCGCAGCCATAGACGATGTCGTCGATGGCAGCCCAGTCGATGTTTGGATTGCGCTCGACCAGCGCCTTCAGAGGTATAGCGCCGAGATCGTCGGCACGGACCGCCGACAACGAACCGCCGAAGCGTCCGATCGGCGTGCGGATGTAGTCGCAGATATAGGCCTCGGCCATTATACAGCCTTCCCGGTTGCGCTGATGATTTCTGCTCCCGACCCAGCCATGTTGGCCGCATTCTCCTTGAGACGAAAGCACATCTCGCCGCCGGCCGTTAGGCCAAAGAGAATTTCAGCTGCCGCCCGCCGGGAGCGGCGGATCAGCCGATGCTTTCTCCACCGTCGATCACCAGCGCCTGGCCGGTCATGAAGGACGAGCGGTCGGAGACGAGGAACAGGATCGCTTCGGCGATTTCCTCCGCGCTGGCCCAGCGCTGCATGGGAATTTTGGTGCGGACATAGTTCTCGATCGCCGCCCGCCCGCCCATCTGCGCGATGAACGGCTCGTTGAAGGGCGTATCGACCCAGCCGGGGCACAGCGCGTTGATGCGGACATTGTGTTTGGCATAGTCGAGCGACATCTGCCGGGTCATCGCCACCACTGCATGTTTTGACGTTGCGTAGGCGATCATTTCGCGGTCGTAGAACACACCCGAATTTGAGGCGGTATTCAGGATCACCCCGCCGCCTTGCGCGATCATCGACGGCATGACCAGCCTGGCCGCCAGGAACTGCGCCCGCACATTGATCCGCCAGGAGGCATCCATGCCGTCGGCGCCGACTTCGGTCAGCGTGCCGCCGACCTGGATCCCGGCATGATTGTGCAGGATGTCGATCCGCCGATGCCGGCCCAGCGTTCTCGCAATGAGCTGCTCGACCGCCGCATCCTCGCCGACGTCGGTGGCGACGGCCTCGGCCCGACCGCCGGCCGCACGAACGTCGGAAGCGGTTGCTTCCCCCGCCGCCTGGTCCCTGTCGGCGATCACCACGAGCGCACCTTCCCTGGCCATCATCATGGCCCCGGCACGCCCGATCCCCGACCCGGCACCCGTCACCACGGCGATGCGATCTCTCAGAATCATGTTTTTTATCTTTCAGTGTGATGGTTTTCGTTGCCGCAGTTGCCATTGGGCAACCACCACGAGCACAACGGAGGCGACGAGCACGATCGTCGCGATGGCATTGATCTCCGGCGTGACCCCGCGCCGGATCGAGGCGAAGACATAGATCGGCAACGTCGTCTGTGCGCCGGCGACGAAGAAAGCGACGATGAAATCGTCGAAGGAGAATGTGAAGGCGAGCAGGAAGCCGGCGATCACCGCCGGCATGATCTGCGGCAACACGATGCTGCGGAACGTCGTCAGCGGGGTGGCGTAAAGATCGCTCGAGGCCTCGACCAGATTGCGGTCGAGGCTGCCGAGGCGCGTGCTGACAATCATCGCCACCAGCGCCATCGAAAACAGCCCGTGCGCGGCGATGATCGAGCCATAGCCGAGCGCCAGGCGCGGTGGCTGGTCGTTCGGCCACAGCGAAGCGACAAACGGGTTGACCACCCCGAATAGCTGGACCAGCGCGACCAGCGTCGAGATGCCGATGACGACACCAGGAACGACGATCGCAGCACCCAAAAGCGCATCGAACACGGCTCGCGTCCGCGCGCCGACACGCGCCAGGCCAAGCGCGGCGGCCGTGCCGCACAGCGCCGCCAGCAAGGCGCTGGTCGTGGCGATGAACAGGCTGTTCTTCAGCGCTTCGACCAGGAACGGGTTTGCCAGTGCCTTGCCGTACCATTGCACCGAGAAGCCAGTGAACTCGCTGGCGTGGTGGCCGGCGTTGAACGAAAACAGCACCACCAGCGCGATCGGCAGGTAGAGAAAGGCAAAGACCGCAACGACGAAGGCACGCATCAGATCAGGTCCACCCGGCGGGCACCCGAAAGCCGGGTCGAAATGCGGTTCGCGGCAAGCAGCACGACCACTGAAACCGCCACAAGTGTGATGGCGATTGCCGATCCGAATGGCCAATTGCGCGATTGCAGGAACAGATCGACCAGCGCGTTGCCGATGAAGAAGACCTTGCCGCCGCCGAGTAGCGTCGGGATCAGATATTCGCCGAGCAGCAGGATCATGACCAGCGAGAAGCCGGTCATCACACCTGGCAGCGACAGCCGCAGCGTCACGCCGAGGAATGTCGAGATCGGCGTCGCGCCGAGATCGGCGGAGGCCTCCAGCAGCCGGCGGTCGAGCCGCTCGAGGCTGACATAGATCGGCAGGATCATCAGCGGCAGATAACCATAGACGATGCCGAGCAGAACCGCTCCCGGCGTGTTGATCAGCCGCACGTCCTCCATCCCGACATAGGCCAGGAGAGCTGGGATGCCGCGCCCGCCAAGCACATACATCCAGGCATAGGTTCGCATCAGCAGGCTGGTCCAGAACGGGATGACGACAAGTGCCAGCAGGATCAGCCGCCACCGTTCCGGTGCGCGCAAAGCGAGGTAATAGGCGACCGGATAGGCAACGAGAAGACAGGCCAGTGCGCCCGCCGGCGCCAGCACCATGGTGTTCCAGAAGGCGGTCGCCCGCGCCGGAAGATTGGCAAACTGCGCCAAGGTGAAAGCGGCCTGATAGCCGCCTTCCGGCGCCCGCTCGCCGACGCTGAAAACGGCAATCGCCACGAACGGCAAAACTAAAAACACCACCAGCCACGCAGTTGCTGGACCGAGCAGCAGGGCGGTCAGGAGATTGTGACGAAGGACATTGCTGCGCATTGAAAAAACCGCCCCGGTGCCGGCGGACATCTGTCCGCCGGGGAGTTGCCTGCAACGAGCCTGTGGCCTGCCAGGTTCAAGCCGACTTGAAGCGTGCCATCAATTCGGCCCGGCCCGGATCGGTTAGCGTTGCAGCCGCACCGAATTCGAGCGGCTTCAGCAGATCCGCCGCCGGATAGAGGATCGGATTGTCCAGCACCTCCTTGGGCAGCAGCGCATTGACCCGCGCATCGGTGGAAGGCGCGCCGTTGGCCAGGTGCTCCTTGACCGCGACTTTCGGGTTCATCAAATAGTTGAGCAAGGCATAGCCGGCAGGCTTGTTCGGCGCATCCTTGGGTATTGCGTAGAAGTCGGTCCAGATCTCGCCGCCTTCCTTGCCAAGCACGTAGGCGATTTCGGGGATGTCGCGGTGGAGCTGCGCCCCGTCATTGGTCCAGCACATCGTCATCCAGGCGTCGCCGGCACGCATCGACGGCTGGTAGTCGCTGGAGACCGCGAACAGATGCGGCTTGACCTTCAGCAGCAATTCCTCCGCCTTGGCGAGTTCGTCCGGCTTCAGCGAGTTGAACGAGAAGCCGAAATATTTCAGCGCGTTGCCGATCGTGGTCAGCTGGTAATCATGAACCATGGTCCGGCCGTCGCCCTCCGCCATGGCCGTGTCCCAGAATTCCTTCCAGCTTGTCATCGGCTTGGTCAGTTTCTTGGTGTTGACGGCAAAGCCGGTGGTGCCCCAATTCTTCGGCACCGCGTAGGTCACGCCATCGATCGTGCCTTCCCCAGTGAAGCGCGGGTCTTCTTGCGAGCCGTCATAATTGGCAAGCTTGGCCATATCCAGCGCCTCGATGATGCCAAGCTTCTTGTAAGTCGAGATCGTGTAGTTGGTCGGAACGAAAAGGCTCCAGCCCGAGGCGCCGGCCTGCAGCTTGGCCAGCATCTCCTCGTTTGACCCGAACACGTTCACCTCGACGGCAACGCCGGTTTCGGCCTTGAAATTCTCGAACGTCGCCGGGTCGTGATAATTGGGCCAGGTGGCAATCGACATGCGGTCGCCAAGCCCCTCCTGGGCGAAGGCTGGCGACGGCATGATGCCGAGTTCGCGGGCCATTACTGCCGTTGCGATGCCTAGGCCGGTGAGGCCAAGGAACTCGCGGCGGCCGATGGAACCGCGCTTGAGGCGCATCAACTGGTCGACGAATTTTTCAGGGCTTATCGGCAGTCCGTCACGATACGATTTCGACATTTTTGTTTTCCCTCTGGTTGGTCCCGTTATTCTCCGGAAACGCCAGCGGCGTTCCGGCTGTAAAGCCGACGGCGACGGGTTCACCCGGCTTGAAGAGATTTCCACCGCCAACCAGATGATCGGCCTTGGCGAGCAGTGTCCCGATGCCTTGGACCTCGATTGCATATTCCGCGGTGGAACCGAGAAAGATCCGGTTGCGGACAAGCCCGTTCAGCCGGCCGCTTCCGGGCGCGCCGAGACTTAAGGATTCAGGACGCAGGCTGACCGAGACGGCTTCGCCCTGGGCTAGCGAAGTGCGCTTGCGCGCGGCGATGACGGTGCCGTCGGCAAGCGCTATCTCGACGAGCTTGCCCGAGAGCCCGACGACCTTGCCGCTCAAGAGATTGGTCTTGCCGACGAAATCGGCGACGAAGAGGTCGGCGGGTTCATCGTAGATTTCGCTCGGCTGCCCAAGCTGGACGATGCGCCCGCCATTCATGACGCAGACGAAATCGCTCATCGACAGTGCCTCTTCCTGATCGTGGGTGACCAGGACGAAGGTGATGCCGATCTCGCGCTGCAGGTTCTGCAGCTCTATCTGCATGTCGGTGCGCAGCTTCTTGTCGAGCGCCGCCAGGGGCTCGTCGAGCAGCAGCACCGCCGGCTTGTTGACCAGCGCCCGCGCCAGGGCGACACGCTGCTGCTGGCCGCCGGAAAGCTCATGGATCTTGCGGCGTCCATAGCCCGCAAGCCGAACCATGGCGAGCGCCTCGCCTGCCTTCAGGCTGATCTCCCGCGACGACAGGCGCGGCCGCGCCTGGCGTAGGCCATAGGCGACGTTGTCCGCCACATCCAGATGCGGAAACAACGCATATTGCTGGAACACCATGTTGACCGGCCGCCGATAGGGCGGCGTGCCGGCCATGTCGCGGCCACGGATGAATACCACACCTTCGCTTGGCTGTTCGAAACCGCCGATCATGCGCAAACAGGTTGTCTTGCCGCAGCCGGACGGCCCGAGCAACGCGACAAAGGCAGACGGCGGGATGGCAAGATCGATGCCGCTGACCGCGATCACGCTGCCGTAGCGTTTGGTGACCCCGCGAAACTCGATGTCGGGCACTGCGGTCAAAGCTGCGGGCTCCAGCGGCTAGTTGGTCTCGAAACGCTATCAGAGCCAATGGCGGCTAGTATATACCTCCCAGGTGGTATATTTCGTCTATTTTCTCGTATGGAGGGGTATGAATTGGGCGTTTCACGCAGCGATGAATACAGCCGGCTCGCTGCGCTCATCGCAGCGACGCGGGAGACGAGCGGCGAGCTTTTCGGCAAGGCGATGGTCGCCTGGCTCCGCCAGCATGTCAGCTTCGATCATTGCGTGATCTTCGGCTATCGCGGCGCCTCACGCCCGCCGCTGCTGTTCGAGACATTCTCGCCGGCCGAAAGCCACGTCTTCGTTGCGCTCTATCAGGAAGGGCCTTATCTGCTCGATCCGTTCCACCATGCGGCAGTCGAGCGCAAGGAAGGCTTTTGGCGCATGCGCGAATTGGCGCCGGATCGCTTCTATGCCAGCGAATATTACCGCTCCTATTACAGCCAGACCAGGCTTGCGGAGGAGGTCGGCTTTTTCGTGCCGCTGCCGGGAAAGGACGCGCTGGTGGTCTCGCTAATGCGATTGCGCGCTTCGGGGCCGTTCGGAACCGCCGATGCCAGGTTGCTGCGCGACATGGCGCCTGCGGTGATCAGCCTCGTCAGGCTGCGCTGGCCTACCCTTCCGGCTGACGGACCGGTTGGGACGAAGCAAGACGAGGCGATTGCTCCGGTCAGTGAGTTCGAACGTGCTCACATCTGGAAGAGCCTTTCGCTCACGCCGCGCGAACAGCATGTCGTCGATCTGGTGCTTCAGGGCCATTCCACGGAATCGATTGCCAGGGCGATGCGCATCGTGCCGGGAACCGTAAAAGTTCATCGCCGCAACATTTACCGCAAGCTCAAGATAAAGTCGCAGGCGGGTCTGTTCGCGCGTTTTGTCGAGATCATGGACGCACGGATTCGGTAGTCCCAAGTTCAGCCGGCAGCGCCGTCCCAGGAACCGGTTTCGGCCATTTGCCTGAGCCGGGGTGCCACTCGAAAGACATCCTTGCCGGTCTGCTGGTGCCAGTGATCCAGCCGCTGGATGATCTTGTCCACGCCTTCGAGGCTCGCCCAGAACATCGGCCCGCCCTTGCCGACCGGGAAGCCGTAGCCGTTGACCCAGACGACGTCGATATCGGAGGCGCGGGCGGCAATCTTTTCCTTGAGGATTTTGGCGCCCTCGTTGATCATCGGATAGAGCGTCCGCTCGATGATCTCCTCGGCGCCGATCGCGCGCGGTGCAACACCGCGCTCGGCAGCCTTGTTGCGGATCAGCGCCTCGACATCGGGATCGGGCAGCGGCGTGCGCGAACCGCCTTCATAGCGATAGAAGCCGCTGCCGGTCTTCTGGCCGAAATGTCCCTGTTCGCACAACGCATCGGCGATCACGGCCGTCTGGCCACGCGCCTTGCGGTTGCGCCAGCCTATGTCGAGGCCGGCGAGATCGCTCATCTCGAACGGCCCCATCGGCCAGCCGAAATCGGTGAACACCTGGTCGACCTGGCGCGGCATTGCGCCTTCGAGCAGAAGCGTCTCCAGTTCCGCACCGCGCGCCGCCAGCATGCGGTTGCCGACGAAGCCGTGGCAGACGCCGACAACGACCGGCACCTTGCCGATCCGCCGTGCCAGATCGACGATGGTCGCCAGCACGTCGGTCGA
Organism: Mesorhizobium sp. M1006; assembly: GCF_040318825.1. Classification (NCBI taxonomy): domain Bacteria; kingdom Pseudomonadati; phylum Pseudomonadota; class Alphaproteobacteria; order Hyphomicrobiales; family Phyllobacteriaceae; genus Mesorhizobium; species Mesorhizobium sp. M1006. Next base: position 58,583 of record NZ_JAMYMZ010000022.1, read on the forward strand.
AGTCTTGTCGGCGCGGACGATTTCCAAAAGCTTCATGACGTTAGCCGGCGAAAAGAAATGCATGCCGAGGAGATCTTGCGGCCGCGACGTCGAAGCGGCGATTTCGTTGACGTCGAGATAGGAGGTGTTGGTGGCGAGGATCGCGTCCGGTTTGGCCACGGCATCGAGCCTGCCGAAGACCTCCTTCTTGACCGCCATCTCCTCGAACACGGCCTCGACGATCAGGTCGCAATCGGCAAGATCGGCATAGTCGGTGGAAGCCTTGAACAACCCAAGCCGTTGGCGCTTGGCGTCTTCGCTCAGCGAGCCGCGGATGACGGAAACGGCATAATTCTTGTTGATCGTCGCCAGCCCGCGCTGCAAGGCCTCGTGTGTCGCTTCCAGCAAGGTCACGGGGACGCCGCCGTTGGCGAACGCCATGGCGATGCCGCCGCCCATTGTGCCGGCGCCGATGACGCCGACCCGGGCGATCTTGCGCCTGGCGACGTCCTTGCCGGCAATCTTTGCCGCCTCACGTTCAGCGAAGAACAGATGCCGCTGCGCGCGTGATTGGTCCCCGGCGACAAGCTTGACGAACAGGTCGCGCTCCGCCGCCAGCGCTTCGTCGAAGGGCAGCGTCAGGGCGTTGCGGACCGACTGCGCACAGGCGATCGGCGCCTCGAGGCCGCGTGCTTTGCCGGCAAGCACTGCCGCTTCCTTGTCGAACGCCGGCAAGTCGGCCTGGTCGAGGCGATCATTGCGGTCGCGCACCGGCGTGAACGGACCGCCTTTCGCGGCCGTTTCGTTGGCGAAACTCACCGCTTGCGCGGTCAGGTCGCCATCGAAGACGGCATCCACCAGGCCGGCGGCGAGCGCCTCGGCCGCACCGATCGGCGTTCCCGAAACGATCATGCTGAGTGCCTTCAGCGGACCAACCAGGCGCGGCAGGCGAACCGTGCCGCCGCCGCCCGGCAGCAGGCCGAGCTTGACTTCCGGCAGGCCGAGCCTTGCCGTTCGGTCGGCAACACGGAAATGGCAGCCGAGTGCCAGTTCCAGGCCGCCGCCGAGCGCAGTGCCGTGAATGGCCGCGACCGTCGGCTTGGCGATGGTTTCCAGCATGGCGACTAGGGCGCCCAGGTCCGGTTGCCGCGCCGGCTTGCCGAATTCGGTGATGTCGGCGCCGGCGACGAAGGTCCGCCCGGCGCATGCTATCACGATTGCTCCGACCGACGGCTCGTCGCGCAGGGAAAAGAGCGCCTGCATCAGCGGCTCGCGCACATGGAAGCTCAGCGCGTTGACCGGCGGATTGTCGATGCTCACCACCGCGACGTTGCCGTGCCTTGTAGTGCTGACGAAATCGGACACGCAAACCTCACGCAATGATGTTGGCCAATAGCGCGACGGGATTTACAGCGCTGGCATGCGGATGGGAACCACGTGTTTTGCGGGCCGCATCGATATCCCCTCGCCGCCGGGTGGCCTTGCCTTAGCGCAGCGCCTTCTGCCCACCGGCGGCGGTGATGACGCCGACGATGATCAGCCCGGTCAGCACCAGGCGGACGCCGACGCTGACGCCGAACGTGTTGAGCATGGTCAACAGCAGCACCAGGAACAGCGCCGCGCCCCAGACCCCCGGCACATTAGCCTTGCCGCCCGCCACCGACGTGCCGCCGATGACGACGACGGCGATCGAGGCCAGCAGATACTCATTGCCGATATCGACATTGGCGCCGCGGAAATAGCCGGCGAGCAGTGCGCCGTCGAGGCCGCCGAGCGCGCCCGACAGCGTGTAGGTGAGGAAGCGGGTGCGGCCGACATTGACGCCGGCCAGCCAGGCAGCGCGGATGTTCTGGCCGATCGCCAGCACCGAGCGTCCGTAGATCATGCGCTGCAAAACGATGCCGGCGCCGATGGTGAACAGCACGGTGAGGATCGCCAGCACCGGAATGCCGAAGATCTGCCAGTTGGTGAAATCGGCAAAGCCCGGCGGCGGCTTGATCTGCAGGCCCCGCCCATAGCTGATATCGACCGACTGGATGACGAAGCTGGCCGACAGCGTCGCGATGATCGGCGGAATGCGCAGCGCCCAGATCAGCAGATAGTTGACGGCGCCGATCGCCATGCCGCAGGCAAGCGCTGCCAGCAGGCCGACCGCGATCATCGCATCATTGCCGTCCATGACCTTCATGGCGACGGCGCTGGCAAGGCCGATATTGGCCGGCAGCGACAGGTCGACATTGCCCGGCCCGAGCGTGATGACGAACATCTGCCCGACGCCGACGATGACCGTGAAGACGGCGAGCGACAGCGCCGCCGTGATCATGCCGCCGCCGCCATAGCCGCCGGTGAAGGCGATGGTCGCCAGCCACACCAGCAGCGCCCCGAAAAACGACCAGATCCAGGGTCTGGCGAGCAGTGTCCGCAGCGATGCCATGCTCACCTCTCCCTGCGGCTGATCAGCACCCGCGCCGCCAGCACGATGATCAGGATGGCGCCGTTGGCGGCCACCTGCCAGTCGGGCGGAATGTGCATGAACGTCAAGAGCGGCGATGCCGCCAGCGCCAGCGTCAGCGCGCCGATGACGGCGCCGATCGGCGACACCCGGCCGCCGACGAACTCGCCGCCGCCGAGGATGACGCCGGCGATCGAAAGCAGCGTGTAGCCATTGCCGATATTGGCATCGGCCGAGGTGGTGATGCCGATCAGCGCCATGCCGGACAAAACGCCGAACAGGCCGGTCAGCGCAAACAGCGCGATCTTGGTGCGCAGCAGCGACCAGCCGGCGCGCTTGAGTGCGGCTGAATTGCCGCCCGATCCACGCAGGATGACGCCGTAGGAGGTGCGCATCAGGCCAAAATGGACGACGGCTGCGATCAGCAATGCCGCGATGATCGGGAACGGAATGAAGGGTGGCTTGAAGGCCATCAGCGCCAGCAGCCAGTCCGGCGCCTTGCCGCCGGGCTTGGGCAGGATCAGGATGGCCATGCCCTGCCAGACAAAACTCATGCCGAGCGTCACCACGATAGAGGGCAGGTTGCGCAGATGGATCAGCGCGCCGAGCAGCGCGTAGACGCCGATCGACCCGAGCAGGATCACGACGCCGAGCAGCGGCGCGTCCTTCAGCCATGTCGCCGTCACGCAGCCGACGAAGCCGACAAAGGTGCCGATCGACAGATCGAGCTCGTTGCCGGCGATGACGAACATCTGCGCGATCGTCGCCAGAGCGATCGGGATCGCCAGATTGAGCATCAGGCTGAAACCGAAATAGCTGATGGCGCGCGGGTTGAGCCAGGCGATGGCGATGAGCACCAGCGCCAGCGACAGTGCCGGCAGCAGGCTGCGCAGCATGCGCGCCCGCCTCGTGGCGCGAGCCGAAGATTTTAGCCCATTCTCGACGGATACCGCTGTCATCTCAGGCCGCATCGCCGAACGACGACTGGATGATCTTTTCCTCCGTCAGTTCGTCGCGATGAAGGTTGGCGACGATCCGGCCGTTCTTGAACACATAGATGTGGTCGCAATTGTCGAGCTCTTCGGTTTCGGTGGTGTACCATAGGAAAGTGCGGCCATGGCGAGCCTCCTCGCGCACCAGGTCGTAGACTTCGAGCTTGGTGCCAATGTCGACGCCGCGCATCGGATCGTCCATCAGCACGATCTTGGCGTCGGAGCCGAGCGCCCGCGCGAACAGCGCCTTCTGCTGGTTGCCGCCGGACAGCGAGAAGATGTTGTTGTTCATGTCGGGCGTACGGATGCCGATTTTCCGCTGCCACAACTCGGCGAGCTCGGCTTCGCGCTGCGGCGAGATCAAGAGGCCGTTGCGCAATCGCGCCAGCGAACGGATGCCAATGTTCTCGGCAATCGACCATTGCGGAAAAATCCCGTCCGACTGGCGGTCGCCGGCAACCAGCGCCACCGGCGCGGTGACCTCGATGCCGGTCTTGGCACGGGAAGCCGCAGCAAAGATAGCCAGCAAAAGATCGGTCTGCCCATGCCCGGCAAGTCCGGCAAGGCCGATGATCTCACCGGCACGGGCGACGAGCTCGTTGCCGTCCTGCTGTCGCGCCGGGCGCGCCCGGACCCGCAGCGGACCGGGCTCCGGCTTGCCGCTCGCAATCTCTGCGGCGGTCTTCTCGCGCGCCTCCGCTCCGCCCATCGCCGTCACCAGCCTGTCGCGGTCGAAGGCGTCGGCCTGCCCGGCGGCGACCACCTTGCCGTCGCGCATCACCACGATGCGGTCGGCATTTCCGAGCACTTCGCCCAACACATGCGAGATCAGGATGCAGCTCTTGCCGGCAGCGATGAAGCGGCGCACGAACGCCAGCAGCTGGCCGGCGGTATGCGCGTCGAGCGAGGATGTCGGCTCGTCGAGGATAACCAGCTCGAGCGGCTCCTGCGTGACCGTGAAGGCGCGCGCCACCTCCACCATCTGCCGGCTGGTGATGGAAAGATCACCGACGATGTCGGATGCCGAGATGCTGTGGCCGGGGAAGATCTCGTCGAGCTTGGCGGCGATCAGATCGGCCGCCTTGCGCCGCCAGCCGAAGCCATGCAGCGACGCGTGGTTGATCCGCGTGTTCTCGGCGACGCTGAGGTTCGGGCAGAGCGACAGCTCCTGGAACACACAGCGTATGCCGAGCTGCTGCGCGCGCGGCACCGAATAACTTGCCTCGACACCGCCGCGGACCGCGATCTGCCCGCTGTCGGGGGCAAGCGTGCCCGCCACCATATGCATGAGCGTCGATTTTCCGGCGCCGTTATGGCCGACGAGACCGACGCATTCTCCGGCACGAACGCTGAAATCGACACCGGCGAGCGCCCTGACGGCGCCGAAATGTTTTTCGGCTCCGTCCAGTCTTATGATGTCCAAACTGACGGCGCCGAAAAGCTTTTCGGCGCCATCCGGCATGATGATGTCTGCATTGGCCTCGGGCATCCCTCAACGATACCCGGTTATCCGTGGCGGCAACAATAGCGCCATGCTCACTTGATGTTGGCCTTGATCGCCGCGATGGCGTCTTCCTGCGTGTATTCGTGGCTGGCGACGCCGCCCTTCGGAATCTTCGGCAGCGCGGCCTCGAAATCGTCCTGGGTGAAGGCAAGATAGGGCACCAGCAGGTCGTGCGGCACGTCGGTGCGGCCGTCGAGCACCTGCTGCGCCACCCAGAAGGCAAGCGTCGATACGCCCGGTGCGATCGATGCCGACCAGGTCTTGTAACCGTCCTTTTCCTTCTGCTCCTTCCACCACTGCAACTCGTCCTGGCGATTGCCCATGATGATGGTCGGGCGTGGCTTGCCGGCGGCGGCGAAAGCCTGCGCCGCGCCGTAGCCGTCACCGCCCTGGTCGACGACCCCGACAACATCCGGCAGCGAAGGCAGGATCGTCGCTACGGCTTTCTGTGCCGTGGTCTGGTCCCAGTCGCCGGTCACCGAGCCGACGATCTTGAACTCGGGATGGGCAGCGACGCCTTCGAGGATGCCGGCATGGATGGCATCGTCGATCGAAGTGCCGGCGAGGCCGCGGATTTCCAGCAGGTTGCCGCCCTTGGGCTGGAACTTGGCCATCTGCTCGACTTCCTGCTTGCCCATGTCCTTGAAGTCGACGACGACGCGGTAGGCGCAGGGTTCGGTGACGATACCGTCGAAGGAAACGACGACGATGCCGGCGTCGCAGGCCTGCTTGATGGCGCCGTTGAGCGCATCCGGAGACGCCGCGTTGATGACGATCGCGTCATAGCCCTGCAGGATCAGGTTCTGCACCTGGGCTGCCTGCGTCGGCACTTCCTTGTCGGCCGTCGTGAAGACGTCCGCGGCGCCGACCACCTTGTCGGCAACCGCCTTCTTGGTAACGATGGCGTAGCTGTCCAGCATCGCCTGCCGCCAGGAATTGCCGGCGTAATTGTTGGAGAAAGCGATTTTCTTGCCGCTGGTGTCGGCAAGAGCGGTACCTGCGGCGAGCATCGCCGCAAGAGCTCCTAAAGCGAATATTTTCCTCATGTCATACTCCTCCCGTGAGTTGCTGTCTTACTGGTGGTTAATGGCTGGCTGGTGGGTATTGGCTGATACGCTCACAATCTTGTTTTTTATCTATTATCAGACAAATGCAGATAGGCGGCAAGCTGTCAACATCAAACCATGGCCGGCGATCAACTTGCGGTGCAATCATTGAAACCGGTTCGACTCCTGGTCTAGGGATGGCACTGGAGACCGATTTGAATGGCGACGAACCTTGCCCCGGGTGCACCCGGCATTCCGGCACGCTGGACCTCGAGCGCCAAGAGCGGCGTCGGCACCGCGCTCTCGCCGGCCTGCCCGATCTGGTTCACCATCAGCCACGGTATCCTCAACGAGATCTACTACCCGCGCCTCGATAGCGCATGCACCCGCGATCTGGGGCTGATCGTCACCGGACCCGACGGCTATTTCTCGGAAGAAAAACGCGATGCCGAACACAGTATCGAACCCCTGGCGGACGGGGTGCCTGCCTACCAGCTGGTCAACACCGCAAGCGATGGAACCTACAGGATCGAAAAGCGCATCCTGACGGATCCGGAACGTCCCGTCTTGCTGCAGGAGATTATGTTCACGCCGCTCAAAGGCGCGGCCGCCGACTACCGCGTCTACGCGCTGCTGGCACCGCACCTCGTCAACGCCGGCATGGGCAACACCGCCTGGATCGACGACCATGAAGGACAGCCTGTCCTGTTTGCATCGGGACGCGGCACCTGCCTGGCGCTCGCCTCGTCGGTGCCGTGGAAGGCGTGCTCGGCCGGCTATGTCGGCGTCTCCGACGGCTGGCAGCAGCTTGGTCAAGGCGGCCGGCTCGATCCGGCCTGCCGCAGGGCCGAGGACGGCAATGTCGCGCTGACCGGCGAGATCGCCTTTTCGGCTGCGAACCCAAAAATATTGCTGGCGCTGGGCTTCGGCACGACGCCGCAACAGGCGGCGGAAACCGCTTTCGCCAGCCTGAGGCAAGGTTTTGAGCCCGCAGCCGGATCCTACGTCGACAAATGGCGCAAATGGCAGGCCGGATTGCTGCCGCTGGACCGGCATGCGGCGTCCGGCCTCAACAGCTACCGCCTCAGCACGGCGGTGCTGGCGACACACCGGTCGTCCGCCGGAGCAGCCGTTGCCAGCCTGTCGATCCCGTGGGGCTTCAACAAGGGCGACGACGATCTCGGCGGCTATCACCTGGTCTGGCCGCGCGATCTGGTCGAAACCGCCGGCGGCTTCCTCGCTGCCGGCGACCCGGCGGAAGCCTTGCGCATCCTTGGCTATCTGCGCTCGATCCAGCAGCCGGACGGCCATTGGCCGCAGAACGCCTGGCTCGACGGATCGGCCTATTGGCCGGGCATCCAGATGGACGAATGCGCCTTCCCGCTGCTGCTTGCCGACGCACTGCGCCGCGCCGGCCATTTGCCGCCTGCCGCACTCTCCTCCTTCATGCCGATGATCGAGCGCGCTGCCGCCTATGTCGTGCGCAACGGCCCGGTCACCGGCGAGGACCGCTGGGAAGAAGACGCCGGCTACAGCCCGTTCACACTTGCGGTCGAGATCGCCGCATTGCTTGCGGCTGCGGACATCTTCGATGCCGCCGGCAAAACAGAGCCGGCAAACTATCTGCGCGAAACCGCCGACGTCTGGAACGATCAGATCGAGCGCTGGACCTACGTGGCCGGCACCGCCGCATGCGAGCAAGCCAGCGTCGAAGGCTACTATGTCCGGATCGCCCCGCCCGACAAAGCCGGCGCGGCATCGCCGAAAGACGGCTACGTCCCGATCAAGAACCGCCCGCCGGCCGATACGGACCGGCCGGCCAAGGCGATCGTCAGCCCGGATGCGCTGGCGCTGGTCCGCTTCGGCCTCAGGGCGGCCGACGATCCGCGCATCCTCGACACGGTCAAGGTCATCGACGCGCAATTGCGCTGCGAGCTGCCGCAGGGCCCGCTCTGGTACCGCTACAATGGCGACGGCTATGGCGAGCATGCCGACGGCGCGCCCTTCGATGGAACCGGCCGGGGCCGGCCCTGGCCGCTGCTGGTCGGCGAGCGCGCTCATTACGAGCTGGCGGCAGGCCGCAGGGATAGTGCGGCAAGCCTGCTCAGGACGTTCGAGAACTCTGCCGGACCGGGCGGCCTGCTACCGGAGCAGGTCTGGGACGGTCCCGACATGCCGGAGCGCGAATTGCGGCATGGCGGGCCCTCCGGCAGCGCCAAGCCGCTGGTCTGGGCGCATTCCGAGCACATCAAGCTGCTGCGGTCGCTGCGCGACGGCACGGTGTTCGACATGCCGCCGCAAGGCGTCAAGCGCTATATCGAGGGCAGGACGGTGTCGCGCTTCAGGGCATGGCGCTTCAACCACAAGATCCGTACCATCCCGGCAGGCAAGGCGCTGCGCATCGAACTTCTGGCCCGGGCGGTGGTTCATTGGAGCAGCGACAATTGGGCAACCGTCCATGACACCGAGACCACCGCGAATGCTTTCGGCATCCATCTTGCGGAATTGCAGGTTGCCGAGATTGCTCCAGGCAATAGCCCGGGCAATAGCATTGTCTTCACTTTCTTCTGGCCCGATAGCGGCCATTGGGAGAATGCTGACTTTTCTGTCGGCATCGGCGATACAGGATAGAGCATGACCCCGCAAAGTGGAGACCGGTTTTCGGACAAGATCATGCTTCAATCACGGCGCCACTAGATCATCGATCCCTCAAGTAAGGCAGGACGAGACCATGCAGATAGGAATGATGGGACTGGGCCGGATGGGCGCCAACATGGTTCGGCGCCTGCTGCGCGATGGCCACGAATGCGTCGTCTACGATATTAACCCGGCGAGCGTCGCCGCGCTTGTGAGCGCCGGCGCGGTCGGAGCCGCCTCGATGGAGGAGTTCGTCGGCAAGCTGGCGAAGCCGCGCAGCGCCTGGCTGATGCTGCCTGCGGCGATCACCGGCAAGATCGTCGACCAGGTGGCTGCCCTGATGGAGCCGGGCGACATCATCATAGACGGCGGCAATTCCTATTATCACGAGGCCGTCGACCACGCCGCGCGCCTCGCCTTGAAAGGCTTGAGCTATGTCGATGTCGGCACCAGCGGCGGCGTCTGGGGCCTCGAGCGCGGCTACTGCCTGATGATCGGCGGCCCCGACAGCGCGGTCCAGCATCTCGATCCGGTCTTCGCAACGCTGGCGCCGGGCGCCGACGCCGCTTCGCCCGCTCCTGCCAAGGATGCCGGAACCTCGCCCTTCGGCTATCTTCACTGCGGACCAAGCGGCGCCGGCCATTTCGTCAAGATGGTCCATAACGGTATCGAATATGGCGTTATGGCCGCCTATGCCGAAGGCATGAACATCCTGAAGTCGGCGAATGTCGGCAAACGGCAGCGCACCGCCGATGCCGAAACCAGCCCGCTGGAAAACCCGCAATATTACCAGTTCGACATCGACATCGCTGAAGTGGCCGAGGTCTGGCGGCACGGCAGCGTCATCGGCTCGTGGCTGCTCGACCTGACGGCCGGCGTACTGAAGGCCGATTCGTCGTTGACGCAGTTCGGCGGGCGGGTCTCGGATTCCGGCGAAGGCCGCTGGACGCTGAAGGCGGCGATCGACACCGGCGTGCCGGCGCCGGTGCTGTCCTCGGCGCTGTTCGACAGGTTCTCCTCGCAAGGCGAATCCGAATTCGCCGACAAGCTTCTGTCCGCCATGCGCTATGCCTTTGGCGGCCATGTCGAAAAACCCAAGGCCGGCTCGTGACGGGCGACAGGGAGGCACGCCCATGAGCCAGGAACGATCGGACACGCTGGTGCTTTTCGGCGCCACCGGCGATCTCGCCCACAAGAAGATCTTCCCCGCCCTTTACGCCATGGTGGCCAAAGGGACGCTGAACGAGCCGGTGATCGGCGTCGCCTTCGATCCCTGGGACCTGGCCAAGCTGCAGGCGCGCGCCCGCGACGGCATCGTCAACGCCTTGGGCAGCATCGACGACAAGATCTTTGCCAGGCTTGCATCGTTGCTGCGCTATGTCAGTGGCGACTATCGGGCGCCTGCGACCTTCGAGAAGCTGAAGACCGCGCTCGGCAGCGCTGAGCGGCCGCTGCACTATCTGGCGGTGCCGCCGGCGATGTTCGAGGTGGTCGTCCAGGGGCTGGAGCAGTCGGGCGCCGCCCAGGGCGCGCGCCTGATGGTGGAAAAGCCGTTCGGCCACGATCTGCAATCGGCGCGCTGGCTGAACCGGGTGCTGCATCTGGTCTTCGATGAAAAGTCGATCTTCCGCATCGACCATTATCTCGGCAAGGAGGCGATCCAGAACCTGCTCTATTTCCGCTTCGCCAATTCCTTCCTCGAGCCGATCTGGAACCGCAATTACGTCGAGAGCGTGCAGATCACCATGGCCGAGGATTTCGGCGTCGAGGGCCGCGGCCGCTTCTATGACGAGGTCGGCTGCATTCGCGACGTCATCGAAAACCATCTGCTCAATATCCTCTTGCTGCTCGCCATGGAACCGCCGGTCGGCCGCTCGGCCGACGATCTCATCGACGAGAAGGTGCAGGTCCTGCGGGCGATCCGGACGCTGACCAGGGACGATGTGGTGCGCGGGCAGTTCGACGGCTATCTCAACGAGCCGGGCGTGGCGCCGAACTCGCCGGTCGAGACCTTCGCGGCGGTGCGCTTTTTCGTCGATACCTGGCGCTGGCAGGATGTGCCGTTCTTCATTCGCGCCGGCAAATCCCTGCCGGTGCACGCCACCGAGGTCATCGTGCAACTGAAGCGGCCGCCGCTCGACGTCTTCGATCCGATCAAGCCCGGCGACTGCAATCACGTGCGCTTCCGCATCGATCCTCAGGTGGCGATCTCGATCGGAGCCCGGCGCAAGGCGCCCGGCGATGACATGGTCGGTGAGCAGGTCGAGCTCACCGCGCTCGACGATTCGAAGGGCGACATGCCGCCTTACGAGCGGTTGATCGGCGACGCCATGAACGGCAACGGCCAGCTGTTCACCCGCCAGGACGCCAGCGAGCTCGCCTGGCGCATCGTCGGCCCGGTGCTCGGCGACACCACGCCGCCCCCTGTCTACGCGCCAAAGACATGGGGGCCGGCCGAAGCCATGGCTGGATTCGGGCCGCCGAACGGCTGGATCAATCCGGCGAAATGATTTCTGGGAGGCGAAGGCGATGGCCAAGGCGGTGAGGCACCCGGCATCGGAGGAAGAAAAGATCGTGCTTGCGATCGATATCGGCGGCTCGCACGTCAAGATCCGCACCAGTGCCGGCGGCGACGAGCGCAAGACCGCTTCCGGACCGGAGCTTACGCCGCAGCAGATGGTCGCGGCGGTGAAGACGCTCGCCGAAGGGCTGCACTACGATGTCGTCTCGATGGGCTATCCGGGCCCGGTGCACCACAACCGGCCGCTGACCGAACCCGCCAATCTCGGCAAGGGCTGGGTCGGCTGCGATTTCGCCGCCGAGTTCGGCAAACCGGTCAAGGTCGTTAACGATGCGCTCATGCAGGCCATCGGCAGTTATGAGGGCGGCCGCATGCTGTTCCTTGGCCTCGGCACCGGCCTTGGGGCCGCGATGATCGTCGATAACGTTGCCCAGCCGATGGAGCTTGCCCATCTTCCCTACAAGAAGCGCGGCAGTTTCGAAGACTATGTCGGCGAACGCGGCCTGCAAAAGCGCGGCAAGAAGAAATGGCGCAAACACGTCTTCGACGTGGTCGACCGGCTTCGCGCCGCCATGCAGCCGGACTACGTGGTCATCGGCGGCGGCAATGTCGACGAACTCACCGACTTGCCCGCCGATTGCAGACGCGGCGACAACACACGCGCCTTCGAGGGCGGATTTCGACTATGGCGCGACAAATCCCTGATTATTTGATATTGCTGATTGTCTGATATTATCGAGCACCGGCTCAGGGTTGTTAATCCCGCGCTGCCGTTAGTATTATTATTCAAAATAATGTGTGACGTGGTGCGGCGTCATTGCATTGCGCAGATTTGCCGACTAGGAATTTCTGCGACCCCCATGGACGGAGAGATAGATTGACCGACGACAACAACAACGCTCGCAAAAATATCGACCTGCTCGAGCTGACCGCCCATATCGTGTCCGCCTATGTCGAGAAGAACCGCTTGCCGGCTTCCGGCCTCGGCGATCTCATCGCCAGCGTCAGCGCTTCCATAGGCGGGCTCGGGCAACCGGCAGTGCCGGTCGCCGCGCCGCTGACGCCTGCCGTCAATCCCAAGAAATCGGTGACGCCGGACTACATCATCTGTCTCGAGGACGGCAAGAAGTTCAAATCCTTGAAGCGCCATATCGGCGTTCATTTCGGGCTGACGCCCGACGCCTATCGCGCCAAATGGGGCCTGCCGTCGGACTACCCGATGGTCGCCCCCAACTACGCGGCCTCGCGTTCGCAGCTGGCCAAGGCGATCGGTCTCGGCCGCAAAGCCCCGCCCGCGCCCACGCCCGTCAAGGGTAGGGGCAGGAAGGCCAAGGCGACGGCCTAAAGCATCGTTCGAAGCCCTGCAAACGCAAGCCTCGAAGATTGGCGGGACAGCGCCCCCCTCTGTCCTGCCGGACATCTCCCCCTCAAGGGGGGAGATCAGCTGCCTCGCCGATGGCGCTACGCTTTAAACGTACAAATCTTTGAACGTACAAATTGCCTTCGAAGCCGGAGACTGGCGAAGGACGTCGCGACGTCCAATCTCCCCCCTTGAGGGGGAGATGTCCGGCAGGACAGAGGGGGGCGCGAAGGAACTCGACCTGCGCGCCAAATAACCCTCTCCATCTCCGCCGAGCGTGGTTGCCGCCTGCAATTGGTATGGCAGCCTGAAAAAAGCTGGAGCCACGCCGGATTTTTGCGCGCGCCCTGCGCCGAACTGCGCTAAAGGCTTTGTTGGCCGGACCAGCGCCCATCGTGGAAGTGCCCCGCCGGCCGACATAGCCGCCACGGGGCCTTATTCCATGACCACAGAATCCCAAGTACCATCCGACCAGCGCTATGCCGCCTTTCGCCATCGGCCGTTCCTGAGCTACTGGGCGGCGCGCTTCCTTTCGACATTCTCCACCCAGATCGTGTCGGTCGCCGTCGGCTGGCAGATCTACGATCTGACCCGCGACCCGTTCGACCTCGGCCTTGTCGGCATCGTCCAGTTCCTGCCTTCGCTGCTGCTGGTGCTGGTCACCGGCGACGTTGCCGATCGTTTCGGGCGCCGTCTGATCATGGCGCTGGCGGTGCTGGTCGAGGCGGGCTGCGCCTTGGCCCTGCTGCTGCTGACGCTACGCGGCCTCTCCGGGCCGATGCCGGTCTTCATCGTGCTCGCCATGTTCGGCATCGCGCGCGCCTTCTTCGGGCCGGCCTCCTCATCGCTGTTCGCCAATCTGGTGCCGCCCGAGGATTTCGCCAACGCCATCGCCTGGAACTCGTCCGCCTGGCAGACGGCAACCATCGTCGGGCCGGTCGCCGGCGGCCTGCTCTACGGGCTTTCAGCCGAAGCCGCCTACACCACCGCCGCCGTGCTGATGCTGGTTGCCGCCGTGCTGATCTTCACCATCCCGAAGCCTGCCCAGCGCAGCCGGACCGACAGGCCGACGGTACAGACCCTGTTCGCCGGCTTCGGCTATATCTGGAGCGAAAAGATCGTGCTCGGTGCGATTTCGCTCGATCTGTTTGCGGTGCTCCTGTCCGGCGCCTCGGCGCTGCTGCCGGTCTACGCGCGCGATATCCTCGAACTCGGCCCATGGGGGCTCGGCCTGTTGCGCTCGGCGCCCGGCGTCGGCGCCATCTGCGTCGCCATCTGGCTGGCCGGACACCCGATCCGCAACCATGCCGGCCTTGTCATGCTCGGCTTCGTCGCGCTGTTCGGCGCGTTCACGGTTCTGTTCGGCCTCTCGACCATCGCCTGGCTGTCGATTGCGGCCCTTGCGCTGCTCGGCGCCACCGACATGTTCAGCGTCTATATCCGCGAGACGCTGATCCAGCTGTGGACGCCGGACGACGTTCGCGGCCGCGTCAACGCTGTCAACCAGGTTTTTGTCGGCGCTTCCAATGAGCTCGGCGAATTCCGCGCCGGTACGATGGCGGCGTTGATCGGCACGGTTCCGGCCGTGGTGGTCGGGGGTGTCGGGGCGATCGCTGTTGCCGGCCTATGGGCGGTGCTGTTCCCGCAGCTGCGCAAGGTGCGTCATCTCAGGGGGCGAAACTGATTACCGCAGCGCCGGCTTGCCGAAAATCATCGGCAGGAACTCGCCGAGCCAGCGCTTGAGGTGCATGTCCCAGATCAGCCGGCCGCCGAGATGGTCGCGGCCGGGCTGCGCGCCGGGCAGTTCGAAGCGGTGCGCGCCGCGCACCACCCAGCGCTGCATCATCGCCCGGGTCAATTCGCCATGGAACTGGATGCCCCAGGCATTGTCGCCATAGCGGAAGGCCTGGTTGGGATAGGTTTCGGCCGTCGCTAATAGCGTCGCGTCCTTCGGCAGCGAAAACCCTTCGCGATGGAACTGATAGACCATCTCCGGCCAATACATCAGCCTGCTGCCCGCTTCGGTCGCCTTCAGCGGATACCAGCCGATTTCGACGAGGCCCTCGCCATGGCCCTCGACCCTGCCGCCGAGATGCTTGACCAGCATTTGCGCGCCGAGGCAGATGCCAAGCAGCGGCCGGTTCTCGTTGAGCGGAATTTTGAGCCAGTCGGTCTCGCGGCGGACGAACTCGTCGCCGTCATTGGCGCTCATCGGCCCGCCGAACACCACGGCGCCGGCATGGCCATCCAGCGTCTGCGGCAAGGCCTCGCCGAGCGGCGGTCGGCGGATGTCGAGATCGAAGCCTTCCTCGATAAGCATATGGCCGACCCGTCCGGGGCTCGAATGCTCCTGATGCAGCACGATCAGGATCTTTGGTCTCGGACTTGGCTTGGGCGGCATTGGAAGGCGGGATCCTGTCTATTCGTCGCTTGAGGTTCCGGCAGCACCAGGAACCGCGGCGGCCGCCTTGAGGCGCGCCTCGACACGGTCGCGACGTTCGACGCCGATCAGCTCGGCGACCCGCCACACGGTATTGTCCTCGAGCTCGTGCAGCTCGCCATCGGCATAGACGATCTCCCACATCAGGCCGATGAAGGCCTTTCGCGCCTCGGCGTCGAGATGGCGCTTGAGCACGCTGGTGAAAGCGTAGAGGTCGATCGCCTCATTGTCGGCCCGCTCGCCGGCAGCCGCCAACGCGTCGAGTTCGTCGCCGCTGATCGAGTAGCTTTCCGCCAGCACCTTCTTGAACCGTTCCCATTCGCTATCCTGGCGCACCCCGTCGGCGTTCATCACGTGGAAAAGCAGGGCGGACGCGGCAATGCGCGGATCGTCGGCGCTGGGGCTGGCGCCACCACCGGACGGCAGATCCCTTAGAAACGACAAAACGCGTTCGAACATCAAATCATTCCCAATAAGCCCGGGTCCACTCGACCCTGATCAGAATAAACGAAACCGGCGCGTCGATTTATCCGCTGCGTCGTCTGGATCGACGCCGGGGTCGTCGGGCAGCCGCGTCAGCTCCTGCGCCGGCTCGACTGCCTCGGCATCTTCCGGCACTTGGGCAAACGCCGCCGCGGTGATTGGTGTCACATGATCCTCGCCGGCACGGTCGTCCGTCTTTTCCTCGGTCGCTGTGCCCGGTGTCTCCGCCGTGTGCTCGATCGTCCCGGCTCTTTCCTGTACCGGCCCGGCTGGAGCCGCGATGGCCGGCACCGGCGCCTCCGGCGTATCCTCATGACCGTCGATCAACTGCCCGAGCCGCTCCATCGGCGCCCGCCATTCGAATGCATCGAGCCTGCCGGTGATCGGCGATACCGGAGCCCAGCGTTCGGAGACGACACCATCGGCAACCCAGGCCGGGTCGCGCGGCGCTCTCACCGCCTTCGACAGCAACTGCCGCACCTTGCCCTGGTCGCCGGTCTCGGCCTCCTCGATATCGGCCAGCAGCAGATAGGCGCCTTCGCGGCGATCCATGCGGATCGCGGCTTCCGCCTCCCGGCGGGCGGTTGAAAAATCCTGCGCATCCAGCGCGGCGCGCGCCACGGCAAGCGAGGACTCGGCATGGTTCTTCTTCAGCTCCTGCAGCTTCTTTGCCCGGTTCAGCCGGTCGAGCACGGCATCGCCCGGCCTGGCATGGGTGTAGAGCTCGGCGATCTCCGGATGCGGCTCGGCCTTCCACCCCGCCTCGAGGATTTTCGAGCCTTTGCGCACGTCGTTCTGCCTAAACAGCAATTTCGCCGCGACGACCG
Organism: Mesorhizobium sp. M1006; assembly: GCF_040318825.1. Classification (NCBI taxonomy): domain Bacteria; kingdom Pseudomonadati; phylum Pseudomonadota; class Alphaproteobacteria; order Hyphomicrobiales; family Phyllobacteriaceae; genus Mesorhizobium; species Mesorhizobium sp. M1006. Next base: position 74,824 of record NZ_JAMYMZ010000022.1, read on the forward strand.
CCGCCGGTGCAAAATCCGGCCGCAGCCGGTTGGCTTCGAGCGCCGCCGCCCTTGCGGCATTGGCATCGCTGTCGATCAGCGCCTGCGCCTTGGCGGTCAGCAGCACGGCGCGGCGGCGGTTGGCGGCGTCACGCTCGATCTGCCGGGTCGACTTCTGGGCATCGACCAGTTTCAGCGCGCCATCCCAGTCGCCGCGTCCGGTCAGGTCTTCCAGCGTCGATTCGGCCGCCCAGGCCAGTTGCGGCGCTACCGCCGCGGCACGGCCGGCATAGTGGCGGGCTGCGTTGCGGTCGCCGAGCCGCTCGGCCTCGAGATAAAGCCCGCGCAGGCCGAGCAGCCGCATTTCGGGATCATCGAGCATGGTCTCGAACTTTTCGCGGGCGCCTTCATGGTCGCCTTCGAGCAGCGAGGCCTGCGCGTCGAGCAGCTGGATCAGTGGCTCCTGATCGGAGCGGATCAGCTTTGCCGCTTCCTTGGTCTTCTTGCGGGCGAGCGCGCCGTCACCGGCGCCGGCGGCGATCATCCCGGTCGACAGCGCCTGGTAGCCGCGGTCGCGGCGACGCACGCGGAAATAGCGCGAGATCGTATAGGGGCTGTTCCACAGCGCCTTGATCAGCCACCAGACGATCATCACCGCGGCAACCACGGCAACGACCGCCACCGCCGCGACCATCAGGCTGACCTGGTATTGATAGCCATTGAAGGTGACGAGCATTTCGCCCGGCCGGTCGGCCAGCCAGGCGAAGCCGAGCCCGAGCGCAAAGACGACGGCAAGGAAGGCGAGGATGCGGATCATCGGGTTCCTCACGCCTTCATCGCGCCGGCGATGAGCGAATCGATCTGCGTCTCGACCTCCATCCGCGCTTTCAACTTGCCGGCAAAGTCGGCGCCGGCGGCCTTGGCCGCCTCAGGCAGGGTTTCATATTCGCTGAGCGCCTTGGCGTAGTCGCCCTGGTTGACCGCGACCTCCATGCGAGCGACGGTTTCCGGGACGCCGGTGCCTTCGACGGCGCCGATCGGCCTGACCTTGACGAGCGATTCGGCGCTGGACAGCAGCTTCTGCAGGATGCCGGCATTCTGGTCGATGGGAGTTGCGGCAGCGACCATCGCGTTGGCGGCGCCGTCCGCTTCGGCGGCGATCTCGGAGCGCATCGGGACGCCCTTTTCGGCATAGGTGCGCAACGTCGCAATCTCGGGTGCATCGGGTGAGATCGCGGCAAAGGTTTCGAGCTCGGCGGCGAACGGTGCACCACGGTCGAGCGCTGCCTTGAGCGCCGAAGCGGCAATGGCCAGTGCGATCTTCGGCTGCGAAGCCTGTGCATCGACCTTGCTCGAGATCTGTGAAACCGACTGTTCCAGGGCCGCAAGCCGGCTGTCCTGCGCCTTTGTCGTCTCGCCGGCCGATTTCACCAGCGCATCGAGCGCGGCCAGCCTGTCGTTGAGCGGGCCGAGATCGACCGGCGCCGTACCGCCGGCTTTGCCGAGGGCCGCAACCGCCGTCTCGATCTCCCTTACCTTGTCGCCAAGTGCTGCCAGGCCGGCATTGTCGCCGGCACCGCCTTGCTCGACCGCCGACTTCAACGCCGCGACGTCCGCCCTGACCTGATCCAGCGCCGACGACAGCCCGTCCACCTTGGCCGATGCGTCATTGTTGGCGCCGGCCTGTCTGAGGTCCGCGACCTCGCGTTTCAGCGAAACGATCTCACCATTGACCGCGTCGAGCGACACGCCGCCCGACCCCGGCGCACCGAGCAGGCCGGCAAATTGCAGCCCGCCGGCCGCGGCGAGGGCGATGACGCCGCCGATAATACCGGCGGCGATGCCGTTGATGCCGCTTCGCTTCGACTGCGCTGCCATATGGTCGTCCCTCGTCTCAGCTGTCTTCTCACCGGAACCTGGGATCCTCGGTTCGTTGGCCCCGGTTCCGCTGGATGCATCTTCGAAACTGTAATCGGAAACCGCGGAGCGCCCGGCCGGCGCATCCGAACCGGCGGGATAAGGGGTTTCCGCTTCCGTGGCAGAATCGACGCCGGCGTCCGCCGGCTCTTGCGTGCCGGCCGGCGCGGCTGCGTCGGCATGTTCCCATGGCTCGAGATCGGTCTGGTCCGCATGCACCGGCTCTTCAGGTGGCTCCGGCTGCGAGGCGTTCGCCGCTTCCTCGGCCCGCGCCTCGTCGGTCTGCGAGGTCACGGCATCCTGTTTGTCGGCGACTCGCGAGACGGCGCCAGGCTCAAGCTCGATGGTCACCGGCTCACGGCGGCTCTTGGAATGCCGCATCTTCGGCGTCTTGACCATGCTCGGGCTCCGCAAAATTCGCTTCGGGATTGTTGAAAGGGTCTAGCACATCACCAAGCGGTGAAAAGGGGCGGCGTGATGACGCCACGGCTTGGAGTTCAGTTTTGGCAAAACGCCGCAGGGCCGAATCCGCGTTTCAAGCCAAGGCCCATGCTCGGCACACAAAAAACCCGCCTCGGCGGGCGGGTCGTTGGAGCCAATTGGCACCATAACCAAATTACTAGCATAGCTGCCGGCACAAAGCAAGAACAAAATGTGCCCGAGGGCAATCGCCTGCGTTTGGCGCCGCCCTTCAAGCACGGCACAGAGCCGCCGCTAATGCCATCAGCGCGGCGCCTGCAAAAGTCCCAGCAAGGCATCTTCGCTGGGCTCGAGCGCAATCCGTATCCTTTCGCCAGCGACATCGCCCAAGGCCGCGGCAATGCGTCCCGACAGCGCGAAACAGCGCGTGTCCTGAAAAAGGCTACGCAGCGCCGGCCGGCTAGCCAGGGCCTGCATCGCTTTTGCCGCCTTGGCCGAATAGAGCAGCACCGCCTCGACCGGCCGGGCGGACAGGCGCGCAAGAACGGCCTCGTCGGAGTAATCCAGGACAACGGTGTCGTAGGTCTCGACGGCGCGGACCTGAACGCCCGACGCCAACAGCCCTTCCTCGAAGCCGGGAAATCGCACCCGCCCGCAGAGATAGACGATCGTCTGCCCCGCGTAAGCGCCAGCAAGCGCATCGGCCAGCGCCTCGGCATTGCCCGGGCCTTCGCTGACCGACAGAAACCCGGCAGCGCGGGCGGCTTCCGCCGTCTTCCTGCCGACGGCGTGGCACGGCAAGCCGGCGAACGCCGCGATGACCTCTTTCGGCGCATGGCGAACGGCATTGGCGCTGGTGACCGCGACCGCCGCGGCGTCAGCGAGCGCGCCGGCATCGACCGGCAGCGTCACGGTTCCGGTCAATGGCAGCAGGATCGGCTGAAAGCCGGCATCCGCAAGCCGGCGCCCCGTGCGCGACGCGCCCGGTTCGGGCCTCGTCACAAGGACGCGGAGCATGTCAGGTCCAGCCATCGAAGAATGTTTCGCCGGCCTTGGCCCGAACGGTCGCCGCGGCGTCCGCGCCAATGCGCGCCGCCTCCTGCGCCGGCCCTTGCAGCCTGACTTCATGCGACTGCGTGCCATCGGGCGAGATGATCAGCCCGGCAAAGGAAACCGTTCCGCCCGATATCGTCGCATGTCCGGCGATCGGCGTGCGGCAGGACCCGTCGAGCGCCGCCAGGAAGGCGCGCTCGCAGGCCAGCGCCTCGCCGGTCGGCCCGTCGTGGATCGCTGCCAGCATCTGTTCCACGTCGCGGTCTCCGATGCGGCTTTCGATGCAGATCGCGCCTTGCCCCGGCGCCGGCGGAAAGACCTCGAGCGGCATCAGGTCGGTGACGACGTCTTCGAGCCCGAGCCGCTTCAGCCCGGCATAGGCGAGGATTGTGCCATCGGCGATGCCGTCGTCGAGCTTGCGCAGCCGCGTCTGCACATTGCCGCGAAACATCACCACCTCGATGTCCGGCCGCATCCGCCGGATCAGCGCCTGGCGCCGCAGCGACGACGAACCGACCCTGGCGCCTTGCGGCAGGCCGGCAATCGTTCGCGCCGCCTTGCCGATGAAGGCATCGCGCGCGTCCTCGCGCGGCAGGAACGCGGACAGTTCGAGCCCCTCGGGCAACAGCGTCGGCATGTCCTTCGACGAATGCACGGCGATGTCGATGCGGCGCGCCAGCAGCGCCTCCTCGATCTCCTTGGTGAACAGGCCCTTGCCGCCGGCTTCCGACAGCGGCCGGTCCTGGATGCGGTCGCCGGTGGTCGAGATGACGACCACCTCGAAAGCTTCCGCCGGCATGCCGTGCGCCGCCATCAGCCGCGCCTGCGTTTCATGCGCCTGCGCCAGCGCCAGCGGGCTGCCGCGTGTTCCGATTCTCAAGGTTGTTTGCATGACGCGTCGTCCGTGATAACCCCCGGCAGGTTTTCGGGCTTTCTCCTATCGGGGAAAGGCCGGTTGCACAATCATCGAGGACAGCGACGAATTGATCCGCGTTCTGGGCATCGAGACGAGTTGCGACGAGACCGCCGCCAGCGTGGTGGCGCTGGACGGTCGCAGCACGCCGCAAATCCTGTCGAACATCGTGCTCAGCCAGATCGAGGAGCATGCTGCTTTCGGCGGCGTCGTGCCGGAGATCGCCGCGCGCGCCCATGTCGAGGCGCTCGACGGCATCATCGAGGCAGCGCTGGCCGATTCCGGCGTCGAGCTCGCCGACATCGATGCGATTGCCGCCACCGCCGGCCCCGGTCTTGTCGGCGGGCTGATCGTCGGCCTGATGACGGCCAAAGCAATCGCCGCGGCAGCAAAAAAACCGCTGATCGCCATCAACCATCTCGAAGGCCACGCGCTGACGGCCAGGCTGACCGACGGGCTCGACTTTCCCTACCTCTTGCTGCTGGTCTCCGGCGGCCATACCCAGATCGTCGCCGTGCGCGGCGTCGGCGACTACCAGCGCTGGGCGACGACGATCGACGACGCGCTTGGCGAAGCCTTCGACAAGACGGCCAAGATGCTCGGCCTGCCCTATCCGGGCGGACCGAATGTCGAGAAGGCGGCGGCAACCGGTGACGCGACGCGTTTCGCCTTTCCGCGCCCGATGAAGGGCTCCGTGCAGCCCGATTTTTCCTTCTCCGGCCTCAAGACCGCGGTGCGCCAGGCGGCAACCGCGATTGCCCCGCTGAGCGACCAGGATGTCGCCGATATCTGCGCCTCGTTCCAGGCGGCGGTCGCGGATGCGCTGGGCGACCGTGTTGCGCGGGCGCTGACCCGGTTCCGTCAGCAATTCCCGGACAAGGCCGAGCCTGCATTGGTTGTCGCCGGCGGCGTCGCCGCCAATCGGACCATCAAGGCGACATTGCAGGGCCTGTGCGAGCAGGCCGGGTTCAGCTTCGTCGCGCCGCCGCTCAACCTCTGCACCGACAATGCGGCGATGATCGCCTGGGCCGGCATCGAGCGCTTGCGCGCCGGCATATCAGGTGAAAACGCCGCCGATTTCGTGCCGCGCTCGCGCTGGCCGCTGGACAGCGTCTCGGCCCCGATGGTCGGCTCGGGCCGGCGTGGGGCCAAGGCATGACCGGCAGCGAGCACAAGGCGCCAAGCGGCTGGCGCGTCGCCGTGCTCGGCGGCGGCGCCTGGGGCACGGCGCTGGCGCTGGCCACGCTGCGCGCCGGTCATTTCGTCCGCCTCTATGCGCGCGACCCGGAGACCGTCGCGGCGGTCGACCGTGGCGAAAATCCGCGCTATCTGCCGGGCATTGCGCTCGATCCCGGCATCGTGGCGACGAGCGACATCGAGGCGGCGCTCGACGGTGCCGACTGCGTTCTGGCGGTAGCGCCGGCGCAATCGTTGCGGATTATGCTGACGGCCGCGTCCAGCCATATGCCGAAAGGCGTCCCGCTGGTCCTCTGCGCCAAGGGCATCGAGCGCGACACCGGCGCGCTGCTGTCGTCCATCACCGAGGAAATACTGCCGGCAAATCCGGTCGCCGCTTTGTCCGGCCCAAGCTTTGCCACCGACGTCGCCAGGGGCCTGCCGACGGCCGTCGTGGTCGCCGCCCGCGACGAGGCTCTGGCCACCGACCTTGCCGCCCGCTTTTCGGCGGAAAATCTGCGCTGTTATTCGAGCGACGACCTGATCGGCGTCGAGATCGGCGGCGCGCTGAAGAACGTCTTTGCAATTGCCGCGGGTGCCGTCACCGGCGCCGGGCTCGGTGCCAGCGCCCAGGCGGCGATGGTGACGCGCGGCTTCGTCGAATTGCGCCGCATCGGCGCCGCCTTTGGCGCCAGGCCGGAGACGTTGATGGGGCTTTCCGGCCTCGGCGACCTGCTGCTCACCTGCTCGTCCGCGCAGTCGCGCAATTTCGCCTATGGGCTGGCGCTGGGGCAAGGCAAGCCGCTTGTCGGCTTGCCTTTGGCCGAAGGCGTGCCGACGGCGGCAATCGCCGCCCGCATCGCCGGCGAGCGCCAGATCGACGCGCCGATCATCGCCGCCGTCGCCGCCATACTGGACGGCACCATAACTATAGACCAGGCTGTGTCGGCGTTGATGACAAGGCCACTCAAGACCGAAGCCGACATGTAATCGCGAACGATTGCGGAGATGGAAAGATGCTGTTTGCGTTGATTTGCAAGGACAAGCCAGGAAGCCTGCAGGTGCGGCTCGACACGCGGCCCGAGCACATTGCCTTTCTGGAAGGGCTGAACGGCGACAAGAAACTGGGTTTCGCCGGCCCTTTCCTCGACGCCGACGGCAAGCCGGACGGCAGCCTCGTCGTTGTCGAGGCGCCCGATCTGGCGGCGGCAAAAGCGCTGTCGGCGGCGGATCCCTATACCAAGGCGGGGCTGTTCGAAAGCGTCGAAATCCGGCAATGGAACTGGAGCTTCAACAAACCTGTGAGTGAATGATCGTTCGTTCGCCCTGCCCCTCATCCGCCTGCCGGCACCTTCTCCCCGTGAAGAACGGGGAGAAGGGAGAAGCTCCAGCGCTGGCGACCCCTCTCCCCGTCCTTACGGGGAGCGGGTAAGGGTGAGGGGCAGCGCCAACGCTGGATAGCGACAAACCGACAACGGCAACGGGACAACTGAGATGAACTACTGGCTGTTCAAATCCGAACCTTCGGTCTTCTCCTTCGAGGACCTCAAGGCCAAGGGCAAGGCCGGCACGCAGTGGGACGGCGTGCGCAATTATGCGGCGCGCAACAACATGAAGGCGATGCAGATCGGCGATCTCGGCTTCTTCTACCATTCCAATGACGGGCTGGACATCGTCGGCATCGCCGAAGTCTGCGCTCTGGCCCATCAGGACAGCACCACCGACGATCCCCGCTGGGAGTGCGTCGACATCCGCGCCTTCAAGGCCATGCCGAAGCCGGTGACGCTGGAGCAGGCCAAGGCCAATCCAAAGCTGGCCGACATGGCGCTGGTGCGGCTCGGGCGGCTGTCTGTGCAGCCGGTGACGCCGGCCGAATGGCAAGAGGTTTGCCGCATGGGCGGCCTGACGCCGGCGCCTTGACGGCGCTGACGCCGGACAGCGCCAGGAAATTCATCCTCGACAACACGGCGCTGATGGCGCCGCCGCATGTGCCGGAGATCCGCCTGCACCTGGCCGACGAGGCGCACGAACTGTGGCAGCGGACCGAGGACGAGCTGACCGAAATCGGCCTGCCGCCACCCTTCTGGGCTTTTGCCTGGGCCGGCGGCCAAGGCCTTGCCCGCTACATCCTCGACAATCCGGCGGCGGTGCGCGGCAAGCGCGTGCTGGACTTCGCCTCCGGCTCCGGCCTTGTCGCCATTGCCGCGGTGAAGGCCGGAGCTGCCGAGGTGATCGCCGCCGATATCGACCCATTCTGCGCGACCGCGATCCGCCTCAATGCCGAGGCAAATGGGACCGAGATAAAATTCCTCATCGGTGACTGCATCGGCAGCGATGCCGGCTGGGACGTGGTGCTGGCCGGCGACGTCTTCTACGACAAAACTTTCGCCGACAGGCTGATGCCGTGGTTCGTCGCGCTGAAGGCGCGCGGTGCCGACATTCTCGTCGGCGATCCCGGCCGCTCCTATCTGCCGAAGACCGGGCTGGAGCCGCTTGCCGTCTACGAAGTGGCGGTGACCCGGGCGCTGGAGGCCGCCGAGGTCAAGCGCACCACCGTCTGGCGCCTTGCTTGACGGCATCGCCGAACAGGCGTTCCATCGCGCAATCGACCGGAGGGAACCATGGATTTTTCAGCAATCAATTGGCTGGCGGTAATCGTCGCCGCCGTCGTGGCGTGGTTGTTCGGCGCGGCCTGGTACATGGGCTTGAGCAAGCCGTGGCTGAAGGCCGCCAAGCTTGATCCGGCGACGATGAGCAAATCGATGCTGCCCTTCGTCGTCTCCTTCATCGCGGAGCTCGTCATGGCGCTGGTCATGTCGCTGATCATCGGCGCCGTAACCGGCGGCGAGCCGAGCCTGCTTGCCGGGGTGATCTTCGGCTTCGTTCTCTGGCTGGGGTTCGTCGCCACCACGCTTTCGGTCAACCATCGTTACGAAGGTTTCGGCTGGGATCTGACGCTCATCGATGTTGGTCACTGGCTCGGCGTGCTGCTTCTCATCGGCGCGGTGATCGGCTGGTTCGGCGCGGCGGCGGGCTGACCGTCAGCTCGGGGTCCTGGCGATTTCCTCGAGAAGCCAATCGCGAAAGGCGACGATGCGCGGATCATTCGCCGCGGTCTCCGGATAGACCAGGAAATAGGCGAATTCGGGCGCGACCTTGATGCCGAGTTCGAACGGCCGGATCAGCCTACCTTCCGAAAGGTCGTTTGCCACCATGGCGAAATCGGCGAGCGCGACCGCGTTGCCGTCGAGCGCGGCCTGGACGGCATCCGTCGAATTGCCGAACACGATGGTCCGGCTGTCGTCGAAATCGTCGACGCCCGCCGCCGCCATCCACATGCTCCAATTCGGCCAGGTGACGCCCTGGCGTGACCACTCGATATGGGCCAGCGTATGATGGAACAGGTCGCGCGGCTCCTTGAGCGGCGGCCCTGACCGCAGCAAGGCCGGGCTGCAGACGGGGATGATGACGTTTTCGAACAGCCGGTGCGAGCGAAGCCCCGGATATTTGCCGGTGCCGAAACGGATGCCGAGATCGACGTCGTCGCGATCGAAGTCGCGCACCTCGTAACTGATGTCGAAACGCAGCTCGATTGCCGGATGCTGCTTGCGAAAATCGTCGACGCGCCGCATCAGCCACTTCGTCGCGAATTGCGCATCGAGGGTGACCTTCAGCAGCGCCGATCCGCGCGCCGTCTTCTGCGCCCGTGAGACGGCCCGGCCAAGCAGGTCGAGCGCATCGGTCGAAGCTTCGAACAGCACCGCGCCCGCCTCGGTCAGCCGGATCGTGCGGCTGGTGCGTGTGAACAGCACGATGCCGAGCTGATCCTCGATTTCCTTGATCTGATGGCTGACCGCTGCCGGCGTCAGGCCGAGCTCGTCGGCGGCGCGGGTGAAATTGAGGTGCCGCGCCGCTGCCTCCAGCGTCCGCAGCGCACGGGTTCCAGGCAGCAGGCGCGCCATCAGTGCCAGACGAGGAGGGTTCGGTCGAGGGTTCGGTCGAGCATTCCAATCATCAAACAGAACTTGAAGATGCAGAAAAAACTACTCGTTTCCCGTTTGAATTTCAATCCGCCATGATCTGAGCATCGAAGAAACATCAAACCGGATTTGATGTCCGGAGAAGCGGATTGCACCATGTCTGACATCGCCTTGCGCTCGGTAACCCTCCGCCCGGCCTGGCTGCGCGCCGTGCTTGACTGGCTTCGGCACGCAAAAATCGCGGTCAATCTTCCCTACCAAAATGTCGAGGATCTCTCCGATCGCCAGCTTCGCGACATCGGCGGCGAACGCAAGGACATCGCACGCGCCATGGACCGCGAACTCGGCCGGCTCGGCCTTCTCGACATCGGGTGGCAAAGGAGTAGGGGAGTAGGGGAGTAGGGGAGTAGGGGAGTAGGGGAGTAGGGGAGTAGGGGAGTAGGAAAGCTAAGCGGCGCGCCCGCCCCTGTCTCTACTCTTACTGCCCTACTCCCCTATTCCCCTATTCCCTCACCTCACCACCCTTACCACCGTCCGCTCTGACAGCAGCGGCAGCAGCCGCGCCATGGTGCGGGCGGTTACCGCGACGCAGCCTTGCGTCGGCGTGAAGCCGGGGCGCGCCAGGTGGAAGAAGATGGCGCTGCCGCGCCCGCGCCGGCGCGGCACAATGTTCCAGTCCAGCACCAGGCAGGCGTCATAGAGATCGTCGGTGCGCAGCATCCGCTCATGGCTGGCGCCATAGGGGATTTTGACCGGGCGGTTGTAGTTGCGGTCCCCAGGCACTTCGCACCAGCCGAGGTCGCGGCCGATCGGCGTCATCGCCAGCCGCGTCCGGCGGCCGCCGGCAAAACGGTCGCCGCGAAAATATCCCGACAATATCCGCATCGAGGCAAGCGGCGTGGCGCCGTCGCCCTCGCGCTTGCCGGCCGAGATGCCGCCATGCCCCAGCGCACATGGAAACACCAGTTTGCCGGCCTGCAGAAAGCCCTGGCTGGGTTGGCCGGGGCGCGCGCGCACGGTGAGCACGGTGAGCCCTTTCGGCAAAATTGCACCGACTGCATTGCGATCGTGTTTTTTCTTGTATGATCGTGCCACGGAACAAATCACTGTGAACGGCTGTTGTGCCGGTCAGCTTCCGCATAAACAGGCAGCGGTCAACTGAAATCTCTTTTCAAAACAACGGATTGATCCATGACTTCACGCACCATTCTGATCGTCGACGACGATGACGACCTGCGCGGCACCCTTGTCGAGCAATTGTCGCTTTATGAGGAATTCGATGTCCTGCAGGAAGCGACCGCCGCCAAAGGCGTCGCCACGGCGCGTGGCGGGCTCATCGACCTGCTCATCATGGATGTCGGCCTGCCCGACATGGATGGCCGCGAGGCGGTAAAGATATTGCGCAAGGGCGGCTACAAGGCGCCGATCATCATGCTGACCGGCCATGATACCGATTCCGACACCATCCTTGGCCTCGAGGCCGGCGCCAACGACTATGTGACGAAGCCGTTCCGTTTTGCCGTGCTGCTGGCCCGCATCCGCGCGCAGTTGCGCCAGCACGAACAGAGCGAGGACGCCACTTTCTCGGTCGGCCCCTACACGTTCAAGCCCAGCCAGAAGCTTCTGATCGACCCGCGCGGCGCCAAGGTGCGATTGACCGAAAAGGAAGCCTCGATCATCAAATATCTCTACCGTGCCGACCAGAAGGTGGTGACCCGCGACGTGCTGCTGGAGGAAGTCTGGGGCTACAATTCCGGCGTCACCACGCATACGCTCGAAACTCACGTCTACCGGCTGCGCCAGAAGATCGAGCGCGATCCTTCCAACGCGGAAATTCTCGTGACAGAAAGCGGCGGCTACAAGCTGGTTCCTTAAACATTTCATTATTCAAATAAGCGATCCGGGCGGGGCGCTTTTCGGGTACGGTCCTGAGGCTGGAGGTGGTTTTGGATCGGCCTCGTAGGGGAGGAGTCGGACTGACGGTTCGGGGACATAGCTAGATGGCGCTGGATGACGACATCCGCATCCTGTCCACCGTGAGGCTCTTCGAGGGCTTTACGCAGGAACAGCTGCGTCTGCTCGCCTTCGGCGCCGAAACCACCATGTTGAAAGCCGACCACAAGCTTTACCGCGAGGACGACGAGGCTGATTCGGCCTACATCGTGGTCAGCGGCCGCATCGTCCTCTACCGCGAGCACGACGGCGAGCGCATCCCGATCGGCACCGTCGGCCCCGGCACCATGCTCAGCGAACTGGCGCTGATCGCCGACACCAACCGGCTGACCAGCGCCTCCGCCGAAATCGATTCGGAAGTGCTGCGGCTCAGCCGCAAGATGTTCCGCCGCATCCTCGAGGAATACCCGGAACTGGCGGTTCACCTGCACCAGCGCATTTTGGAGGATTTCCAGGCGATGATTCGCCGCATCGAGGAACTTGGGCCGCGTTTTGCCGGCTAATATAGCGCCTCTGGCCTAACCAGATCGACTTCGGAACTGCGAGGGCTCAGGGCCGGTGCGTTGCGGAAACAAGCTCGGCCTTGCGCCGTGCCGTCTCCAGTCCGAGCGCAATGAAGCGGCGCGCATGTTTGGCCAGCTCGATGTTGTCGGTCCACAGATTGCGCCAGATCGCGGTTTTCCGCGACAGGTTCGCGTCGACGATTTCCGAGGAGAAGGATTCGAAGCTGAGGTCGTCGCTGTAACCGATGGCGGTCAGCGCATCGAATATCGCGGCAAAATCGATATTGCCGGTGCCGAGGAAACCGCGATGGCTCTCGCCGATATGGACATAGCCGATCTTCCCGACCGCATTGCGAATGGCCAAGCCGACATCGGCCTCCTCGATGTTCATGTGGAAGCTGTCGAGATGCAGGAAGATATTGTCGGAGCCGCTGTCCGCGATGAAGGCCATGCCTTGCGCGGCGGTGTTGAGCAGATTGCTTTCGAAGCGGTTGACGATTTCGAGGTTGAGGGTGACGCCGGCTGATTTTGCCGTGTCCGCCACCTCGGCCAGCGTGCCGGCGCTGCGGTTCCACTGGTCACGCGTCGGCGCCTCGCTCTGCAAGCCGTGGCTGGTGCTGAGGATGCCGGCAACCTTCTGGCCGCCGAGATCGCGGGTCAGCGCGATCGTGCGTTCCAGGATTTCGACGCCGTGCGCGGCAATCGTTTTGTCGGCGCTCGAAATATCGCCGTCGGCCGGCAGTCCAATGCTGATCGCAACGCCGAGGCCGAGATCGGCGATCCGCTTGGCCAGGCCGTCAATGTCGACATTGGCGGGGTCGAGATAGGAGAATTCGATCAGGTCGAAGCCGGCTTCCCTGGTGTTGGCCAGCGTCCGCTCGAGGTCGCCCTGCGCCGAGCTCGCCGACCAGACGAATGAGTGGATTCCGATGCGCGACATGATCGTCTCCGGTTATTTCCAGCTGACCCAAGTCCAAAGCGGTTTTGGCAATCCGATGCTCGGACAAAAAGGTGGGGGCCGGCATAAACGCCGCCCCCCGCGTGGGGGTGGTATCGAGGCGCGGGCCCGCCCCGGTAATTATTAAAAAATTTTGCG